>CAZLCI010000031.1:0-24145 GCA_964558115.1 uncultured Nitrospinaceae bacterium | reverse complement strand
GTAAGTTCTAAAGCTTTAGATTCCAATTTCTCTATCTCTAAAATATTTTTCAAATCTTCAGAATCAGCTTTAACAATGACTTCAGGAAGATCTTCTGGACAATATTTTGATTCCAAAAATCTTGGATTATCAGAAATAGTTCCAATATCTGTTTCTCCTGATTTTGAACGAATTTTTACCTTATCTCCGACTCTAAGAGAAATAGAACCTAAACTATGCATAACTGACTTTGCAGAACTACGTGTTCTAATACCAACAACCTTTATTCTGCTATCTAATTGAGTTTTTGTAATATTTGATTCTTCTAACTTCATCAAAAATTTCCTAAAAAGTTTTTATCTTTCTACTAAGAATGAACGAATTGAATGAACTAAACTTTCAAGAGTTAAAATTGAATTTGTATTTAAATCTTGAAGACCTTTAATAGATTTCTCCAATATTAAAAAGGCATCTGCTAATTTAGCTTCATTCCAATTAGTTGAGATTTCTCTCAAATCCTCTTCTATATCAATATTCCATAATAAATCCTCAGAACTCAGTTGTAAAACTAACACATCCCGAAGTAGAGAACGAATGGAAATTAGAAAACTAATTGCATTATCTCTTTGTGTTTTAGAATTATCAAATTTGACAGTTGTAAAATTCATTAACTTAATCGGATCTACCTGTTCACTGGATCTCATTGATTCTTTTAAAAAATTCAGGGATTGTTCCCTACACTTCTCCGCAACTTCTATTTGATCAGCAGAAATTGATTCTATATCTCCAAAATTTAGTGAAACTAATTTATCAACATCTTCCTCTTTTCCCTCATAATTTTCGGAAAGTCTCTTTTTGATCATATCTCTACTTAAAGGATGAAATCTGACTTTCCTACAACGAGAAAAAAACGTAATAGGAATTGAGTACAAATTTGATGTAATAAAAAAAAAGAACGTATTCGGGGGAGGTTCCTCTATGACTTTTAATAGCGCATTAAAAGAAGACAGAGTCATATTTTCGGCGGCATCAAAAACAAAAACCTTACAAGTTCCTTGATTTGCCTTCTGATAAACTCGGGGAAGTATTTCTTGCCTAATTGTCTCTATTCTTCCTTTTTTTTTCTCATCATATAAAGAAATTCTAAAAAAATCTAAGTGAGTACCTAGATCAAATTTTTCACAACTCAAGCAATTTCCACAAGGAGGATCAGATAATTCACAAAATATTTTTTTTGAAAAAAACAGAGCTGTTTCTAATTTTCCTGACCTCGAAGGTCCATGAAAGAGATAAACTTTAGCAAATTGTCTGCTAGAAAAATCTTTATCTAACTGATCAAACGCAGTTTTCTGAGAAATTGAAAATTTTAAAACCATCTAAAAACTCTCGATACGATTTCTGAAATCTCTGCGTGAATAGTATCTATATCTTTACCGTCTGTTATTAAATTAAAACGTTCTGAATTTTCTCTTGCTATCTTCAGGAAACCATTTTTTACTTTTTCATGAAATTCTAAATCCTCTTTTTCTAATCTATCTGCCGAACTACTAGAATTAGCCCGTTTCAATCCCTCTGATACTGGCACTTGCAATAAGAAAGTTAGATCAGGTTCCAAACCGCAACTTGCAAACTTGTTAATCTTATCAACGAGTTCAAAATCAAGACCACGCCCATATACTTGATATGCCGTAGTGGAATCAAAAAAACGATCACATAGAACATTTATTCCTTTTTTCAAAGAAGGGATAATTACTTCTTTTACATGTTGGATACGATCTGCTTCATACAATAGCAACTCTGTTCCAATATCAATACTATCCTTTTCAGAAAACAAGAGTATATCTCTTAGTCCTCTTCCTAAATCTGTTCCTCCTGGTTCTCGAGTTGCCAAAACAGGTATTTCCATAGATTTCATTTTTGAATGCAAAAGTTCTAATTGTGTGGTTTTGCCACAACCTTCAACTCCTTCAAAAGTTACAAATACACCCATTTTTTTATTCAAAAAAACCTCTAAATATAGAAAAAATTATCTACTATTAGTGAATCATAGAATTTCATAAATCAAAACTAAAACTTATGAAACAACTTAGAACATAAACGAAAAACCATTACTTGACATAAACATACAGTCAACCTATCTTAATATTTTAAGGAACTCATTCCAAGAATAATTTGGCAAATGATTTAAATTTTAATTCTAAGGAAAAAAGGATGAGTGAAATTATTCTTTCCAAAAGAGATGCAAGTGTACTAAAAGCTGTTGTAAATACTTTCATAGAGACCGGTGAACCTGTAGGTAGCAGAAGACTCTCAAAAGACTCGGAAATTAATTACAGTCCCGCAACATTACGAAGTATTATGAGTAATCTCTCTGAAGAAGGATTTCTTTCTAAAACACATTTTTCTTCTGGCAGTTCGCCAACCGATCTGGGCTACAGAACTTTTGTCGATCATTTTATTGGATTTAAAGAACCAACTTCACAAGAAAAATCTTCAATAGGAGATAGGTATTTATCTCGTGAGTTGCACTTAGAACAACTCTCAATTGAAATCTCGCAAATTCTTTCAGAACTTACAAATAATGCAGGATTTTTCTTGCTTCCTAATCAGAAACAACTCCACTTTCAACATATACAATTTATTAAAATCACAAAACATAAAGCTATGGTTGTTATCGTTTCTAAAAGCGGAATGATTCAGAACAAAATGATTAAACTCGATAATCAAACTAATCAAGCGGAACTCGATAAAATAACAAACTATCTCAATGATGAGTTTTCTGGACTCACTCTGAACGAAATTAAAGAAAAAGTAATTGAACAAATGAATCAGGAAGGAAAGGATTTTGATCTTCTGTACAAAAAAGCTTTCTCGCTGAGTTCTCAGATTTTTTCGGATGAACAACAAGAAGATTCCAATCCAACCTTGTATATGCAAGGGACTTCAAAAATATTTTCTCAACCAGATTTCGCAGATGATTTTGAAAAACTACAGGAACTTTATAACGCCTTTGAAGAAAAGAATAATATTGTCAAACTTCTAAATAAATGCATAGAAGATTCAACAACGACCGTTTTGATAGGCTCTGAATGTACCATAGGAGAAACACAAGAATGTAGTTTGGTTGCAAGGCCATATCATTTAGGTGGACGTGCTCTCGGAACAGTAGGAGTTATAGGGCCGAAGAGAATGCGTTACGATCATGTAGTTTCTTTAGTAAACTGGACTGCTAATTCTCTGACTAACTATCTTACTTCAGAAAAAACTCATTAAATAGAACAAAAATTTGACAATCAAAAATTCCTGGATCGAACTTAGTGTCAGTGTTCCAAACGAATTTATAGATATAATCTCAGAATTCTTCTTTCAGTCTGGGGTCTCTTCTATTCAAAATATTGAAAGAGAAAATCAAAAAACTACCTTGATAACTTATTTAAAAAATTCAAAAAATATAGATAAAAAAATTCAAAAAATTAACTACTGGTTATCTGATCAATTTTCAGAAGAAAACATACTTAGTTCAAGAAAAGTTATTGAAACAGATTGGCTAGAAAGAACAAGAGATAGTTTCGAACCATTGAAAATTGGAAGAAGACTCTGGATTCAACCCTCATGGGACAATCAAAAAACACCTGATGGAAGAATTAAAATAGTACTTGACCCTGGAACTTCATTTGGCACTGGAAGACACCCTACTACAAAGTTTGCACTTCTATCGATTGAAAATTTCCTTAAAAAAAACGTCATAAATCACTTCTTAGATATAGGTTGTGGAAGCGGAATACTTATAGTAGCAGCTCTTAAATTAGGTGCAAAAAACGGCACTGCTTTTGATATCGACCCTCAAGCAGTAGAAAATACGCGAAAACTTTTACGATCAAACGAAGTAAAAAAAAGAGCAACGGTAATAAATGAAACGCTGCATAAAAAACATTTAGAATCATTATTTGGTCAAATTGATTTCATAGTTGCAAATATTTTTCTTGACCCACTCCAAAAGCTTTTCCCATTGTTTGCGGAAGTCTTAAACTCTGAAGGAATTTTATTAATCACGGGAATCACTCCTAAACAATGTGATAATTTCTCTAAAATTTGCGGAGATTTTGATTTAAAGTTATCATCGAAAGAAACTCAATTGAATTGGGCAAAGATGGAGTTTATAAAAAATTGAATAAACCTCTCAGACTTTTCTTCACAGAAGAAGACGCAAATAGTCAAAAATTAATTACAATTTCAGGCAACGAAGCACATCACATTCGAGAAGTGTTGAGAATGCAATTAGGAGAAGAATGCAGAATTGCTAATTCTAAAGGTTATGAATATTTTTCGAAAATAGAAAATATCACTAAAGAAAAAATAATATTAAAAATAATAGAGGAAAAAATTAATACTAGAAAATCTCGTTTAAGAATAACACTTGGTCTTCCCCTGATAAAAGGAGACCGTTTTGAAAGAGTTCTTGAGAAGGGTACAGAACTCGGAGTAGATATTTTTTATCCTTTAATGCTTAAAAGATGCGAAATTAGAATCCCTGAAAAGAAAAAAAAACAAAAACAAGCGCGATGGAAAAAAATTATTTATGAATCTGCAAGACAATCTAACAGAATTCCACCTCCTTTGGAAAAACCAATACAGAATTTAGAAGAATTTATATTTAAAACAAAGAAAGACGATATTAAGATTTTTGGTTATATAGGTAATAATCAGAAAACTCTTCATGAAGCACTTCAGACAAAAAAATCTAAAGAAAATCTTTCAATCTCTATACTTACCGGACCTGAAGGGGATTTGTCTCCAGAAGAATCTGAAAGAGTTATACAAGCCGGATTCATTCCGGTTTCACTTGGGCCAAGAATTCTTCGCGCTGACACAGCTCCCATTTCTATAATCTCAATAATTCAATATACTTTAGGCGAAATGCCCTAAAATTAGTCAAAAGATTAGTATTTAATCTTGAGGGGAAAAATGAAAATTTTAATTGTCGGTTCTGGAGGTAGAGAACATTCAATTGCTTGGAAACTAAGTCAAAGTGAAAATGTAACCGAAATAATTTGTACTCCTGGCAATGCAGGAACTAGTAAAATCGCCAGAAATATTAATGTTCGTGCTGAAGATATCAAATTGATTTTACAACTTGCGATAGAAGAGAAACCTGATCTTGTAGTCATAGGACCTGAAGTTCCTTTATCTCTTGGTCTTACAGATCTATTGGAATCAAAAAATATTCTGGTATTTGGTCCAAATCAAAAAGCTTCAGAAATAGAATCAAGTAAGGCTTTTTCTAAAAAACTAATGAAAGATGCTAAGGTTCCAACTGCAGAATTTGAAATTTTTGATAATCCAAAAAAAGCAAAGGATTTTGTCGGCAAAAAAGATAGGAATTGGGTTATAAAAGCAAGTGGTCTAGCTGCCGGGAAAGGGGTAATAATATCTTCTGAAAAAATGAGTGCTGAAACAGCTATTTCTGAAATAATGGAACAAAATACTTTTGGAAACGCGGGTAATACATGTGTTATAGAAGAATTCCTTGAAGGCGAAGAAGCCAGTTTGCTTGTTTTCACAGATGGAGAAAATGTATTTCCTTTACCACCAGCACAAGATCACAAACAAATTTTAGAGAATGACCTTGGTCCTAACACAGGAGGAATGGGAGCTTATTCACCTGCCCCAATCCTACCTCCAAACCTTCAAAATCAGGCTATTGACTCAATTATAAAACCTGTAATTAGTAAATTATCCGAACAAGGAAGAACATATCGTGGAATACTATATGCAGGATTAATGATTAAAGAAAATGAAATGAAAGTATTAGAATTTAACTGTCGATTTGGAGACCCAGAGTGCCAACCTATTATGATGAGGGTAAAGAGTGATATTCTGCCTATGCTTATTGCTACTGCGAAAGGAGATATTTCAAAGTCAAATCTTGAATATTACGATGACCCTGCAATATGCGTTGTTATGAGTTCTGGTGGATATCCTGGTTCCTATGAAAGTGGTGAAATTATTGATGGAATTGATGAAGCATCAGCCATTGAAGATGTAATGGTTTTTCACGCTGGAACTTCAACTAATAACAATGGAAAAACAATAACTTCTGGAGGAAGAGTTTTAGGAATCACCAGCAAAGGACCTAAATTAAGTTCCGCAATTAGTTCAGCATACCGTGCAGTTGAAATGATTAATTGGAAAAATTGTTACTACAGGAAAGATATAGGTGCTAAAGCAACTGTTTAGCAAAAAATAATTTATATAATCGGAGATATAGATTCAATGGATATGTTGGAGATTGAAAAAATCTCCCAAATATTACCATTTAAGTTAACAAGAAAAATGGAAATTTGAATTAAAAAAACTACCTTCTAGGCTCTGCAGATCTTTGAATCTTTCTAGCAACACCTTCAAGATCCTTTCCCATTCCCTTCATCATACCTTGTATAGTCCCACATGCAGTCAAAAGGAATAGAGAAACAACTGCCACAACTAGCAAAGGAGTAATGGAAAATCTTTTTGTTTTTTCTTGCATGAATCTAATCTCCTTCTACAAAATTTATGGGCGAACCTTTTATTACATAAAATAACAAAATGAATAAACAAAATATTCCAATATGAGAAAATTTGCAAATTTTAAAAAAAATGTTTTTTTATTATATTTCATAAAAGAGCAACCCGTGTTCTAATATAAGAATATAAAGTCAAAACAGGAGGAAAGAAAATTGAGGGCTATGCTACTTAAAGAAAAAGGCAAACCATTTGTTTTTGAAGACGTACCAAAACCTTCACCTAACGAGGGTGAGGCAGTAGCTAAAATTATCGCGTGTGGAGCTGGTCTAACAATACATCACACCAGAATGGGAAGAACACCTGACATAAAATACCCACTCATCATAGGTCATGAAATTACGGCTGAAATATCTTCTGTTGGTAAGGGTGTTAAGAATATAAAAGAAGGAGATGCAGTTACCGCATATTTTTATGTGACTTGCGGAGGGTGTAAATGGTGTCGTATTAACCGTGAGACATTATGTTCGAATTTTTCTGGTTATGTTGGAAGACAAATACAAGGTGCATATACAGAATATATAAAACTTCCAGCACATTGTTTTCTAAAATTACCTGAAAAATTAAACTATAAAAAAAATCCTGCAGAAGTCGCTGTAATTTGTGATGCAATTGCTACCCCTTACAAAGTAACTCGTAGAGCCAAGATAGCTCCACTTGAAAATGTTGCAGTTATTGGTGCGGGTGGTGGAGTAGGAATTCATATGGTTATGATGGCTAAATGGGCTGGTGCTAGGGTGATAGCTATCGACATTGCAGGAGAAAAACTAGAAAAATGTAAAGAAATTGGTGCTGACGAAGTTATTGATGCATCAGAGGAAAATGTGACTAGTTCTTTAATTGAAATGACAAATGGAGAGGGGCTAGATGTAGCAATAGATTTTGTTTCCACTTCACAAACGATTGAATCAGCGACACAATCATTAGGTAAGGGGGGGCGTTTCGTTACTCTCGGAGGTGCGGGTCAAAATTTTTCTGCTTCAGCTAGGGAAATGGTGCAAAAAGAATTAGAAATTATCGGAAGTAGATATGCTACCAAACAAGAAGTAATAGAATCACTTCAACTTGTTGCTAGAGGTGATGTATGGCCATTAGTCACAGAAACATACAAATTGGAAGATGCAGAAAAAGCACATGATCGTTTAGAAACGGGCTCCATTTTGGGACGTGCTGTCATTATGATCTAAATAAAAATAAATTTTAAAATATCAGAAACTCTATAAAAAAATAACTAAGAAATTGGAGGCAAATAAAATGGACAATGTAGGTGTTGCAGTAATCGGTTCAGGCGGAATAGGTACTCTTCGTGCTCATTCATGTGCACAAATACCACAAGTTGGTCATATGGCAATATGCGACATTGACAGTGAGAAACTTGATAGACTTGCTGAGACTGTTAGAGCCGATGTAGTTACCAAAGATTATAGAGAAGCAATAGAAGACGACCGTGTTAAAGCAGTCATAATTTCTACAGATGAAGAATCTCATTATGGACCAGCAAAATTAGCTGCCGAACTTGGGAAACCCGTCCTTATAGAAAAACCATTTGTTTTAAATTTAGACGAAGCTGACGATATTATAGAAGTTGCAAAAAAAAATAACACCCCCGTTTTTGTTGGTTATACTCAACGTTTCAGAAAACGATATTTACTTGCCAAACAATCGGTAGATGCTGGAAATCTAGGCGATGTAATTATGGCGTTAGGTAAAATATATGTAACACGAGCCGTTGGAGAAGCTGTAGCACGCCGATCGCCTAACACTACTCCTTCAATAAACACACTAACTTATATGGTAGATTTGATTTTATGGTATATGGAAGGGAAAAAACCAGTTGAGGTATATGCTCGTTCTGCAAGCAAAGTTTTTAAAAAGTATAATCGTGACGATTTTCAATGGCTAATTGTTACTTTCGATGATGGAAGTGTTGCTACTCTTGGTACAAGTTGGCTTCCTCCCCATCACTGGCCTGCATATACAGCTACGATGGAAATAGACCTTCAAGGAACAGGTGGTTCCCTAAATATAGATGACTCTCATAGGGACGTAGTTCTAGCACCTGCCGAACCAATTCCATGTCCTTATACTCCTGAACACGAAGTAAATGTTGCATTTTTAGGTTCCGCTATGCCCGGAGATTTTGCATTAGGTGAATTCTTTGGACCAATGAAAGAAGAGACTGATTCTTTCGTTAGACATATACTTAAAATAGGAGGAGTAGGTCTCGCTACAGCAGAACATGCTAGAGGTGTCCTTGCATTAACCATGGCAGCAGATAGATCATGTAAAGAAAAAAAACCTGTTAGTATTTAAATTCATAAAATTTATTTTTTTAGCCCCTATTATATGAATTTCAAAAATGGTGGTTTGTGCGCTATCTGATCAAAGCAAGATTAAAAGAGAAAAACAAAAAAGCTTTATTGAAGGCAATTGACAATCAAACTTTAGGGTACGGTTCAATAGCATATCCCGCCTTCAAAAAATGTATGGAAAATGCGCGACTACTTATAAATGGAGAAATTCAATGGGTTGAAGTTTGTTATTGTCGAGAGGCTTTTGGACCTGGAAAGGAATTGATAGAAGAACTCCCTTATTGGGAGGAATACTTTCACAATATTAAAATCATGATGGCAAGAGACCCAAAAAAATGCGATGGATATCCAGTATGTGCAGATTGCGATTGCACAAAAAAATTAGAAAGCAAACTAAGAAATAAAGGAAAAAAATTTTTAACTAACCTAAGGGATACCTTTTAATTTCAGACTTATTTGATCTTCCAACGATCGTGTGCCCATAAATATTGATCTGGAAATTGAAGAATAAATTTTTCTAGTTCTTCATTCAATTTTATTGTCATTTCTATAATTTTATTTCTTTTAGAACTCAACTCCTTGCTAGGATAAATAGGATTCCCAATCATTAAAATAAACTTCTCATCTTCTACAGATCTGCAACATGCAAGTGGAATTATTGCACGATTTAAATTTAGGGAAAAAAATGCAGGGGTAATCGTAGTACTAGCATTCTTTCCAAAAAACGGGATATTCTCCCCTAATGAACCCACGTTTTGATCTGCAAGTATAGCTACAGAACGACCCTTCTTTAGAGAAGACCGGATATTTAACAGGACTCCTCTTTTTGAGATTATTTCTTGACCAGAATTTGAACGAATTTTATGCAGACTCTCCTGTAAATATGGATTGTCTAAATTTCTCACTGGCACAGTTAATGGTATTCCTGCAATTGTTCCAGCGTGCAATAGGAATTCCCAATTACCTAGATGCGGAACTATAAAAATACATCCTTCACTTTCTCTATGAAAAAAATTGACGCGTTCATTAAATACATCAAAGTTATAAAAATTTTTATGAATAAAGGACAACGCTTTAGGACTATTTAAAACTTTATTATATTTGAGGGATTCAACTGCGGTCATAACAAATGAATAAGTACTTTGTTTGCCTGTGTGAATTATTTTTTTTCTGTCCCATTTAGGAAAAACAACAGACAAATTATATAGAGTTATCTTCCTTCTTCCTTTTGCAAATCTAAAAATTAAAAAACTTACAGTTACAGCCAAAGTTTTACATATAAAAAAAGGAATCCATGGAATGATCTTGAAAAAAGGAATAAAGAAAAAGAATTCCAATCTTTGAAAAAATCTACTTCTATCCTTAGTTCTTTTCTTTTTTTTTTTAGGCATAATACCAAGAATTTAAAAATGAAAAATAAGATCTTACAGAAACAAATGTAACTAATTCATACTCATTAAAAAAACTGAAGCTATTGCTAATTCAAATGTATGGCTTAATGATACTGAGATTTGAGTTACTGATCTTTCAATTGTTAATTTTTCAACCGACCCAGACAAACATAAAACTGGTTGACCAGTTTCTTCTGACTTTATTTCAATTTCTTTTAATCTATTCACACCACCAAACCCACCTAATCCTATTCCTAAAGCCTTTAAACAAGCTTCTTTTGCAGCAAAACGAGCTGCAAAATGCGGAAATGGATTGTAACGATCAAAGCAAAATGACATTTCATAACTAGTAAAAACTTTATTTTGAAATGACTTTCTCCTACCCATAACATCTTTAATTCTTAATATATCTACAATATCTACACCTTGCGAAATAAGCATACTTTCTATCTCCATTTACATCGTTAATAGTCCACCATCAACAGGAATAGCAGAACCATTAATATAGTTAGAAAAAGGAGATGATAGAAAAAGAACTAAGTCAGCAATTTCAGATGGTTCTCCAAATCTTCCAGCGGGAATTTTTTTTAAAATATCTTCGCCAGCGATTTCACGTACTTTACTACTCATATCTGTGACAATCATTCCCGGTAAAATAGTATTAAACTGAATTCCACGTTTCCCCATCTCAACCGCACAAGCCCTAGTAAAAGAAATGATTCCAGCCTTTGCAGCAGCATAATTAGCTTGACCGGCACCACCAGAAAGCGCAATTACTGAAGAAATATTAATAACCTTACCTTTCTTTTTTCGAATCATAATTTTAATAGCTTCTCTAGTACAATTGTAAACTCCACCTAAATTAATATCGATTACTTTATCCCAAGCTTTTGAGGTCATTGAAATAAGTAAAGAATCAGCAATAACACCTCCATTATTAACCAAAATATCTATAGTACCAAGCTTGTCTTTTACTTCATTAAACATATTACTTACTTCTTCTTCAGAAGAAACATCAGCTTTAAAAATTTCTGATTTTCCTCCGTATGAATCAATATCACTAACAGTTTGTTTTGCTTCTTCAGTTGAACTGTTATAGTTCACTGCAACAAAAGCACCTGCTTTTGCCAAAGCAATACAAGTAGCTCTTCCAATACCTCTGCTACCTCCTGTTACAAGTGCAATTTTTCCATTTAAATCTATTTTCATTTTTTCAACCTCTTAATATCTTATTTTTACCAAAGCACTTTCTAAAAAGAACTTTGAAATATTAAACTATAAGATATAATACTAATTGATTTAGGTTAAAGCCATGTATTTTTCAAGAAATCATCTTTTCATATAAAAGAGGACCGATATTGAAATTTCTTTCTTACAATAAAAAATTACAACTTAGAAATCCAGTACTTATTATGTCTTTTTCCGGATGGAATGATGCTAGTAGTTCAGCGACCTCTACTAGTGATTTCATTGTAGATCAATTAGGTGGAAAAAACTTTGCTGAGATTGAAGCTGACTCATTCTATAATTTTCAACAAACAAGACCTTTAGTCTATCTAAATAAACTAAAAGAGAGAGAAATTTCTTGGCCAGAGAATATATTTTATGCATGCTTAACTCCTGAACTTGATTACGACTTAATCATACTTCAAGGTATTGAACCCAATTATCATTGGCAAAGTTTTTGCGATACAATTCTTACTCTAGTTAAAGACCAATCTGTAAGTAAAGTGATTAGCATGGGAGGCCTAATTGCAGATGTCTTTCATGGAGACCCAATTTCAGTAAGTGGAAGCACCACAGATCCGGATTTTGCTTCATTTCTTGGTATTAGTAAATCACGTTACGAAGGACCAACTGGAATTCTAGGAATACTAAACGACAAGTTCAAAGAAAAGGATATTCCAACTGTTAGTATTTGGGCAAACGTACCTCACTATGTAAATTTTTCTCCTAATCCAAAAGCTATTCTTGCACTTATAGCAAAAGTCTCAAAAATTCTATCATTAGAATTTAATACCATCGAACTAGAAAAAAACGTCTCTGAATTTGAAGAAAAAGTTGAAATTGCTATAAGTAAAAACAAACCCGTAAGGGATTATGTAGATCGACTGATTGAATCCAAGAATTCTTTATCTGATGAGGAACTGCCTTCAGGAGAAAATTTAGTAGATGAAGTAGAAATGTTCCTAAGACAAAAAGATCAAAAAAATAAGAAAAAAGATGAAGAATAATATTTGATTTAATATATTACTAAATTCTCAGATATAAAATCTCATAAACTCTCCATCAACTCACTAATTTCTTCAGGGACATTATAAATTCTAGAAGAGGTAAAATCAGAGATAGAAGAAAATGATTTTTGTGACCTTCCAGAGTTTATAATCATGATTTTAATTTTATCCGAAAATCCATTCTCTTTCATTTCTTGGTAAACCTGCATTAAATCAATATCAGGAAAACAGACATCAATAACAACCAAACTAGGCTTGTATGAACCAAAAAGGAAACCTGCACTGAAGAGATTTTCTACGACTCTAACATGATATATTTTTGATCTAGAGACAAGATGTAGACGAATTAAATCAGATATATTCTTATCATCTTCTAAAATTAAAACTTTAAACAAACCATCATTAACATTACTATTTATC
The DNA here is from genome assembly GCA_964558115.1 of uncultured Nitrospinaceae bacterium. Lineage (GTDB taxonomy): Bacteria > UBA8248 > UBA8248 > UBA8248 > UBA8248 > UBA3496. The sequence goes on along the minus strand of CAZLCI010000031.1, from coordinate 11,248 downwards.
GGTATTTTTTTTGAATTTAAAAATTCAGAAAGATGTTCAGTTTCAATCCTCCTGTGTCCTCCCGCAGTTCTATAAGCTTTAATCCATCCTTTTTTTATCCAGTTCTGAATAGTAACATGAGTTACATCGCTTATTACTGCTGCCTCAAAAGTTGTAAGAGCTTTTTTTTTCAAATCAAAAAATACCAAAAAATAGAATAAGATAAAGCTAGATTAAATGTTTTTCATTTTTTAGTAAAATGTCTTTTTATTTACAATATTCGAATTAATTTTAAAGGTTAAACATGAGAATTGTTTTACAAAGAATAAAAAGATGTTCTGTTTTCTATAACGGGAATTTAATAAACAAAGTAGGTAAAGGTGCCCTGATTTTACTTGGGATATCAAAAAAAGATACTTTAGAGGATATCGCAAATATTACAAAAAAAATTTTAAATTTAAGAATTTTTATGTCCAACAATAAAGAAGTCTCTATAAAAGAAATAAATGGTGAATTAATGGTAGTAAGTCAATTCACTCTTCATGCAAAAACCGATAAAGGAAGAAGACCATCTTTTGAATTAGCAGCAAATAAGAAAATAGCAAAAACAATATATGATGCATTCGTTTCAGAATTAATACGAAATAAAATTATTACTAGGACTGGATATTTTGGAAAAGAAATGGAAATTTCATTAACAAATGATGGACCTTTCACTCTAATTATAGATACGGAAAATGAGCCTAAATAAGCATCAACCCAAAGACATATTCTTAATGAAGAGAAAACTCGAAATTGTTTTCAAAAAATATAACCAAAAAAGTTTTTTAGATAGTGACCCAATTGGGATAGTACACGAATACAAAGACTCCAGAGACCAAGAATTAGTTGCATTTATCTCTTCCACATTTGCTTTTGGCAACATAACCTATATTCGAAAAACGCTTAAAACAATTTTCTTTCAATTAGGCAAAAATCCTTCTAATAAGTTACTCAATTTGAACCCTAAAATGAATAACGAACTATTTAGAGAATTTAAATATAGATGGATCAACAGTGATACAATAAAAACTTTTATGTTGATCTTATCTTCAATACTTAAGAAATACGGCTCATTAGAAAAATGCTTCCTTAGAGATTATAAAGAAAATGAAGAAACCTTAAGAGGTTCACTCACCCATTTTAGAAATAAACTAATAAACGAATCAGAAAATATAAAAATTAATGAAAAAGGAAAGCGCGGTTTACAATACTTACTTCCTGATCCTTCTAAATCTAGTCCATGCAAACGTTTTAATCTTTTTCTCCGTTGGGTTATTCGCCCTTCAGATGGAATAGATTTAGGTCTCTGGGACTCTATCCATACAAATCAATTGACTATTCCTTTGGATACACATATGGCTAAAATTTGTGTGCAAATTGGTCTAACAAAAAGAACTAGAATGAACTTTTTGATGGCAGAAGATATCACAAATTCATTAAAAAAAATCGATCCTATCGATCCAACCCGTTTTGATTTTGCAATCTCTCGCCTAGGGATACTTAAGCATTGCCCAAAGAAATGTATAATAGAAATTTGCTGTAGATGTCCTATTAAAGAAATCTGCGTCAACTGGGATAAATCAAAAATCCAAAAAGATTTTAATAAAAAATAACTATTGCTATTAAGTTTCCACTTTCAGAAACAGTTGCAGTGATTGATATTTTTGAGATACCCTTCTCCTCTTAATTGTTGAAAGGGATGTTTATATGGCATTTAAAAGAATAGGTCTTTCAAGTTGGTCTTCAGGAAAAAAATCAACTTTTGACTTTAGTAAAATAGTCAATTGGCTCTTTCATAATAAAATTGATGTTATTCTAGATGAAACTTTCTCTAATGTATCTGGTCCATTTACTACCGTTCCAAAGGAAGAAATAGCGAAAGAAACAGATTTGTTGATAGTTTTCGGCGGTGATGGTTCAATTTTGCGTGCAGTTCATGAACTTTCGAATGAAGGGCCTCTTATTTTAGGTGTAAATACTGGACATCTTGGATTCTTGGCTGATATTCCAATTTTCGAATTACTTCCTGCATTAGAAAGAATCCTTTTAAAAGACGAATATGTTGTTGAATCAAGAATGAGACTTAGTACTCTTATTTGCAAAGGTTCCAAAAAAGAGAAAATTCATGACGCTCTTAATGATTTAGTCTTAACTGCTGGACCTGTTTCACACATGATTGAAACCGAAATTAGCGTTAATGGAAATCAAATGGGGAATTTCAGGTCTGATGGATTAATTATAGCTACTCCTACTGGATCTACTGCGTACTCATTATCTGCAGGAGGTCCTTTGATTATTCCTGATATGGATGTAATGATAATAAATCTTATTTGTCCACATACTTTAAGTAATAGACCTATAGTTGTATCTGCAGACTCCGAAATTGAAGTGGGGTATTCATATAGAGAGGGTCAATTTAAGGAAAACGCACTTTTATCACTGGATGGTTTCCCAGGTATTGAACTTGAATCTGGAAGTAAAATACGAATAATTAAAAGCTCTCACGGAATTAAAATGGTAAGACCGAAAGGGGCAAATTTTTTCAACACTCTCAGAGATAAATTAAACTGGGAGACAGACCCAAGAAAAAACAGCCAGCGCTAAACTAAAAAATCTTATTCGTCTTGATATGCCTGAAGACTTTGTAAAACAGAGACATCCTCCAATGTTGATGTATCTCCGATCTTATCAGATCCTTTAGCAATATCTCGGAGCAAACGACGCATTATTTTACCACTTCGAGTTTTGGGAAGAGCATCTGTAAATCGCATATAATCTGGTCTTGCAATAGCTCCAATTTCTTTCACAACCCAGTCAGAAAGTTCTTTTTCTAATTTTCTATTCTTTTTATTTTTACCTTTGAGCGTAACAAATGCTCCTATAGATTCTCCTTTTATTTCATGGGGAATTCCAACACACGCAGCCTCTGCAACAAGAGGGTTAGCAACAAGCGCACTTTCAACTTCCATAGTTCCAAGACGATGTCCAGATATATTTATTACATCATCTACGCGACCCATGATCCAAACGTAGCCGTCTTTATCTTTTCGTGCCCCATCTCCTGTAAAATAACATCCTTTTATGTCACTCCAATATTGTTTTTTATATCTCTTATCATCTCCCCAAATAGTTCTAAGCATAGATGGCCATGGTTTTCTAATAATCAAAAGTCCACCACCTTTAGATCCAACAGATACTCCATCTTTGTCAACAATATCAGGAACAACACCAAACAAAGGAAGTGTTGCAGTGCCAGGTTTAAGGGGAGTTGCTCCAGGTAAGGGTGAAATCATAATTGACCCTGTTTCAGTCTGCCACCATGTATCAACAATCGGACATTTCTTTTTTCCTATTTTTTCGTGATACCACATCCAGGCCTCTGGATTTATGGGTTCTCCGACTGTACCTAGCAGACGTAAAGATGATAAATCTCTACTCTCGGGATGTTCGTCTCCCCATTTCATAAACGCACGAATTGCTGTAGGTGCCGTGTAAAAAATGTTTACTTTATATTTCTGGACTATATCCCAAAAACGACCCGAATCTGGGAAGTTTGGAGCTCCTTCGTACATGACTGTAGTAGCACCATTAAGAAGTGGTCCATAGACAATATAACTATGTCCTGTAACCCACCCAATATCTGCCGTACACCAATATGTATCATCGTCTTTTAAATCAAAAACGTATTTAGTAGTCAAGTATGTCCCACACATATAACCACCTGTTGTGTGGACGATACCCTTCGGTTTTCCTGTAGTCCCACTAGTATATAAAATATACAATGGATGCTCAGAATCCAATTTTGCAGCATCATTTTTTTCAGAAGAATTTGACATTAAATCATGCCACCAATAATCTCTCCCTTTCTTCATCTTAACTGTATTTTCAGTTCTCTTTAAAACAACCACACTTTTTACAGATGGACATTTTTTGAGCGCTTCATCTGTGCTTTCTTTTAAAGGTACAACTTTGCCTCTTCTCCAACCACCATCAGCAGTTAAAACTGCAGTTGCCTTCGCATCTTGTATACGATCTCTTAAAGAGTTAGCACTAAACCCTGCAAAAACTACACTATGAGGAGCACCTATACGCGCACACGCAAGCATAGCGATTGCAGCCTCAGGGGTTTGTGGCATATAGATAACAACCCTATCTCGTTTTTTAATTCCTATTTTTTTTAAACAATTTGAAAATTTGCAAACTTCACGATGAAGTTCTTGATAAGTTAAAATCCTTGAATCACCTGGCTCACCTTCCCAAATAATCGCCGCCTTATTTTTTTTCCATGTGGTCAAATGACGATCAAGACAATTGTAAGCTAGATTTGTCTGTCCGCCGACAAACCATTTCGAATGGGGTTCTTTCCATTCAAGAACTTTTTTCCAATTTTTAAACCAGACAAACTCTTTCGCAACTTTAGACCAAAATTTACCTGGTGTTTTTACCGATTCATTGTACATTTTTTTATATTCAGACATTGAACTTACATGAGCCTTTTTAGAAAATGAACTTTTAGGCTTAAAAACACGATTTTCTTTAAGTAAAGTGTCTAATTGTTTTTGCTCAACCATGACTTCCTCCATTACAAAAAAGCTATTTGTTATAAAACAAAAATATTTTTAATAAAAGTTTTAGCTTGAAACGGTCTCTAAAATTTCCTTAGTAGAATGAAATGGATCAATGGAAGCTAAAATAGAACCTACCACTGCCACTCCATACGCTCCAGCATTTATACAATCATGTGCATTTAAAGAAGAAATTCCTCCTAAAGCATAAACAGGTCCTGCAATTTTATGAATTTCATCTCTAAAAATTTCAAGACCTAAACTCTGGATTGATTTCGTCTTACTTACGGGTTGAAAAACAGGACTTAAAGTCACGTAATCAGCTCCGAAATTAAAAGCTTCTTTTGCTTCATTTACCGTATGTGCAGAATAACCGATAATACCTTCAAACTTCAACTTGTTCTTTACAACTTGAATCGACATGGTACTCCTTCCAAGATGAACACCAACCGCATTAAGAGCAAGAGCAAGAGAAGGATCTCCATTCACTATTAACTTAACTGCATATGAATCCGCTAGTTCTTTTACTTCTTTGCCAAGCGAATATCTCTCCTGATTTGGCAAATCTTTTTCTCTAAATTGGAGTAAACGCACACCCGCCGAGAAAGAGGCATCTAAAGCTGCTAGAAGATCAGACCCTTGTATTACTAGTCTATCAGTAATTAATAAAAGACGCTCTATTATCTAATCTCCTATAAAATTACGATCCTATAACTCCTTCAAGTGGACTGGAAGCTTCAGCAAAAAGTTTAGTTGGAATTCTTCCTGCTTCAAAAGCAAGCCTTCCAGCTTCAATTCCGTTTTTCATAGCAAGAGCCATCTTGACAGGATCGTTCGCTCCAGCAATTGCAGTCTGCATTAAAACAGATGTTGAACCAAGTTCCATAGCAATAGCAGCATCTGATGCAGTTCCAACACCCGCATCTACAATCACTGGAATTGATATTTTTTGAAGAATGATTTTTAAATTATATGGGTTACGAATACCTAGACCAGAACCTATTGGTGCTGCAAGAGGCATAACCGCATGACAACCTAGATCCTCAAGCTTCTGGCATATAACAGGATCGTCAATACAATATGGAAGCACTATAAAACCATCTTTTAGTAATATCTCACAAGCTTCCAAAAGACCTTCATTATCAGGAAAAAGTGTAGATTCATCTCCAATTACTTCGACTTTCACCATGTCGGAACCTGTAGCTTCTCTAGCAAGTCGAGCAGTAGTAACTGCACTTTTGACATCAAAACAACCAGCAGTATTTGGAAGAATGGTGTATTTTTCACGATCAAAAAACGCCCAAAATCCTTCTTTACTATCATCACTAAGATCCACTCGTCTCACCGCAACGGTAACAATCTCTGCTCCACTAGCATCAAGAGCATCTTTCATTATACCGAAATTTGGATATTTACCTGAACCAACCCACAATCGGGATGAAAAAGTTTTCCCTGCTATTTCATATGTACTCATTTGTTCCTCCTAAATTGGAATTCAAAACTCATCCGCCTCCCACCGCACGCACTATTTCTATTTCATCCCCATCATTTAAAATTGTTGCATCGTATTTATTTCTAGAAACTATTTCCATATTAATAGCAACTGCTACTCCATTTATCTGTATTTTCAAAACCTCAAGCAATTTTGAAAGATTCATAGAATTTGTAAAGTTTTTAGTTTCGCCATTAATACTTAATTTCAATAAAATCCCCTAAAAAAAAACCGCACCAAAATGCGGTATAAGAAATATTGACATCATACCGCTTCCCTTCGCTGGAATTATCCAGATCAGGTTCTAAGGGTTGCCAATACGTAGGCTCTCAGAAGATACACCCCTAGCGAAAGTTATAAAACAAATCATACCTTTTAAAAAGATTGTGTCAAATTGATTAGAATTTAAACATAAGTAAATTTGTGTAATAATACATTACTTTTAAAATAATTTTGGGGATTATATGAAAGCTGCAATTCTTGTTGAAACAAACAAACCGTTAGAAATTCACGATATAGAACTTGAATCTTTGAAAGAAGGTGAAGTACTTATTAAAATGGTAGCGGCAGGGGTTTGTCACAGCGATCATCATGCAATGGTAGGACACTTTCCAACACGCACCCCCATTATTCTTGGTCATGAAGGCGCAGGAATTATTGAAGAAGTTGGTCCAAACGTGAAATCACTTAGAAAAGGAGACCATGTCGTTTCTGTTTGGAGATATAGTTGCGGAACATGCGAACCATGTATGTCGGGCAGACCAGCTACTTGCGGCGAGGGTGCTAGGATGAGAGCAGACGGAACCCTTTCAGATGGTACAACAAGATTTAAATTAAACAATGAAAAAGTCCATCATTTCCTAGGTGTTTCTACGTTCAGTTCCTACTCTATAGCTTCAGAAAAATCAGTTATGAAGATTAGAGAAGATATGCCTCTTGAAAAAGCTGCACTTGTCAGTTGTGGAGTTATTACAGGTTTTGGTGCTGTGAAAAATGCAGCAAAAGTTCAACCTGGAGAAAGCGTTGCTGTTTTTGGTACTGGAGGAGTTGGACTGAACGCTATACAGGGAGCCTCTATAATGGGAGCAGAACCGATAATTGCTGTCGATCTTCTTCAAAATAAACTAGAGTTTGCTAAAAAATTCGGCGCTACTCACACTATCAACTCATCAGATGAAAATGCAGAAGAAAGAATTCTAGAAATCACTAATGGACTTGGCGTCCACTATGCATTCGAAATGATTGGAGTTCCTCAAGTTATGTCTACTGCTTTTAACAGTTTGAGAACAGGAGGAACGGTTGTAGTAAGTGGTCTTGCACAATTTGAATCAGAAGTTTCAATCCCATCTGTTCCACTTGTCCTTCAAGAAAAAAAACTCATGGGGTCTCTATATGGTTCGACAAATCCAAGATTAGAAGTTCCTAGGTTGATAGATCTTTACCTTGCCGAGAAACTCAACCTTGATGACTTGTTAACTAGAAGCTATCCTATTGAGCAAATAAATGACGCTTATGATGCTTTGATCAAAGGAGAAGTTGCAAGAAGCATCATTAAATATAATTAGAAAGAATTAAATTTTTATAAATTCCTCAAAAAAGCATACAAATGAAAACCCCAGAAAATCAAAGAAAAAAAGTTCAAGAAATCTACAATCAAGACTCTAAATTTTACGTTACTAGTTCCTTCCATTCTGCTAGCAGTTCACTTAATCGCTGTGTAGAGATTCTTAACCCTACTAAAGGAATTTTATTAGATATTGCAACTGGTGGAGGACATGTAGCAATTAAAATGGCAGAACACTGCGATCAAGTTGTTGCCAGTGATTTAACAAAAGGCATGATAGAATCTACAAGAGAAAATGCAACAAACAAAAAAATACAGAATATTTATTTTTTAAGAACAGATTCAGAAAAGATCTCAATTCCTGATTCTTCATTGGATTATGTTTCTGTAAGAATTGCTCCACATCACTTTTCAGAGATTAGTTCATTCGTAGAAGAAGTTTTCAGAGTTCTTAAACCCGGCGGAAAATTTATCTTTGTTGACAATATTTGTCCCGAAGAAGCAATGGAAGCAGAACTTTACAATATTTTTGAAAAAAAACGTGACCCAAGTCATAATATATGTTTATCGATGTCAAAATTGAATGAAATATTTGTAAATTCAGGATTTAAAATACTCCATACAGAAAAAATAAAAAAGCAAATGGATTTCCCTGAGTGGGTAGATAGACCCCATATAGATCAAGATATTATTATTGAACTAGAAAATTTATTATTCAATAGTTCTATGACTTTAAAGAAATGGTTAAATCCAAGAATAGAAGAAGAAAAATTGTTCTTTGATGAAATTGAAGGTTTAATTCTTGCAGAAAAAACCAATTCATTAAAATGAAAACCAAACATAAATTAATAGAAGATGACCTGAAATATCTTTGGCATCCCTTCACACCAATGGAAGAGTGGGAAAATGAAGACCCGCCTTTAATTATTAAAGAAGGCAAAGGTTCCTATTTAATTGATATTGAGGGAAAGAGATACTTAGATGGAGTTTCTTCATTGTGGGTTAATCTTCACGGTCATAGAAAGAATAAAATTGATACTGCTATCAAAAATCAATTGAAGAAAATAGCACATAGCACACAATTGGGGATGGGAAATCAAATTACTATTGAATTAGCGAAAACATTAATTTCTATTGTTCCGAAAGGACTTTCAAGAGTCTTTTTCTCTGACAATGGTTCTACTGCTGTAGAAGCCGCTATGAAAATTGCTTTCCAATATCAATTGCAACGTTCAGAACCAAAACCGGAAAAATCGAATTTCTTAACATTAAATCTTGGATATCATGGTGATACTATTGGAGCAGTAAGTTTAGGAGGAATTGAATCATTTCATTTCAAATTCTCTCCTCTTTTGTTCCAAACAATTCGAGTTGAAACGCCTTATTGTTACTGGTGTCCAAGAGGTTCTACAAAACCACCATGCTCGGTTTGCTCAGGAGAAGAAATAGTAACACATATATCTAATAATGCTGAGAGAATTGCTGGGGTAGTAATAGAACCAATAATTCAGGGAGCATCTGGAATGATTATGCAAAAAAAAGGGTTTCTTGAAAAAATTAGAAATGCATGCGATGAACATGATGTACTCTTGATTGCTGATGAAGTAGCTACAGGATTTGGCAGAACAGGTAAAATGTTTGCATGCGAACATGAAAATATTTGTCCAGATATTATTTGTTTAGCGAAGGGATTATCTGCAGGCTACTTACCAATTTCAGCAACAATTACAACAGAAAAAGTGTTTAATGCTTTTCGAGGAGAGTACAAAGAAGGAAAAATGTTTGCGCACGGTCATTCATATACTGGGAATCCTTTAGCATGTGCGGCTGCTTTAGCAAATCTTGAGATTTTTAGAAAAGAGAAAATCATAGATAAGATTCAGCCAAAAATTCAAACTCTTTGGCAAGAAGCAAAAAAGCTGGAAAAACTAAATTTGGTAGGGGATATTAGAGGAATAGGCCTAATGCTAGGTATTGAAATAATGAAAAATAAATTTAAAAAAATACCCTTTCAAGTACATGAGAGGGTGGCAAGAAAAATTACTCTAAAGGTCAGGCAACAAGGGCTGGCAATTAGACCCTTAGGTGATGTATTAGTTTTTATGCCTCCATTTTCAATTTCAAAAAAAGAAATCAAATGGGCCTTAAAAACTATAGGAAATGCTATTAAGGAAATTCCGATTAGTTAAGGTTTTTGGGAAGGAATCCCTACTGGGTTTATTTTTTCTTTTTTCTTTAAACTTTTTTCTAATGAGATTTTAGGTACTCCCGCAGGATCAATTTTTCTTTTTTTAAATATTTCTCTTAATCCACGAACAGGTGAATCCTTCGTATTTAGAATTATAATTTCTCTTTCAGAAACTAAATCTTTCTTCATAGTCAAGGACCCTAGAATCGAAATTGAACCTCTAAGAGTTAATGCTTCCTGCCCTTCAATTAGAAGAACTATTCTTGAAAAGTTTTGTGTAATATTTTTAGAAATGCTATAAACGATTGAATTAAGAGTCATTAATTCAGACCAGGCTCCACCAATATGATTTTCAGATATCGAACGATCAAAATCTAAATATAAAACGCGATTCTCTCCCCTGAAAACTGACCTCAACTTCGTCTTCTTAGGAATCGTAGGAACAAATCCGTCTATTTTGGGTCCCTTAATTAAAAGTTTAATAATATTCTCTATGAATTTTATCTCATTTTTCTCTTTTGGAATTTTAACGATATATTTTTTCAAAAGATTTTTTTCAGAACTTCCAAAATAAAGAGAAACTCTAAAATCGCCATTACCAGAATCATTTTTGTTCAAAGATAATTCTTTTTTTATACCCTGATTTTCTCTTAGAAAAGAGATAATCAAATCACCATATGAATAGCCAAAGAAAACAGCAAGAAAAACTACGCCGATAAATAAAAATAAGTATGAAATTATCTTTTTCTGCATATTATTACTTCTTAAAAATAATTTAGAGTTGAGTTTTATAATTTTTTTAAAAATTTAATATCAAAAAAAGTTAAAACTTCCGACACAATAGAATTAATATACGAATTTTTTTCATTAATTTCTGACAGTCTCGCCTCATCTTCTGGAGAAGAAATTACACCTATATTTATATAAACTGCAGGCATTCTTGCACCTTCAAGAATTTTTAAAGGTAGAATATTAAATTCCGCTTTTTTCCTTTTGTCGATAGTATCAAATTGTTTCAAAAGTCTTTTAGCAAATCTAATACTTTTAACCAGATGGACATTTTGACCTCGTTCCCAACGATAGCTAACAGCGATTTGTGACTCCCCTTTCAGACGAGCAGGACGTTGTGGAGATGAGACAAAAACACTTGGACCTCTATCTCCTATTCTCCAAGAAGCATCAGCGTGAATAGTTAAAAAAAGATCAGCATTCTTATAATTAGCAACTCCAGTTCGCTGAGAATTTGTCAGTTCTTTATCAGTTTCTCTTGTAAGAATTACCTTGATTTTTTTATGTCTTGATATTTTATTTTTCAAAAGTCTTGCAACTTTTAGAGTAAGTATTTTTTCATTTAAATTCACACCTCTACTTCCTGAATCTCTACCGCCATGCGCAGGGTCAATTACTACGACATAACT
>CAZLCI010000030.1:0-24149 GCA_964558115.1 uncultured Nitrospinaceae bacterium | reverse complement strand
GGTGGAGAAATTTTATTTTTAATACCATCAATCCCTGCCATCAACATAGCGGAAAAAGCAATATAAGGATTTGCTGTAGCATCAGCACATCTGAATTCGATTCTTTTTGCTTTTTCACTATTTGAATAGGTAGGAATTCTAATGCAAGCCGTTCTATTACGACAACTATACATAAGATTAATTGGTGCTTCATAACCAGGCACTAAACGTCTATAACTATTTGTAGTAGTATTAGTGAATGCCAGAAGAGAAGGTGCATGTTTTAGAATCCCACCGATGTAATACACAGCTTCCTGACTTAAATCACCATATGTTCCTTTCTTATACATAACATTTTTGCCTTTCTTCCATACACTTTGGTGTGTATGCATACCTGACCCATTGTCCATAAAAATAGGTTTTGGCATGAAAGTAGCAGTTTTTCCATGTCTATTAGCAACGTTTTTGACTACATACTTGTACTTCATCATTTTATCTGCCATTGAAACCATGGTATCGAATCTTAAATCAATTTCGCACTGTCCTGCAGTAGCAACTTCATGATGATGTACTTCAACATCCAATCCAATATCCATCATTGTTAGGCACATTTCTGAACGAAGATCCTGTAAACTGTCTGAGGGAGGTACTGGAAAATACCCTTCCTTGTAACGAAGTTTATGTCCAAGATTAGGCACCTCATCCGAACCAGTATTCCAAGCCGCTTCTCCCGAATCCACTTCATAGAAAGAATAATTCTCGGCTGTAGAGTAACGAACATCATCAAAAACAAAAAATTCTGCCTCTGGACCAAAAAATGCTGTATCCCCAATACCTGTTGATTTAAGATATGCTTCTGCTTTTAAAGCAACAATTCTTGGATCTCTTGTATAGTCCTCTCTAGTAATAGGATCTTGCACAGTACAAATCAGAACTAGAGTAGGAACTTCCATGAAAGGATCGATAAATGCTGTACTTGGATCTGGAATAAGTAACATATCGCTCTCTTGAATTTCCTGAAAACCACGAATACTAGATCCATCAAAACCAACTCCATCTACAAAAGTATCTTTTTCTAATTCTTTGATAGGTGAGGTAAAATGTTGCCACATTCCTGGAAGATCCGTGAAACGGAAATCAACCATTTGGGCACCACTATCTTTTGCCATTTTGAAGACATTTGAAACACTTGAACTACTTGCTTTCTTAGCAGCCATTCTTGAAACCCTCCAAGGTAATTAATTATTTCCAAAAAAACTTCTAGAAAAGAGAATAAATTAATAATATTTCCAAAATGTTACGAGAAAGAAGATCTATCCTCCTCGACACTTTTCAAATCTAACATAGAAAACAACTCTTCACTTAACGAATTCAAAAGAGATCTGTCATCCACTTTCAATCCTTTTAGATCCGTCAAATAAAAAGAATCTACCGCTCTTGGCCCCTGTGTAGAAACTTTAGCACTTACGATAGAAAGTCCTGATTCAGACAAAATATTTAAAATCATTGCCAAAAGACCATGCCTATCAGGAGTAATCACTTCTAACACGGTCGCAATATTACTACTTTCCAGATCAAATTCAACAATTGTAGGAATATAAAAATGCAACTGCTTTTTAAGTTTTAAATGTTTCTTATTCTGACTCATCAAATCAGGAAGTTCAATCCCACCATTAAGAACTTCATAAAAATCATCTTTAAATAGGGCCCACTTTTCGTTATCTTCAACGACACCACCTTCGGTACTTGCTACTTGAAAAGTATCTACAACTAGTCCATCTTTTCTAGTATAAATTCTAGCGTCTAAGACATTTATTCCATGCTTAGTTAACACTGACGAAATTAACCCGAATAATCCTATTCGATCAAAACAAAGAAGAGTCAAAATAGAAATGTTTTCGCTCCTTTTATGTATAACTTCAATGGAGAAAAGTTCTTTTCTAAGAATCATCTTATTTCTAAGTTCAATATGCTTTATAATGGTTCCTATATTTGTTTGATCTAAATACCTTTCAGGCATCAGTTGAAGATGTTTCTCTATTTCATCTTCCTTTAAATCTACATGCCTAAAGCCAGTTCTAGATTTCACTTGTTCTAATATTTCCATTTCATGTTTCTCTTCATAATTATCTTGACCAGAATCCATAACATCTAGTGTTTTTCTATATAAATCAAAAAGTAAAGTCCCATGCCAATCATTCCATGTTCCAGGTGCAACAGAAGAAATGTCTGCATAGGACAGAAGATAAAGCATTTGTAGTTGTTCTTTTGTTTCCATTTTTTCTGCGAACCGTCTTATTAAAGAAGAATCTTGCAAATCTCTTCTTTGAGAAGTCATAGACATCTCTACATGATGCAAGACTAAAAATTGCAAAACTCTTCCTTCATCAGATGGAAGACCCATTCTAAGTATAATATCAGGCAACAAAGAAGCGCTTTTGTGAACATGTCTATCTCCTTTTCCCTTTCCAATATCATGAAGGAGCAATGCAAATCTCAGCAAATGTGTCCGATCAAGCTCTCTATATATATGAGCTAAAGTCGTCAAATTCTTATTCTTTGTATATGCAAGTTCATCAAGTACATTAAGAGTTAACAAGGTATGCTCATCAGCAGTATATCTATGATAATGGTCATATTGGACAAAACAGTTCAGAGACTCAAATTCTGGAATATAAGCACTCAAAAATCCCAATTCGTGCATCTCATGTAAAACTCTGGCAACCCCAGTTTTTCCATTAAGGATACGAAAAAAACTCTCTCTTACTTCTAACGAAGACCTAAAACTGTCATCTACTAAATCAATAGAAGATCTTATAAAATCACGAGTGTCACTATTGAAAATAGAACTATATTTATACATTAACTCAAAGATAAACATTAAATTATTTGGATTATCCTCGAGATTTTCAGAAAATTCTCCTATTGAAATACTCTTTCTATCTACCCAAATCAGTCCGTATTCAATTTTCTCTCTAGTTATTTTTTTTGCAAAAAAGCGCCTCTGCTTCACTTCTGATTCAAGATCTTCGAATATCTCCTTACAAAATGAATTCAGATTTCTAGCGGATCGATAATAATCCTGCATTAAAAACTCACCCGCAAAAGTGACGTCTGAATCAACATAACCAAGTGAATTTGCAGCTTCTATCTGTGAAGAAAATGATAATACATCATTTTTTGCACTAGATTGAAAATGCAACTGAGAACGAATTCTCAAAAGAAAATCATAAGAATCTATAGCTTTTTTTAAACTTTCTACACCCTTCGATCTACTTTCACAAATATCTTCTAAAGAATTGTATCCAAAAGCTTTAACTATCCATATAATTTCATGATAATCACGTAATCCGCCTGCGCTTTCTTTTATATTAGGCTCTTGTACATACACTGATGGATCCCAGTTTCTATATCTCTCATTTCTCTCTTTTAGTCGTTGAACAAGGTGATTAGCCTTATATCCTTTTTTTAAAAATATTTGCATTTTCTTGAGAAAACTTGAATAAACAGAAGAACTTCCTGAAATCAGTCTACTTTCAAGCATCGAGGTTTGGCTAACATAGTCTTTTTTTGAAATCTCTATACAATCGCTGATCTTTCTAACGCTATGTCCTAAATCTAGACCTAGATCCCACAAGAGATAAAGAACTTTTTGCGTAAATTCATGTATCTCCGTATCAATAGTTGGAGTTACAAAGAGCAGATCAATGTCAGAATTTGGAGACAATTCACCTCTTCCAAATCCCCCAATAGCAAGAAGTGAACAATTTATTTCTGAATCGTCTTTGTCAAAAGAAGAACATCCGAAAGACCAAACACTTTCAAGAACAGTGTCAATAAAATCAGAACGTACCCGAGAAAGTTCTAATCCACCACAACCTTGAAAATGAGCTTCTTTAATAAGTTCTCTTCCGTCATGAAGAACTCCTTTAAAAAAAGAAACTAGTTCATTTCTTCCGGAATCAGTTGGATGGAAAAGTCTAGCAGAAATATCAGACTTTAAATTTGATAATTCTAAAAGAGACCGCATTTCTATATCTCTATCTATTTAGATTGCTTCGTCTCCACGTTCTCCAGTTCTGATACGAACACAATCATCTACATTTTGAACAAATATCTTGCCATCGCCAATTTTTTCAGTCCTTGAAGATTCGATCAAAGTATTCACAACATCTTCTGCTTTTGAATCTTCAGACAAAATCTCAATTTTTATTTTAGGAAGAAAATCTACTACATATTCACTTCCGCGATACAACTCTGTATGACCTTTTTGTCTACCAAAACCTTTTACCTCCGTAATGGTCATTCCAGAAACTCCTGCAGATCCAAGAGCATCTTTTACAGCATCCATTTTAAAAGGTTTTATAATCGCAGTAATTAATTTCATGTCCTCCCTCCAATGATTTTCAAGAATAAAAAAATAAAGGCATAAAACACTATATAACACAAAACTTATAAACCAAGTTAGCAATCAAAATAAATAGTCAAATCTAAACTTGCATTAAAAATGAGTTTTACTTAGTATTCGACTAGTTTAAAAAAAAGAATGTTCAATCTTCAAACCAGGACTCACAATTATCTCTTTTATTATTTAGAGATAGGAATGGGACCAAGTATAAAAGGTGATCATTATGCTTTGTACAATTCTAGAAAAAGAAATAGATTGTTTCTTCGCCACAAAAGAAGAAAATGGAAAGAATAGCTGTTCATATAACAACTCAGGCTGTGTGCCTATCGTAGACGAATGTTTAAAAGGGGATGATGACAAAGCTTGTGAAAACATCGTTGATATGCCAAACGGGAAATATTGCACAAAATTTCCCAATCCTGAAAGTAGATGGGAAAGAGGTCATTGTCCTTTAGCAACTCATGTGAAAGTTGATTTCTCAACTCCTATAGAAAAGAAATTAAATCCACTAAAAGCCTCAAAACGTGCTGCTAAAGGCGGTTAGTTCAGCAACAATCATACAGTTTGCCATTTGTTTTCTTGAAAGTTTTTTGTAGAAATTTTTCTTTTTTATCCGTGAGTTTATAAAATCTGATATCTATGACGTTTTCATCTATGCAAATCTCACAAAAAGTACAGTCGGAATCAAAACGTCTAGGCCCACAACTTCCCGGATTCAAATAAATAGTCTCACCAATTAATGAACATAGAGGTTTATGGCTATGGCCAAAAACAACTATTTCATATTCACCTAAATCAACATTTTTTTTCAGTTCTTTAAATGGCTTCCCTTTTTCCCAACCTATATGCTGAACAAATATCTTCCAAGTGTTTAAAATTAGCTTTGATTGAGAAGGAAAACCATTTACTGGATCTATATTTCCACCAACAAAGGTAAGAGGAGCTAAAGATTCTAAGTCTGTGATAATTGCTTCGGATCCTACATCACCGGCATGAATTACTCTATCTGCATCATCACAAGTAGTTAAAACCTCATTAGGCAAATTTCCATGCGTATCTGAAATAACTACTATCTTTTTTTTTTGATTTATAATTTCAGTATCTCAATTTACTCTTTTTCGAAGAAAAATGTTTTGATAAACTTCTCTCAAAAGTATGAAATAATTCTAAATCTTTTTCAAAATAACTAGGAATATTTATATATAGAAATTTAAACAACTTACCTTCATATAAATAAACAATGACCTTAACTCTACACTGTCTTTTATCTACAAGATTTAAGAGCTCATTCCTGAAATCTCTCGCCCTTTTCAGTTCTTTTTGTGAATAAGGTCCAGAAAAAGGTTCCAAAGCATGCAATTGCTTTTCTTTTTCTTTTTTCTTACTTAATTCTATCTTCAGACCCATTTCTCCTTTCAAAAAGAATTCAGCTCTCTGAAAATAGCTATTGTTTTTTCTAGATACTGATTCCTCAAAAGAAACAAATTCTCCAGAGGAGTAAACTCGAAGATCATTATGAGGTGGCAATAAGAGTTTCCTGTAAATCTCCATAAGTTTTATTTCAAATTTTGGATTTTCAAAAATACTAATGGGAACAATCGAAAATCCAATCAAACCATTTGTACCAATCCGTTCATAAACGATTTGATTAATAAAATCGTCGGAAATAAAAAAACGATTTTGCGACATATTTATTTTTTCCCAATTATCAGACTTGATTGGATCAGGCTTTTTAATTTCATTTATCGAATATTCGGTGAATTTCGCCATAGAACATCCGCAAACCAAAGGAAGAATTAATAAAAAAATTAGTCTTTTAGATTTTCGAGAGATATGCCTATATTCGCGTAACATCTTTTCGAACTCCAACAATAACACCAAGAAGAATAATTAAAACAAAAAAAACTTTTTCATAACTGACAAATTCATTCAGAATAATCGCACCTAAAACGATAGCAACGCAAGGCTCACCTAAAATACAAAAAGCAACTTTACCAGAAGTGATTTTTCTTAATGCATAATTAATAACTGTATGACCAATAAGTGTGGGGAAAAAAATCATCAAAATTAAATAGAAATAAAAATTTGAATGAAATGTAACAGATTCAAAACCACTGATACATAACAAAACAAATAAAAACAAACCACTCATTGCGTAGCAAAATGTTATGTATGGCAAAAATGGGATAGAGCCTCTAAGACTCCTTCCTATAAGTAAATAAATAGAAAACATCAATCCCCCAAGTAAAGCAAGGAAATCTCCATATAACGTTTCAGATTCCAAAGAATCAAAATCATCGATACATATGGAAATAACACCTATGATTGTTATAAAAATGCCAATCCATAATTCTTTCCCCTCTTTTTCATTGAGGAAAAAATATCCTCCAAGAGAAACAAAAAGTGGATTCAACGTAACTAGCACAACAGAATTAACTATAGATGTATGATTCAATGATTCAAACCACACATAAAAATGCATTCCTAGAACAATACTAGATAAAATTAATACATTCTTCTCGCGAACAGACAATGTACTCCATGTACTTATAAGTTGTTTAAAACAAAAGGGAAGAATGATTAAAGAAGCACCTATCATTCTAAAGGATGCCACCAATAAAGAGGGAGCATCCATCAAACGAAAAATCACAGAAGAAAGACCAAGAGAAAAAACACCAAGAATTAAAAAGAAAGGGAAATAATTTCTATCAGATTTAATAACTAGACCCAATTATAAGAAAAAATTTAACCTTCAATACTTCTATCCAAAATTGTTTTTAAATCGTTTTTTGAACGAACACCAACTACTTGTTCTACAACTTGACCATCCTTAAAAAGAATTAGAGTGGGTATTCCCTTAATTCCAAATTTAGTGGGTGTAGATGGACTATGGTCTATATTCATCTTTCCAAAACGTATTTTGCCATCGTATTCTCCTGCAAGTTCTTCTATAACAGGAGCTATCATTTTACATGGTTGACACCATTCAGCCCAAAAATCTAAGAGTGTAGGCAAATTTGAACCTAATACCTCCGAATCAAAATTCTGGTCGGTAACATCTACAACATTATCTGACATAAAAACCTCCATAAAAATAAATTCAAATGGGACGAAAATCATTCATGATCAGTTTCAGGGATTTCATCAATCAACACTGGGCGTCTTTTAATTCCATCAGCTGGACCAACTATTTTATCTCTTTCCATTTGTTCAATCATTCTTGCAGCTCTATTATAACCAATTCTCATATGCCTTTGAATGAGTGAAATAGAAACTTCTTTAGTTCTGGAAATAAGGGCAACAGCTTCATCATACCTTTCGTCATAGTCATTTTCATCATCCCCTACTTCATCTTTCCTTGTTTCTTTTTCTACAAAAATATCTTCACGGAACACTGCTGGTCCTTGATTCTTCCAATGCCCTACAAGGCTGTGTATTTCTTTTTCAGAAACATACGAACCATGAATACGAACAGGAACACTTGTACCCGGGGGCACAAACAACATATCTCCTTTTCCAAGAAGTCTTTCAGCACCATTTGAATCCAAAATAGTTCTTGAATCTGTTCTAGTTGCAACCCTGAGCGCAATTCGGGATGGAAAATTCGCCTTAATCAATCCAGTCAGAACATCCACAGAAGGTCTTTGAGTTGCCACTAAAAGATGAATTCCAGCAGCCCTAGCCATCTGCGCCAATCTAGTCATTGCTTCTTCAACATCGCGAGATGAAACCATCATCAGGTCAGCAAGCTCATCTATCACGACAACTATATAGGGAAGGAAGTCTAGTGTTTCACCTTCTGCTTCAGTAGAATCATCCTCTAATGGTCTCTGCAATCTTTCTTGAACTTGTTTTTTTGTGAGCCCCTCAGCAACAAATTCATTGTAACTATCAATATTCCTGACCCCAAGCTTATTCATTTTTTGATATCTTTTTTCCATCTCTACAATTATGCCACGTAAAGCTGAAGCAGCTTTTTCCGCATCAGTGACAACTGGAACAAGGAGATGAGGAATACCCTCATATATGGACAACTCCAAGAGTTTTGGATCAATCATTAAGAATCTAACCTCTCTTGGCATACATCTACTTAACAGACTACAGATCATCATATTCAAGGAAACACTTTTTCCCGAACCAGTTGTTCCTGCTATCAGAAGATGAGGGATCTTTGCTAAATCTGTCAGCGCTGTTCTTCCCAAGATATCAGAGCCCAGCCCTATAGTTAACTTCTGTTCTGAGTCATTGAATTCTTTAGATGCAAGAACCTCTTTTGCATAAACCGCATTCCGCTGTTCATTCGGAACTTCTATCCCAACGACTGATTTTCCGGGTATAGGAGCAACAATTCTCACGCTATACGCAGAAAGCGCTCTAGCAAGATCATCAGATAAAGATACAATTTTCGAAACTTTCACTCCAGGTGCAGGGGAAAATTCATAAACTGTTATCACTGGTCCAGTTTTCACCTCGGTTACCTTCCCTTCAACACCAAACTCCAATAAAGCATTTTCAAGTGACTGAGATTTTTCTCTTATAAGAGATTCATTTACTATAACCCCACCAGAAGGAGGATCTGTGAAAAAATCAAGAGATGGCAGTTCATACTTCAGACTTTTTTTGGGTATTCTTTTCGGAATTTCAGTCGGAGTTTCAGAACTTCCTTGTTCAACGAAACTCTCATCCTCTAATCTAACTACACTAGAAGAATCAACTTCAGTATTGACAGGCACACCTTCATTTAAAACAGATGGATTATAGTCTCCAATTATTTTCTCGTGGTTTTCATAATCAGCTTTTTCTTCTTCTGAATTAACTTGTTCTCGAATAAGGTCAATATTTGAATTGTCTAATCCTTCAATCGATGATGAATTTTCTTCTAGCAACTTACCTAAATCTTTAGACCTTTCTTTCTTAAATTGTGTTTTCTCTATTACTGGCTGAACTTTTTTTTCTTCGTGGAATGCCGGGCCAGGTATAAAATTACCGTCCGAAAGATTTGCTTCATCCAAAACCGGAGAATTTAAATTTGCAACTATATGCGATTCCTTTCGAGAAAAAATATCCGATCTTCTTATAGATGAAGACACTTTTACGACTAACTTCTTCAAATAACTGAAAAAAGTAAAATAGGAGGAATCACTCTCTACTTTTTCACTTTCAAAAGAACTATCCTTCTCTACTTTTCTAAATCTGGAAAAAAATTCAATAAATTTTCTAGGAACTTTAGGCGTTAAAGAAATTTTTCCTAGAAAAGAAAAAATCGATCCTACTCTTGTTCCATAAGATTGAAATGACAAATTTGAAACAACCGAAACAGAAATAGTGAAGACTGCCAAAAGTGCTATCCAACTCCCAGCCGTGCCCAAATACATATTGAGAAAAGTAGAAAGGCTCTCTCCTATTATCCCACCAGACACAACACCTTTCCCAAAAATCACATCATTCTCAAATGTTTTAAAAAACAAAGAGCATGCACTTAACAAAATAAGAAGATATAAAAAATCTTTATACCTAGGCAACCAAAGACGTTTCCCTGAAAAAAGAGAAACTCCACACAACAACATTAGTATTGGAATGAGACAACTCAGAGCACCAAAGAAAAAAATCATTAATCCTGAAATATAAGAGCCAAGAAATCCACAGTAATTTTGAATTCCTAAGCTCGGACTTACTACGTTAAATGGGTGCGGATCCCTACTATCAAAGGAAAGGAGTGAAACTGCAATAAACACAGATACAAACATGAAAGACAGTCCAATCACTTCTCCAGATCTGTCATTCAATTTTTCTAAAGTATTTGGTATTGAACGTCTTTTGCGGACCATATCGCCACCTTGCCATAATACTTCTTAATAAATTCAAAGCATAAGGCATCAAATGGGCGAAGAACTAACTAGTACAATATATAATATTTAAGGAAAAAGAACAATAAATATGAAAACTTAATGAATGAAACGCATACTAGAAAAAAATTAATATCCAGAAGATCTATCTACTTTTCTTCCTAATACTTTACCTTCATTCCAAAGTTCCCAATTCTCAGCAAAAACATTACATACTTTCCGCATATAATCCCTTGTTAGACCAGAAATATGCGGTGTGACAATAACTTTATCATGGAACCAAAGAGGACTATCTGATGATAATGGTTCTTCATCAAATACATCTAAAACCGCTCCAGACAAAAGTTCATCGTCTATAGATTGCAAGAGATCACTGTCATTCACTAGTTCTCCTCTTCCTACATTGATAAAAAAAGGTTTTTTTTCCATGCAAGAAAACACTTTTCGTGAAAAAAGATTTCTCGTTTTCTCAGTCAAAGGAAGTGCAAGAACACAATAATCACAGTCTTTAATCGCAGATTCAATTTTTTCAGAACTAAATATTTCATCGATATATTCATATTTCTCATCTGCTGAAATGCTATTTTTCACTCCTTT
The DNA here is from genome assembly GCA_964558115.1 of uncultured Nitrospinaceae bacterium. GTDB lineage: Bacteria > UBA8248 > UBA8248 > UBA8248 > UBA8248 > UBA3496. Next base: position 13,319 of record CAZLCI010000030.1, on the reverse strand, counting down.
GACAATCATACCTGACTGCCGAGCTCTTTTTGCTATTTCCTTACCAATTTCACCTAATCCGACTTGGCAAAGAATTTTTCCTTCTAAATCATTCCAAGACCATTGCTTCCAAGTAGAAGAATTCTGATTGTTTATCATTCTAGGGATTCCCATTGAAATCATTGGCATCATCATTAGCACATAAGTAGCTATAGGCTTTGCATGAATTCCTCTTACAGAAGTAATAACTACATCTTCTCTTTTTGATAATGTATCCAACATTTCATCTGCCCCTGCAGAAACCATTTGTACCCATTTAAGAGTTTCCCATCTCTTGAGTAAAAGCGGATCGATTTTCCATGCCACCCCTACTTCATAAGTGCTAAGATCATCTGGGCAATCATTATTATCTGAACAACCCACAAAATTTATATCTAAATCGAGACTCTCCAGAGCCTTAACGTACCTTTCATGAAATGGAGTAACCACCAAAACAGAATTTTTCACCTCACCCTCCAAAAAATAAAAATAACATTTCCTATAATTAGAAATGAAGAACGACTTGCAACTTTCTAAATTTACTCATAAAAATATTCTTATGACAAAAAATGCCCCTACAGATAAAAAAGAAATATTTTCTTGGATCATGTATGACTTTGCAAATTCTGCCTATCCAACAATTATTACTACGGTTGCTTTCAGCGTTTTCTTCAAAGAAGTCATAACCAAAGGAATCGTATACGGAGACCTCCTCTGGGGTAGTGCGATATCTTTATCCATGCTTTTGAGTATTATAATTGCTATACCTCTAAGTGCAATAGCTGACATCTCTGACAAAAGAAAAACATTCCTTTTTATTTTTAGTTTTATATGCATAATTTTCACAGCCCTTTTGTCATTGCTGGAAGAAGGAATGGTCGTATCCGCCATTATCATCTTTGTTATTTCCTCTATTGGCTTTGAATGTTCTATCGTTTTCTACAACTCTTACCTCCCTAATCTTTCGACGAAAGAAAACATTGGGAGAATCAGTGGATGGGGATGGGGACTTGGTTACTTTGGAGGATTATTGTGCCTGATTCTTTGCTATCCCTTTTTAAAAGATGGTTACGAATTAACCAATCAAGATGAATTCAAAAAAAGTTTTCTGATTACATCCATTTTCTTCGCACTCTTTTCACTTCCTATGCTTTTTACTCTAAGAAAATCATTCCAAGAAAATAAATTGACTAAAGACCCGAAAAATCATCTGATATTCGAAGAGTTATATCAATTAATTAAACAATACAAAAAAAATATAGATGCGATGAAATTTCTTATTGCTTTTTTCTTATTTAACGATGGAATAATTACAATTATTGCATTCTGTTCTATTTATGCAGTGTCGACTCTTTCCTTTACGATGCAAGAAAATCTTATTCTCTTTATCTGCATTCAAATATCTGCAGGACTAGGATCATTTGTCTTTGGGTATGTCTCAGATTATATAGGTCACAGAAAAACCTTAATATCTACCCTTTTTATTTGGTGCTTGATCATTATTTCTGCTTTTTTAAATACTTCTAAAGAAGAATTTTTTATCATAGGAATAGGTGCAGGAATTCTATTGGGATCAACTCAATCCTCAAGTAGAGCAATGATGGCTTCGTACATTCCTGAAATGCATGAAGCTAAAGGATACGCAATTTATGGAATCTGCGGTAAATTCAGTTCTATACTTGGCCCTATCACATTTGGAGTAATTTCGAGTATGCTATCGAATCAAAGGTTGGCTATTTTATCAATTCTTATTTTCTTTATTCCCTCAATATATCTGCTCTGCAAGATACGGGATGAAGAAGGAAAAAAGGAGAAATCGAATGAATGAACAAAAAGCTCTTTGGGAAGACATTGCCAGTCGAAGAGGAAGACATTATCCAGCGCATAAATTTATCGCTGAAAAGTTTCCTGACTATATGGAAGCTCTTCTTAAACTTGACGACGTGATTCGTGCTAAGGAAAGAAGATTCGACGAAAAAATGCACGAATTGTTTCATATTCTCTCTTTAGCAGTAGAAGGATCAAATCCGCATAACCAACCACACTTAAAACAACACTTAAAAAAAGGACTGAAGCTGGGATTACATCCCGAAAGCATTGCTGAAGCTCTCATGGTTTGCGTAAATCCTTCTGGGTCCAAAGTTCTGACATACGGAGTAACTTGCATGTTAGAAGCGATTGAGGAATTAAAAGAAGAAGAAAACTGGCAGTACCCAGAGGATTAATCTTCTTACGCTTCTCCTTTTATTGCTTCTTCACGAAGAGGAGAATAGATTCCAACATAAGTAATAGGAGTAAGGGCTTCAAGCTGGTGACGGACTCCTTTTGGGATGTGAACAACCTGCCCTCCCTCGCATAGTTTTGTGTTTCCATCTACTGTAAAACGTGCAGAGCCTTTCATTAAGTACACCAATTGCTCTACATCGTGAGTATGATCCTGAGTTGTGCCTGCTTCTCTTTCGATATAAAGCATCATTACGTTTTCGCCAACTACCAGTCTTCTTTTACGACCGGGCATATCTTGCACATCCACTTCATTTAAATCGAAAAAATAGTCCATATACTTTTACTCCTAAGAAATAATATTAAAAAATAATTTTCAAACTATACAATTGAAACCGAATACGACTACTATACAAAGATTTTTTGAAAAAAATAAATGTTAATCTATATTAGAATTTTATGAACTTTTACTAGAGATTTGATTACTGATGGACAATAAAATACGCGTTAGATTTGCACCATCCAACACTGGCCATCTCCATATAGGTGGAGCAAGGACAGCTCTGTTTAACTGGTTCTTTGCAAAACATCATGGTGGAACCACCATACTCAGGATTGAAGATACAGACAAACAACGATCCACTGAAGAGTTCTATGAAGCCATTATAGAAGCTTTTGATTGGCTAGAGTTAGACTGGGATGAAGGACCCTTTAGACAAAGCGACAGAGAGAAACTATATAACGAGACTATAGATACTCTTATATCTAAAAACCTTGCTTACAGATGCACCTGTACTCCAGAAGAAGTGCAAAAAATGAGAGACGAGGCTACAAAACAAGGGAAAACTCCTATGTACGATGGAACATGTAGAGAAAAATATCAGGAAGACCCTGACATTCCTTTTTGTATAAGATTGAAAACTCCTGACGAAGGAAAAACTAGTTTTCACGATTTACTAGCAGGAGAAGTTACATTCCAGAACAATCAAATTGACGATATGATCATTAGAAGAACCGATGGCTCTCCTACCTACAATTTATGTGTTGCCATCGATGATATAGATATGCAAATCAGTCATGTAATTAGGGGAAATGACCATCTCTCCAATACCCCAAAACAAATCTTAGTGTATCAAGCACTTAATAGTCCTATTCCGGAATTTGTTCATATATCTATGATACTTGGTTCCGACAAGAAAAGACTTTCTAAAAGACATGGCGCGACATCAGTTCTTGAATATAAAAACCAAGGATACTTGCCTGAGGCGTTAATAAATTACCTGGTAAGATTAGGATGGAGTCATGGAGATCAAGAGATATTTGACAAAGAAGAAATAATCAAACTTTTCTCTATAGAAAATCTCAACCAGTCTTCTGCTGTTTTCAATCCAGAAAAAATGGACTGGGTATCACAAGAACATATGAAAAAAAGAGATATCCAAAGTTTATTAGACCTTTTTGATAACAAGTTGAAAGATATCGGATACGACCCAGACACACAGACTGCAGAAAGAAGAAAAGGAATCATCGAAGAAATGCGAACTAGAGGAACAACCATAGAAGAGATCGTCAACAGTTCCCTCTATTTTTTCTCAGAAGAAATTACAATGGATGAGAAAGCCACCAAAAAATTTCTAACTAAAGAAATCTCGCCCGTTCTAGAAAAATTATGTTCTGCAATAGATAAAATTGACCAATACACAATTGAAAACATCAAAACAGTATTTAACGAAATATTGAGTTCTGAAGACTTGAAAATTGGCAAATTAGCACAACCTATAAGAGTTGCTGTAACAGGAGGTACGGTGAGTCCAGGAATCTTCGAAACTCTCTATCTCCTAGACAAAGAACTTGTCATAAAACGAATCAATAATGCTCTAAACATTATCCATAAAAATGATTAAAAACTGCTAGAATTTTTATTGCTGAGTTCTTGACTCGAAAAAAAAATACGTCATACTACGAAAAATTGTTGGGGGATCGTCTAGCGGCAGGACACCAGGTTCTGGACCTGGTTACCAAGGTTCGAATCCTTGTCCCCCAGCCATTTTACCTTCCAACAACCCACATAAAATAAGCACTTCAGACACATTACACTTTTTTCGGAGATTGAGTGTTACACTTTTCGTTACACTTTCCAGATTATTCTTTAGAAAAAAAATATATCGCCGTAAGCAAAATTGAAATAACTGATACAAATATTGCCCACCAAGGATGAGAATTTCCCAATTCCACAACCATAAAGGGATATTGCTGAAAGACGTTAAGCCCAAAACGAACGCATAATCCACTCCATCATTTAAACGTATAAAAAATGAAGCAAAGATTGTGATAGGATATTTGTACCTAATCAATTTCTGGAGGGAACTATGGATTTAGAAAAAAGAGTGCAGAAGTTAGAAGAAGAATCTGAAACATCTAAAAAGAAACTGTATTATGAACGTATTGTTGTCTTGGCACTTATTGGATATCTCTATCTTAAAGTAGTTATTTGAAAAATATTAAGTGTAAAATAGATAGATTATGAAATGACTTTCTTGAGGAACTATGGCTCCAGCCATTTTATCTTCCAGTTTTTTCTATTCCCCTGTTTTTTTTAATTCTTTCCATCCAATCTTTCGCAAATGACAAAGCTTTTTTAATCTGCGCAGGACTCATTTTTTCCCCTATTGTCTCTTTATTTTTAATAGCAGTTATATTTTTTCCGCTAATACTTGCAAGACTGAACCACATGTAAGCCTGAACTTTATCTCTAAGAACACCATACCCTTTAATATACATCACACCCAGAATGTTCTGACTTTCTGAATGTCCCTGACCAGCAGCTTTTCTAAGATAAACAACTGCCTCTCGAAAATTTTTAAAAACTCCCTGTCCCTTAAAATACATTTTTGCTAAAGCAAACTGAGCATCTGCATCACCATGAAAAATCGCCCTTCTGTACCATTTTGCTGCTTCTTTATAGTCTCTACGAACTCCTTCCCCTTTGCTATACATCTTTCCCAATTTATTTTGTGCTTTTACATTTCCTTTTTCTGCTAACGCTCTAAACTCTTTCAATGCAACCGTGTAGTCCTGCCTATTATATGCATCTACACCTTCCTTCATGCCTCCACTTAAATTCTGCGTTGCTCCAAAACTCAGCGTAAAAAGAATTGCAAACAGAATTAGTCGCAATATTGAAAAAGATATCATTTCTCATCTCCACTTTTTTGTCTTATCTTGAGGCAATTTCTCTGCAATTGTACTTACACACCGTTTCTTTATCAACTTAAAGCTAGTTTAGTTATATCCCTTGTCTGTAAAGGGCTTAGAGTGTTATCTTCATAAATATATTTAAATTGGAAGGATGAAATTGGGGGTTAAATGCTTCCCCTTTGTACATTTTTTCATGAAAAACTCACTATTAAAAAGGGAAAGAAATGTCTGACACCAATGGCACTCCTTACCCAGGACGGGGTACTCCTGGAAAAGAAATAAAATCTGAAGAAGCGAAAGGATTTAAGTTACTCGGCCACTGTGATTTTGGAGGAGAGAACAGAGGGGATATTATGCAAGCTCTCCTTAAAGATAATTACCTTATCTGTGGTCATGTCGGTAGTTCAGGTGCTGGAACAAGTATCATAGATGTATCTAATCCCAGGAAACCAGTGCTTGTAAACCAGATTGCTGCCCCTGTGAATACGCATACCAATAAAGTACAAATAGTGGGAGATATTTTAATTGTCAACAACGAACAATTTGGAGGAAGAGACAGAACTCCAGTTAAAGCTGGAATAGATGTTTACGACCTGTCTAAACTTCCTGACTTAAAGCTTCTTTCATTTTTTCATGTTGGAGGAAGAGGAGTGCATAGAATGTGCTATTTTAATGACCCCTATGCTTTCATAACTGCAGGAGATGATGATTACATCGATCAATTCCTTAAAATTATTGACCTATCTAATCCGGAAGACCCTCAAGAAGTTGGCAGATGGGCTCTCCCTGGAATGAGAAATGATGAGGAAAGAAACTGGATTCAGGCAGGACAATTCAACGACGAATTTAAAAAAACGGCAAAAGGAAAATACGTTATGCCAAGTTGCTGTGATGAATTGTCAGAAACATTCGAAGAGGTTGATGCTCCAACAAAAAGGGCAACGCTTCATCTAGCAATGCCTATGGGAAATAGATGTTATGGTGCTTGGTGGGACTCTGGATTTATCATTCATGATATTTCTGACATCTCAAAACCAGAAGTAATCAGCCATACCCAGTGGCCTGCAAATGAAAGTTCTGCTACTCACTCCGTACTTCCACTTCTTGATAGAGATCTCTGCGTAGTTTCTGATGAGTGTACCGCATACGATTGTGACGATATTCATAAAAACGTACGAATTTTGGATATTAGTGATGAGAAAAACCCTAAAACCATATCCACACTCCCAACTCCAGAAGGTGATTTCATTGAGAGAGGCGGACGTTTCGGACCACATAACATTCATGAAAATAGAGAAGATTCTTTTAAAAGTTCGAAAAGAATCTATCATACATATTTCAATGCTGGGTTAAGAGTGTTTGACATTGAAGAAGCAGAAAATCCTAAAGAAATTGCGTACTACGTTCCTGAAACACCAAAACGAAAACCCAGGAAAATTGCAGCTGGAAGATACGAAATGCTACAAACCCAGATAGACGATGTTTTTGTTGCAGAAAATGAACTTGTGTATATCACAGAAAGAATGGGCGCTGGAATCTACATTTTAGAACCAGAATTCTAAAAAATTGTTTTCTATTTTTTACAATTTGTATTCATTGTCTCATAAGAAACAAAATAACTTTTCCAACCCTTAGAGGGCATCTTTGTTTTACATAGTTTTGCAAGGGACAGGTCTACCCCTTCAAGATTAGAACCCGAAAGATTAGCCCCAAATAGATTCGTTTCTCTCATGTTTGCTCTTGATAAATTAGAATTCATCATCAGAACATTTAAAAAACTAGATTTCCGCAAATTAGCTTTTCGGAAATTTGCTCCTGTCAGATTTGCAGATCTATAATTTGCCCCAACCGAGACAGAACGAGCCAAATTTGCTGTAGAAAGATTCACTTCTGTTAAATTTGCCTCATTTAAATTTGCCTCCTGCAAGTCAGCTAAAATCATGATTGCTCCCCTTAAATTTGAACCAGATAGATTCGCATTTGCAAGTTTTGCATTTCGCAAATCTGCTCCAGTCAAATCGCATTTCACGCAGGAACCACTAGATTTCAATTCTCTTAGATGCACTTTGTTATAAGCAGAGACTTCAGTCCCAGCAAAGATAAAAGAGACAAAAAGCAAAAGACATATTAATTTAGAAAATTGCATTTTACTTTCCCTTTTTTAGTTATATAAATCATCCCGAAAATAAATTCCAAGTAATAATAGCACCACCACTAACTATCAAAACGGTGCCTACAAATGACCAAATCGTAACATGCTCATCATTCCTAAGTAAAAATTTACTTATAACTAAAGCAAAAAATCCAGAAGTAGCAAACAAGGGAGTCACGATAGTTAAATCTGCATAGCTTGTTGAAGTCCATCGGCTTACAAGAGACAACATATTGATCAATCCGACAAATCCGTAAAAGATCCAAGCAGATTTATTTCTAAAGTCAGGTTTATTGTCTCCTTTCATGAACAGGCATAAAAAAAGAACTAAAAAAAGACCAGCTACATATGTAATTGTTGAACCTAAGAGAGGTTCAGGTAAAATATTAAGACCCATCTTTCTAAAAATACTTGCGACGCTATAACTTAATACTGAAGCAAACGGCACCCAGATATATTTAAGATTCCAGTTCCCCGAACTTTCTTGTTTTAAAGTTATAAAAACACAGCCGAGCACAATTAAAATTGTTGCAAGCCAAACATTGAGTGCAGGAGTCTCACCTAAGACTCCTACAGCCATCAATCCAGTAAAAAGAGGAATACTTGAAAGCAAGGGAGAGGTTATCGCAACACCAAGCTTATGAATCGAAAAATAAAGAAGGAACCGTCCTAAACCTGTTGCCGCAAAACCAGTAGCAATAAAAAGACCTATCGCTTTCATATTGAACCAATGAGGCTCCCAACTAAAAAAAGAGTAAAGAAGCAAGATTGGAGAATTGATAACCAGACCAATTACAACGCCAGTAGCAGCATTACCATAAGATCTTCCCTTTCTTGCGATAGTTTGAAAGGTTGCAGTAAGTATTGCTGTAGAAAACGCAAATGTAACGGCAAGTATTATATTCTCACTCAAAGGACAAACCATTCCTTAAATTCTTAATAGAACCACTTTTGATTATAAAATAATTAAACACAGGAGATTTCTAAGAAAGACCCCTCTTTTCCTTCAAGCACAGTATTTTCCGTATAAAAAGGAAGAGTATCATGAAAATTTGTTCTATCTGCGGCTGAGGCAGAACTAGAAATCTCTAATCTAAGACGATGTCCCTCGAAAAAGTGATTCGAAGTAGGAACAAGTCCAATTTCGAAAATCTCTTCTTTGCCAGGAGTCAAAGGAATCACCCTAGTATGAGGATGCCAGGGCGCACATTGTTTAGAACGTTTAGTATCTAATTCTCTATGCGAGGCCCTAAGCCAGCCAGAAGTCAATATTCTCGATGACCCATCAGGAGACTCATCAAATAGACTTACAAGCCAATCTGTATCTTCACAAGAACTTTTTGCAACCAAATGCAAACTCAATGGCCCAAGAATCTCAAACTCATCAGTTATCGGAGCAGAGCGGTAAATCAACTTTGGTTTGCCATGTCTATATTCTACATTCTTTGGATCACTAATATACATTCTTTCTAAACCTGAAGGGGGAGAATCTAACAAAGAACCTTCTAAACCACCTGCTTCTCCTCCCAAATAAAACTTCTGAATTTTTGCTCTGGAAATTGGCCACTCATACTCGCCTCTCCATACATCTTTTCCTTGAATATACATCTGAATAGGAGGACCATCCATGACTCGAGTATCCAAACCTTTTAACCAATAGTCATACCATCTTAATGCCTCTTCTTGATAAGCAGCAAAAGGCCTCCAAGGTTCAGGTCTAGGACCAATTAACATTTTCTTTGGAATATCTCCGGTTCCTTCCCAACCATCAAACGAACCCTGTAAATGCAACCACCAAAAAGTCCAATCACATCCGAAGTACGTTGGGATTTCTATTTGATCAAGACGATAAAATGGTGACCTAATTCGATAATATTCATCATCCAGAGGTCTTTCAAAACAAATACCTTCTCTAATCAATTTTTGAATACCAGCAGACTTCTCTAGCCTTCCACTTCCAAAATTAAGATTGGAAACCGCTGAATACCAATTCCACATAAACCCTGTATAAGGAATTCCACCGTGATAATTTCTGTTCCTATAAAGATCTGTAAATGCATCGTAAGGGAAAATAGCTTTCAAGTGATGAGGCTTTAAAGTAGCCGCTAAAACTTGAGACTCCGCAAAATATGAACATCCCATCATACCAACTGAACCATTAGACCAAGATTGAGTTCCGCACCACTCTATTAAATCCAGATAATCAGATTGTTCATTTTCTCCTTTATCATCGTACACTCCGCCTGAATCATTTGTGCCTCGAACATCTACTATCACATGAACGTAACCTCTAGGCACCCAAAATTCTGTTATCCCAGCTTCATTTTGACTGATAGCAACATTGGTAGATTGCAATCCTCTCGTATAAGGAGAAAGTGAAAGCAACACAGGAAATTTATCACCTGGAGAGCTTGGACGAAAAACATCAGCAGCTAAATTCACACCATCTCTCATACGAACCATCTGATCTACATCTGCGCTAATTGTATATACAGGCTGAGAAGATTCTGGCACTTTAGGTGGTTCATCAAAAGGCCACTGTGGATAGGCTTTAGGATGTATAGATCTTACCAAATTTGGTTCATAACGTTTAACAGTTTTCTTCTGATTCAAATCTAAAACCTCTTTCTAGATGAAAAAAAGAATTTCTTGTACTATAACTCAAATAAAAAAGAGAAAATACAATGTCTAATACATTCATAAAAAACGCAACTATTATCAGTATGGACGCTGATATTGGAAATATACAAAAAGGGAACATACTGATAAAAGATGACCTCATTTTTTCTATTGGAGATAAAAAAGAGAAAAATCCAGACACCGAAATAGATGCAACTGGGATGATTGCATTACCTGGGCTAATCAACGCTCATCATCATACCTGGCAGACTGCAATAAGAGGTATCGGAGGCAATTGGAAACAAAGAGAATATTTCAATGTAGTTCATGCGAATATTGCTACACATTACGAATCAGAAGATATTTATATCGGCAATCTTATTGGTTCCCTTAACCAAATGAATAGTGGAACTACAACTATTTTTGATTGGTCTCATGGAAATGCTACCCCTGAACATACCGACTCTGCTATAGAAGCACTATTCACATCCGGAATCAGGGCTATTTTCGGTCATGGCACCGTAAAACCAGATCCAAAAGATGGAGAACCTCATTTCTCTACGGTACCTCACCCAAGAAAAGAAATAGAAAGACTTCGCAAAGATAAACTTCATGGAGATACAGAACTTGTTACCCTTGCAATCGCAATTCTTGGTCCAGATTATTCTACAAAAGAAGTAACATTAAAAGATTTCCAGTTAGCAAGAGAATTCGATCTTCTTTCAAGTGCCCACATCTGGGGTATGCCAAATCGCATAGTAAAAGAAGGATATGCACTATTGCTTAAAGAAGGTTTATTAAATAACAAACATAACATTGTTCACGGAAATTATCTTGGAGATGATGAAATTAAACTGATTGTAGATTCTGGGGCCTCTGTAACTTCAACTCCCGTTGCAGAACTACAAACTCATGGAGTAGAACCAATCATAAACAAGGTTTCAAATTTTGGAGGAAAACCCTCTATCGGTTCTGATCTTGAAATTTATTCAGGAGCTGGAATGTTGGACATTTTACGTTCCTCTTTACGTTCACAAAGAATTTTTTCAAATATCAAATTCTACGAACAAGGAATGAAAGGAGAAAAAAAATCTATAACTACAAGAGAAGCTTTAGAATGGACGACTATCAATAATGCCATAGCTTTGGGAATGGACGACAAAATAGGTTCTCTAAAACCGGGTAAAAAAGCAGATGTCATTCTTATCGATGGAGAAAGTTTAAATATGTCATCTGCATACAATCCTGAACAAGCTGCAGTTATGCATGCAAATGAATCGGATATACGTTTTGTATTGATAGACGGAAAAGTTGTCAAAGAAAACGGAAAACTTCTGTTTAGTGAAGAAAAACTAAACAGGTGGAAAGAAGAACTGAAAGAGTCGAAGAAAAACCTCATACAGAGATCAAATTTCAATTCCTAATTATTTTTTATCCCTCTCCAAAGAAAAACCACAGAATAGTGCAAGGAAAAGAAAAAGCATAAGTATCCACTGTGCAGATTTGAGACCATAAATTTCTCCTAGCCAAGCTACCAAAGGTGCAGTCATACTCGCAATTATCCATCCTCCACCTAGAATCAAAGAACTTGCAAAAGCTCGATTCTCCGGCATTTTCTCTTGAGTGAGTATGATAGAAAGTCCCATAGGAACAAAAACACCAAATCCTATAAATCCAACAAAAAGATAACAAATTTTTAATGGAAAAATTAAGAAAAGAAACATAGCGATCATAGAAACAATAATTCCAGATATAATCGTCAATCTTCTTCCGTACCAGTCAGCAAAAATACCACCTAGGATTACCCCAAACGCACCACCAATAAAGAAAAGTGTGCTTGTCAATCCACCTTCCCACAGACCAAGATTTTCATCCACAAACATAGTAGTTAAGAAAAAAGCCAAATTCGATACAATTATTGCCCTAACCCCACCTATTATAAAAAGAGATACGACATCTCCTTTTATTTTTTTAAATATAGAAACCAAATCTATTTTTTTAGAATCTCCTGAAATAGATTCTTTATCAATTCTAGGAGTGCTAATCATTACGAAAAAAGCAGAAAGAATTCCAACGAAACCATATAAAGTGAGCCATTTCAAACCTAAATTCTCAGTTACAGAAATAGCAATTAGAGGACCAACGGCAAATCCAATTCTTCCACCCGTAACAAAAAGACTCATTGGAATGCTATTTCCTTCTTGGCTCAATCTACCCGCACGCGCACCCATGTCTGGGTGGGTGAAAGCAAAAAACATACCACCTACAAACATTAAAACTAATAAAGAAGTATAATTAGAAATCCAGCCTATAGCAGAAAAACAAAAGGTACACCCTACCAGTCCTATTGGAAGCCAAGGTACCCGAGGCCATCTATCAATCACAAGTGCAGTTAGAGGCTGACTGATTGCACTTGTACTGGCCTGAACAGATATCATGAAACCTGCAAGGGTTAAGCTAAAACCTATCTTCTCTCTAAGCACGGGAATAAGAGCCATTGGGAATTGTGCGGCACTATCAATAACAAAATGTGCAAGAAAAATAAAAGATGAAGCAAACCACATAGTCTTTATATTTGTTTTTTGTTTCGACATTAGAACCTTTTAAAAGTTTATCTACTTTGGAGAAAGACCCGAAATCGTTCTTCTTAATGCTGCTTCATAGGTCTCGCCCACTTCAACTGGATCAATCATTAGCACAGGCAAATCTACACCCTCACCTCTAAGAGCATCGAGTTTCTCCAAACATCTTCCTCTTGGACCTACAAGACAAAACTGATCAATCAATTCATCTGTTATATTCGAAGAAATTCCTTTTTGATCATTTTCAAGAAAAGCTTTCGAAATTAATTCTGCTTCCTTAACAAATCCACTTTCACGTATCGATTGGTTATATGCTGGGAGACCCAACCAATAAGTTAGGGTTTCCCTGGCCTTATCTCTAGCTAATTGCAAATCTTCAGAGAAAAAAGTATGAATACCTAGATCTACTTTTACTGCGAGTGGATCTCTTTTTTTCTCCAATGATCCTTCATTTTTTAAATCAACTAATTTTTTTATTCTAGACTGAGGAACCATATAAAGCATAATTCCATCAGAAATTTCACCAG
>CAZLCI010000029.1:0-24352 GCA_964558115.1 uncultured Nitrospinaceae bacterium | reverse complement strand
CATCTAACGCACCAAAAGGTTCATCCATAAGTAGAAATTCTGGCTCATATGCGTACGCTCTCGCAACGGCAACACGCTGCCTCATTCCACCAGACAGATTGTGCGGATAAAAATTCGCAAATTTTTCCAAATGAACCAACTCAAGGTACTTCATCGCTATTTCTAATCTCTCTTCTTTTTCTATACCTTTCATTTCTAGACCAAATTCAACGTTACCAAGAGCTGTTCTCCATGGGAAAAGTGCGTACTCTTGAAAAACAACTGCCCTGTTTAACCTACCGGCTTCTTCTATTGGTCTACCATCCAAATTAATAGAACCACCTGTTGGATGAAAGAAACCACCAAGAATATTTAAAAGAGTAGTTTTTCCACAACCAGATAGACCAACGACTACAAGGAATTCGCCGTCTTCTATTTCCAGATTAATATCCGTCAATGCATGAACAAGCCTATCTTTTAATGTGTACTCCATTTCTAAATTTTGAATGCTTACTTTGGAAGACATTATTTCCCCTATCTGTTTCAGTTATTCAATTAATAAATTGTATTAAAATAAACGGCTAAAGCGATGGCCTTTTTTGTATTAGCCTGAACCTACCTCTGCCATCATACCCCATTTAATTACGGTCGCTCTTTCAACTCTTTCAAATATAAATTTTTCGATAATAAAACCAACAAGAGCGATAGTTGCAATTCCAACAAGCATAAAACTCATATCCAAATCTTCTCGGCTATCAAAGATCGCGTAGCCAAGTCCCCAGTCACTAGCAGCAACCATTTCTGCAGCAATTCCAGCTCTCCATGCACGAGCAAGACCAATACGAATACCAGACAAAATAAACGGCAATGAACCAGGTAGAGTAATTTTACGGAAAAGAACCATTCCACTTGCATTCATTGATCTTGCAGCCCTTGTCCAAACAGGATTTACTGTTTTAACACCTGTCCAAGTAGCAGAAATCGCCGGTAAGGCAGCGGCAAAAGCAGTAATAAATATCATAGTCCCATTTCCAAGACCAAACCAAAGAACACATACTGGACTCCATGCTAGTGCTGGAATAGGCAGTAACATACTCATGATTGGAACCATGAATTTCTCAAACCAAACAGAAATACCCATAGCAATACCGATAGAAATACCCACAACGGAAGCTATTCCTATCCCAATAATTATTCTATAAGAAGTATGATAAGCGTGGACACAAAGAATACATGTCGTTTCTCCTGCTTTCAGAAAAACTACTTCATACGCACGCTGTAAAATTGAACTACCAAAAGTTCCAGGGAAAACACCAAAACTAGGAAAAAGAGCTGGCTCATCCGCAAACCAAACAAGAATTTCCCAAATTAATATAACTGCAATAAAACTCGGAATATTGTCCCTAATCCACATCACAGTTCTTTCCCTGCCAGATATGACAGGAGGAAGTCTTACTTCATCTCTCTGCGTTACCATTCCTAGGTCCTTTTTTTAAATTAAAAAATCTTTTTATTTTAAAATTGATTTTCAAACTATACTTGAAAATTAAGGAAAAGTGCAAACTACTATTTTACTTACTTCCCTTTTGTTTTCTTCTTTTGCTTTGTAGATTTTCCCTTCTCTGCAATTTTGATATACTTGTCTGCTACTTCTTTTTTTGCAGACTTCCCTATGTGTGCTCCAAAAATACTTTGGTCTTCTGGTATTCCCTCTATTCCCCAAGAATTATCTTTAGCAACAATGAAAATGACATCTTCATCATCTGTAGCAACCATACTGTGGAGTGAGTTAGCAGGAATATGTATTATTCCGCCTGTTTGGACAGTCTTTCGCTTACCATCAATCATTGCTTTCAATCTTCCTTTTTGCACAAAAATAAACTGTTCATTAGGATGTCTATGCGGTCTACTTCCAGTCCCTGCAGGTTTGTCAATAATGCCAAAAAGCATTTTGTCTCCATCTGCCCATACTCCCTCAGAAGTACTATAACTTTCTCCTGCAAGATTTCTTTTCATAGTTTTCGGATTATAAAATGGCATATGTTCTCCAAGTTTGATTTAAATTTATTATTTAATTTCAATTTTACTTGCTATTGCAAAGCCCTTGTTGCCTATCTCAACTGGGCCACTACAGCGACTATAAAACAAGGTTCCTTCGATAGGACTTCGTAATTCTTCTATAATTTCTAAAGTATGAGGATCAAGCATCTCTCCTAACAACTCTCCTTTGCGAACTTTTTTCCCTAAATCTGAGTACTGTGTTTTTCGAGAAAGTAGGTACCCACCGTGAGAAGGATTCACTTCGACTCTTTTAGACTTATCAAAATAGAGAATCTTACTTTCTTTTTCTTTCCCTTGGATCATCCCAAGATGAATTAAAAGATTTTTAAAACCTTTCTCTATAGTATCAGTGTATAAGTTCTCTTCACTTTCAGGTAAATACGAACCACCTACTTCAACGCTTATAGAAGGTTTCCCTTTTATTAAAGAAACTCCAGGGGCACTGCTAGGACTTAAAGGAACACCATGCACCAACCTTGCTCCACCTCTAGCAAACGCATACGCCATCTGTCTAGATTTTTTGCCAACTTGTTTTGTGAAATCAGGATCTACATCCACTCTACACTGGATTCTGCCAGACGCTCCTCCAGAATGGCACTCAACAAAAAAATCAGAATTATCAATAAGTATCGATCGCAACAAATAAGCATACCTTTCTGTTAAAGTTCCACTCTCATTACCTGGAAAAGCTCTCCATAAATTTGTCTGTTCATGTTGATCAGGGGATTGTCTTGAAAAGTTTGAAAAAGCGTATGGATTTGCAACTGGAACAATTACTAAAGTCCCAGACAAAATTTCAGGATTCAAAGATCTTAAAAGTGAAAAAAATGAACGAACAGGCTGTGCTTCATCTCCATGTACGCAACCCTGAATCCCTAAAAAAGGACCTTTTTTAAAACCTCTGATGTAATGTGCTGTTAATTTTGTTGGTGCTCCAGTAAGCATCTTTCCAACATTTAGTTCTAATTTTCCTGCACTTCCTGGAGAAACATTAAATTCATCAAAAAACAAAAACACCTCATTGAAAATAGTCAAAAACTACATGAATTGTTTTATATCAACCACTTTTCCGGTATTTGCACTCTCTACAACCGACTGAAGGACTGCTATGACATCTCGTCCTTCTATGCCACTAACTTCTGGTTTAGAATTATTTTTTATACAATTTGAAAATTCTTTAATTTGCTCTGCTAAGGCATCTCCTTCTTCCACAGGAATTTCATTTCTTGTGTTTTCGTCTTTCCCTTGGAAAAAAAGTCTAGCACCTTCCTCTTCACTCCATGCAGAACCTTCGGTTCCATAAGCAGCAGTCAAACAAATTTTCGGAACAACATATGTTGTGTTAATAAAACCTAATGGTCCACTATCAAATTCCAAAATAAAGCTTGTCACATCGTCAAGATTTGTTTTTCCAAAAAGTTTCTTACTAAATGCAGAAACTCTTTTTACTGTACCAGCAAGAAATATTAAATTATCTATCATATGAACTCCGAGACCTGTCATTCCACCTGCAGGACATTCTTCTGGATCATTTCTCCAACCTGCACGTACATTTTGACCTCCGACATTTGATAAATTTGCATCGAGCTGATGGATTTCACCAAGTTTTCCTTCTTCTATCATCGTCTTAATTCTTCTATTAGCACCTTGTTTTCTTCTATGGTGACCAACTTGTAAAATAACTCCTGCGCTTGATGTTGCATCAATGGATTTGTTTGCATCTTCGACAGTAAGAGTAAGCGGTTTTTCGACAAAAACGTGTTTGCCTGCACTCGCAGCTTCACAAATCATTCCAACATGTGTCGAATGAGGAGTCGTCAGAATTACCCCGTCTACTTCGTCATCATTTAAAATTTCAGAATAACTTTCTGCAGTTTTACAACTAAATTCTTCAGAAAAAGAATCTCTAGTCTCTTTCGTTCTTGCAAAACAACGAACAATATCTACATTACCTGCTCTTGCAGATGCGTTAGCAAGCATCTTTCCCCAACCACCTAGTCCAACGACACCAAGACGAACGTTGTCTTCTGACATTTTTTCCCTCTCTCGAATAAAATTAAAATTGAATCGAAAGTTATCATTTCAACACATGCTGTTCAATAGTAATCTACATATTAAGATATGTATGACGAAAAGTTGACCTTTAGTCATAAAAAATATAGGTTTGTTTATCTTAAAAAAATGTACGTTAACTTTTTCTTCAAGGAGTCGAAAAATGCCGTTTCATAGATTTGAAGATTTTGAAGCAAAATATCTTAGTCCTCATTTATCCTCAGGAGAGGGTCCAGTCATAGAGGGTAAATATATGTACTTTTGTAAAGTAAGAAAAGAACCTGGCACTGGTTCTCAATATCACTACCACCCAAATGAACTTATGATTTTTCCGCTAGTAGGAAAAATTAATGCGATGGTAGGAAAAGAACGAAAAATTCTTTCTCCTGGAACCTTTGTCCACGTACCGCCTTACGCAAGACATTCTATGTTTGCAACCGAAGATAAAAAAATGGAATATCTATATGTAAAAGATCATACATGGACAGTTGTTGGACTTGCTGCGGACGAAGCTCCACCTGAACAAGCTCCAACAGTAGACGAAATAAATGAAAAACATGATACTGGTTCATGGGCAAATCAAGAAAGAGACGCATCAAAATCCAAGATTATCATTGATGGAATTAAAAATAACTATTATCCCATTATAGATTCACTCGATGCTCCTGAAAGAACTGGATATCAACAAAACTGGATTCAAGGGGAAAGACTCGCTTTTGGTTTTGTTGAAATGCCTGCAGGGATGGAAGAATCAACTTCCATAAGTGAAAGAGAACAGTTCATATTAATACTTTCAGGATCTCTTGACGCAAAGGTTGATAGTGAAGAGAAAACTGTAGGGGAAGGAGATGTCATTGAAATCCCGAAAGGTTCCGAGAGAAGTTTAATAGCTTCGAACGAAGGTTCAGTTCGATATGCATCTGTCCGCTCTACACCTCAACTTGAAAAATTAGTTGACGAGGCAAATTAACATGTCAAAGATTGACCGTATTGATTTATTCCCCGTAGCCATACCACTAAATCATCCTTATAAAAGTGCTACGAGAATGACCGCTCATTCTGAAGACATTGTAGTTAGAATAAGTGCAAATGGAATCTCCGGTTGGGGTGCGGCCGCTTTGCGCACATTTCCAACTGGAGAAACACTAAAAAGCGCATACAAAATATTAGAAGAACTCTTAATTCCTATCGTAGAAGGTCAGGATGCTTTTCAAAGGGAACATATACTTGAACAAATGGATAAGATAATTCCTTTTCATCATTCCCCAAAATCTGCGATAGATTGTGCTCTCCATGATCTCATTGGGAAAATATTAAACACTCCTGTCTATAATTTACTAGGTGGTAAAGTAAGGGATGAAATGCCTGCATTTGATATCCTTCCACTGGAATCTCCTGAACGAACATCAGAACTTGTTACAGAGTCAAAAGAAAAAGGAATTTTTGCTTTTAAAGTAAAGATGAATAGAGATATCAAGACCAGTGTGAAAAGGGTACAAAGTGCGCGAGAATCTGCGGGAGAAGATTCAAAAATAGTAGTAGACGCAAACATGAGTTGGACTCCTAAGTTAGCTATACAGGTATGTTCACTGATAGAGCCTTTTTCAATTACTATGCTTGAGCAACCAGTACCAGGACACGATATTGACGGCCTTGAGTTTGTAACTAAAAATACACGCATACCAATTTGCGCAGATGAATCACTTCGACCAGACTATTTAGGTGAAGTTTTGAGAAGAAGAGCTGCAGACATAGTAAATATAAAAATAAATAGAGAAGGCGGATTACTTAACTGCAAAAAAGTAGCAGCTTGTATTGAAGCTTCTGGTATAGAAGGGTTATGCGGAAGCGTAATCCACAGTGCTTTAAACGATGTAGCAAGTGCTCATTTCTTTGCATCTACACCAAACATAGTTTTTAATGAATCAGGGAAATCTCCTGCATGGCATTCAGAAGATATAGTTGAAGGATTTAAAGTAATAAACGGTAAGGTTCAAGTACCATCAGGTGAAGGTTTGGGCGTAGAGATTAACGAAGATGCTATCCAAAAATTTACATTTAAAATCTAGTTCTAAAAATTATACAATTCTGCCGCTGATTCAAAATAGATACGATTCTTAACTTCATCTGATAGACCAGCAAAAATCCTCCTCGGATCATCAGAATCCCAATGAGGATAATCAGAAGAGAAAACAAGTGTTTTATCGGCATGGACCATATCCAACAACTGCAAATGCTGCGAATTATCAGGGGCTTCACAAATTGGTTGCGTAGTAAACCGCACATTTTCTAGAATATATTCACTTGGTGGCTTTGTTAACCAAGGCACTTCATTCCGCATAGACTTCCATTCCTGATCAAATCTCCACATGACACTTGGCACCCAAGAGTATCCAACCTCTTGAAAAACGAATTTGAGTTTTGGAAACCTTTCAAAAACTCCTTCCGCAACCAAACTAATAACATGAGCTTGACCTATCATAGGCATACCGGTGTGAACCTCTATGAAATAAGAAGGAATACCAACAGGACTCATTGGAGTATTTACACCTGCTGACTCTCCTGCACCATGGAATCCAATAGGAAGTCCATAACGTTCAGCCGCTTCATATATAGAATAAAAATGTCGATTTCCTAAGAGAACATCAAATTCTGGAATCTGCACTTGAACAACAGAATCATTCCCACCTAAACGTTCAATTTCTTGTACTGCAAGAATTGGATCTCTAGGACCAACGTTGATTGCAAGTTTAAGTCGAGAATCTTTTTCTGCCCACTCATGTAATAGCCAATCGTTGTTAGCGGAGATAAATGCCGCAGCCATGTCTGCATCAGGCAAACCTCCAATTCCAAATAAATCTCCAGAAATCATAATTGCGTGATCAATTTCAAAAAAATCTAAATGTTTTTCACAAAAAAACTTTAGATCAGAACCTGGTCTTCCTCCATCTGGCGGAATAGCATCGTTCCTCTCAGCACCATGAGGATGGAAATACCAGCGCTTTGGAATAGTGAAAACATTTCTAGCAGTATTCGAATCTGACCCTTTGCTAGAAGTTTGAACGCCCATTCTTTGTCTCCATTCTTCTGAGAGATATGGATGTAACTGAGACATTGAATTCATTCTTGGGTGTACGTCACAATCAATTATTTTCATTATCTCTGAATCCTGTGATATTGATAAAAAAAATGACTATTGCTTTTTTTGTTTTAAGATTGCAGTTATCTTATCTATTTACCATTGAATTAAACTTTAAAACAAACTAACTATAAAAATTTAAAAGATTTTTTGAGGTGCAAATGTCTGAAAAAGGTAAAAATTTTGTTTTCATCATGGCAGATGAACATAATTCAAAAGTTCTAGGTTGTTATGGACACCCAATAGTAAAAACGCCAAACTTAGACCTCTTAGCGAAAAAAGGAACTCTTTTTAGAAATGGATATACAAATTCCCCAGTTTGTATTCCGTCTAGAGCTAGTTTTGCCACCGGAAAGTACGTACATGAAACTGGAAATTGGGATAATGCATCTCCATATGATGGAAAAGTAAAAGGTTGGGGTCACCGACTTCAAGAATCAGGTAATAGTGTGACCTCAATAGGAAAACTCCATTATAGAAATACTTCTGACCCTACCGGTTTTGACGAACAAATTTGCCCTATGCATGCTTTAGATGGTCAAGGGGACGTTTTTGGTTCTATTCGCGAACCGGACTTACCGGTTAGAAAACAAAGTAGAGATCTTGCACTTGAAATTGGACCAGGAGAAACGCAATACACTAAGTATGATAGAGAGATAAGAGACAAAAGTTGTGATTGGATTAAAGACATGGCAAATAAGAAATCCGATAAACCTTGGTTTCTTTTTGTTTCTTTCATTTCTCCACATTATCCCCTTATCGTTCCAGAAGAATTTTATGAAATGTATCCTCTAGATAAAATTGAGTTGCCCAAACAACGCAAAGAAGAAATCGACCATCCATGGTGGGATGCTTTTGAAAAATGCTGGACTTTCAACGAACACTTTGAAGATGATGAAAAAAGGAAGATAGCAATCGCTTCTTACTATGGGCTATGTAGTTTTGTTGATGACAACGTCGGAAAAATTCTTGCATCTATTGATGAAAGTGGTATCAGTGAAGAAACTAGGGTTATGTACGTTGGTGACCATGGAGATAATCTCGGAGCTAGAAATCTATGGGGAAAAGCTACAATGTATGAAGAATCAGTTTCAGTTCCAATGATTATTTCAGGAGAAGGATTTCCTAAAGATTCCGTTATAGAAACTCCTGTTTCACTGATAGATTGCTACCCAACTATTATAGAAAGTATGGGTACTGAATTAAACGAAGAGGACAAAAAAAGACCTGGGAAATCTTTATTCTCAGTCGCAAAGAATCCAGTTGACATGTCTCGAATTGTCTTCAGTGAATATCACGCAGCTGGATCAATAACTGCTTCCTATATGATTAGACATAACCAATATAAGTATATCTATTATGTCGGCTACAGACCTGAACTTTATGATCTAGAAAACGACCCTGAAGAATTGAATGATATTTCCAAAAAACCAGAGTCTCAAAAGATTTTAATCGAATACGAGAGTATTTTAAGGAAAATATTAGATCCAGAAAAAACTGACAAGTCTGCAAAAAAAGATCAAAGAGAATTAGTGGAATCTTACGGAGGAAGAGAACATCTTCTGAAACGCGGAGGAATCAATACAACTCCCGCCCCCGGGAAAAAAGCAAAATTCACATAAATAATTTATAGTTCTTGAAATTTTTCCATTATTGAAACTAAACTATCCATTGTCCCTAAAACTTCTTTTTCCCCTTCAGAAGATAACCAAAACAAAATTCTGTCTGCACCATCTTCAATAAACCCTTCTACGATCTGTGGGTCGGAAGCAACACCAAACATTGTAACAGGAATAGGTCCTCTGCCTTCATTAGAAGCCATATCATTAAGTTTTTTAATTTTTTCAGCATAAGAATCTCCTTTCCTAGGATAGGGCATCCAAGCATCGCCATAGCTAAGTACCCTCTGGAAAGTTCTATCAGCGTCACCTCCTATTAAAATTGGAGGATGAGGCTTTTGTTGAGGTTTTGGCCAAGACCAAATTTCATCAAACTTCACAAATTCCCCATTATAACTTGCTTCATCTTCTTGCCAAATCTCTTTCATTGCCTCTATACGTTCTTTTAAGATTTTCCATCTTACCGGATAATCTGTTCCGTGATTTTTCATCTCCTCCTTATTCCATCCTCCTCCAACACCAAATAACACTCGCCCATTAGAAATAAAATCTAATGTCGCAATCTCTTTTGCTAAAATGATAGGATCTCTTTCAATGACAAGACATATACCAGTTCCAAGGAGTATTTTATCTGTGACTGAGGCTGCAGAACCAAGAGCAACAAAGGGATCAAAACTATGGATATATTCCTTTGGAACATCCCCACCTCTACTCCATTCAGTTTTTCTAGAAACAGGAATATGTGTGTGTTCAGGAAATAGGAGTGATTCGAATCCTCTTTTTTCAGCCTCTAACGCAACTTTATCAGGAGGTGTTGAATAGTCTGTAGGAAAATAACAAAGACCAAATTTCATAAATTCATCCCCTTTTTAAAATTGATAATATTTTCAAATTGACAAAACAAATCGACCTTCTTCTAGACTGAAACTGGTACCTAGTTTTTTAGATATTTTCTCCAAATTTCTTTGAATTTCTTTAAATTTTTCATCTTTCTCATCCAAGACAACTGGACGACCATCATCTTCAATGTAAGTGGGAGAAAATGACAAATCTGCAATTTTACCTCCATGAATTGTACATTTCAGTAAAATGGACTCTTTGACTGTCGGCATAAACATAGGATGATCGTGATCAAGTACAAGATTACCTAAATTGTAGAAGATTGCTTTTTGATTATAAACTTCAATTCCCTGAATAATATGTGGATGACTCCCGACGACTAAATCAACCCCAGAATCAATTGCAGTATGAGCAACTGCTTTTTGAGAAAGAGTAAGAGTTCTACTCTGGCTAGACCCCCAGTGAAATGTAGCAACAAGAATATCCACATTTTTTTTTGTTTCCTTCACATCTTCAATCATTGATTCGAGATCTTCTTCATTCACGTATGGTGGACCAAAAAGAGGGTCTTCTCTTATTGGCGCAACACCTGGTCTATCTGGTTGTGCACCCCAACCCATTGGGATATTTAGTATATAAGTGAGAAATCCTATCTTTGTATCATTTGATTCTATCACTGCAGGATTTCTCGCATCTTTAATATTTCTTCCCGCACCTGTATATTGAATTCCCTTCTGTTCAAGAAGTTCAAGAGTCTCTACGAAAGGTTCAAATCCATAATCCAAACAATGATTGGTGGCGAAACCTAAAATATCAAACCCACCGGCTATATATCCATTTATCATTCTTGGATCATGACGCATCAGTATTTTACCTTGCGCTGGTTCACCCTTATGAGAAAGAGAAGATTCCAAAAAACCAAATCTGAAATCAACACTTTCGAATTCATTTATGATGTTATCAAAAACCTTCTCGGGATTTTCTCGATTTATTTCTATATCTCCAGTAAATAAAATAGAAATTTTATCTTTGATTTTAAGATTAGAAGAACTCATACAAACCTCCATTTCCAACTTATTATTCTACAATAGGCCAAATTCGCTTCGCCCTAGTAGGAGAACCAGGTGCATGCAATAGTCTCTTGCAAACATGATAAGTCCAGTCGTTTTCACCTTCCATCAATATATCCGCTCTTGGGAAATATTTGACAACCTTATCCAGTGAAGAAAATTCATAAAAAATACTATGTTTAGCCCATCCCGCAGCCGAAACTAATTTTCTGGCTCCTACCGCACCTCTCATATGCTTCATTTCGGGCAATCTATGTTGGGCATACCAAGAGCTTAAATCGAAATCATCTTCAGGTGTAAAGCAATTATAACTTCCCATTTGGATTATTGGTGCAGGAACACCCCCATCTGCTCTGGTGTGCGCATCTGGTCCTTTTACGCTATCTACCTCGGTAAAGATACATGATCTTTCTCCAACCCTTTTTTTAAGCATATCGATTGTATCTTTGGTTTCTGTTTCTAGAATCTGGGTAGGATTTGGATTTAAAAAAACATCACAACTCAGTCCGCCAATCAAAATCAAAAATTCTGTTCCATTTGGGATTTCAGAATCATCTGTATAGAAAAGATGTGATTTCACCTTGGAAGAATCTGCTTTTCGATCAATCAATTCATAACTTGCGGCCCATAAATATCCTGAACGTTTCAAAATATTTTTAGGCAAATATTCTTCATGCAACCAAGACAAATAATCTTTTTCGTCTTCTTCTTTCAGATCATACCATGTAGCATAAATTCCTTTGTCCATTTTATTTCTCCATTAAAGATCTAGGAATCACTTTTTTTTTCATTTAAGACTGCATTCAAACACTTTACTCCCATCATTAAAGAAGGACCGCCTGAGGGAAAGATAAGACACTGGACGGTTTCAAATATTTCGTCTTCAGTTGCACCAAGTTCTAACGCCCTTCTAATGTGATTCATTACATAAACTTCAGTTTCTGGCCCTGGAAGT
Source organism: uncultured Nitrospinaceae bacterium (assembly GCA_964558115.1). Lineage (GTDB taxonomy): Bacteria > UBA8248 > UBA8248 > UBA8248 > UBA8248 > UBA3496. The sequence goes on along the minus strand of CAZLCI010000029.1, from coordinate 12,637 downwards.
CTAACGCAAAGAGCTGCAATAATTATTAGTTCCCGAAATTTTTCACTCAGAGCACCTTCTCTTTTAATAACATGATTGTACAAAGCACTTTGTTTAATATGATAATCTGGATCCTTGTTTATATAGAATTCTTGTTCTGGCAAAACCCACCCACGATCTTTAATTGTCTGTTCAATTAATTCTTTACTTTTACTGTCATTCATAATTTTCCTCCTGAACATATTTGGAACATAAAAAAATTTAGAAAAATTCTTTAATAGGCAAAAAAATACATTTTTCTTCACCCATTTGATTATGATATGAGAACAATTTTAGAATACAGTATCTAAACATTTAAGAAATAATCCAACTTGGAAACAAAAATTAATCGCAATATAGACGTTTTTAAATAGGGAGTTAGCAAATGGAGCGGAACAAAAGATTAGGTGTAGCAGTAGTAGGTTCGGGTCGCATCGGTACTCTTAGAGCAAATATGGTGAGTAGACATCCTTCCCTAGAATTTTTGGCAATCTCTGATAAAGAAAAAGAAAGAGCCGAATCGCTAGGAGAAAGTGTAGCTGCCAATCTTGTAACAGATGACAACTATGAAATAATCTCGCATCCTAAAGTAGATACTGTCATAGTATCTACACCTGAACATGACCACACAGAATCGATCATTCAAGCTCTAGAACTTGGGAAACCTGTTTTTGTTGAAAAACCACTTGCTCTAACTCTAGAAGACGCAAACAAGATTGTTGAAACAGTTGAAAAAACCGGAGTTGAACTCAGAGTGGGATATTCCAGAAGACACGATAGGCGGTGGATGGTTGCAAGAGAACAAGTAGATAAAGGAAGACTAGGAGAAATAATTGCAATAAATGCAAGGGTCTATAATTCCAGAGCACAAATGGAACAAATTTTAATTCGCTCTCCTCATGCAACAATGGTTATGGACGCACTAACATATTATGTAGATATGGTTTGTTGGTTTAAACCTGGCGTAAAACCAGTTGAAGTTGTAGCAAGAGCAAATGGAAAAGTTTTCAGGAAAATGGGATATGAATCAGAAGATGTCACCTGGGCAATTATCACTTTTGAAGATGGAACTGTTGTTAACCTAGGAATCTGCTACGCATTACCAGCAAAATATCCTACTCACGGACAAAGTGCTCGTTTCGAAGTTCTAGGAACCGATGGTGTTATCCTCCTAGACACAGACAATAAAGACAGTCTCTTATATACAGATAATGGTGTTCCACATGCTTATGTTCCAGGACACCAGTCGAGTCTAGTTTTTATGCAAACTAACTCTTCAGGAGATTGGTCGATGGGAGATTTTTGGGGACCCATAGCGAATGAAACAAGAACATGGCTTGACCACCTCGCAACTGGTCATCCATGTCAACACACTACAGCTCAAGAAGGAAGACAAACTGTAGAACTAACTATGGCTATTGATTTATCAGCAAAAACTGGAGAAAAAGTAAAAATTCCAATGGTATAAATTTACAATTAAATGGGAGATGCCAAATGATGCATGTGACGCAAAATAGCGTTGATATAGGATTAGCGACAAATAATATTAATGAAATGAAAAAATTCTATATAGAAGTCCTTGGATGTACTGAAGTTGTAACAACAGAAATCCCTGAAGACTTTATTAGACAAGCTGGGTTTGGTGAAAACAATCTTAAATTATATGCGTTAAAGTTTGGTGACATTTTGATTAAATTACTTCATTTTGAAAATAGTCCTAGAGGAAATGAACATAAATTAGCAGATTCCCAAATTGGATTTCGATACTTAACCTTTTGGGTAGAAGATATGGAAGAAACCGTAGAACATTTAGAAAAAAATAATGTAGAACTTCAATGTCACATTCTTTCTAGAGTTCCCGAGAGAAAACTTGTCTTTTTTAAAGACCCCGACGGAAATTTATTAGAACTAAACTGGATAGACCCAAACCATACATAATTTCGTAATTTTTTCTAAAAGGATTTTGAAATGAATTTGAAAAACAAATTTAACCTCGAAGGAAAAGTCGCATTTGTAAGTGGTGGAAGTAGAGGATTAGGAAAAGCTTGTGCACTTGCATTAGCTGAATTTGGCGCTAGTGTAGCCTTGGGAGCAACTGACGAGGGGAAATTAGTTGAGGTATCTCAAGAAATAAAAGAATTAGGAAGTGATGTAATAACTTGTCCTATGGATATTGCGAATCCTGATTCTGTTAAGAAAGCAATAGATAAAGCGGCAAAAGATTTCGGAAAGCTAGACATTCTTGTAAATGCTGCTGGTATATGTCCTCGTGTTCCTTGTCTTGAAATGAGCGAAAAAGAAATGGAAAAAACATTTCAAATCAACACTTTTGGAACTTTTTATATTTGTAATGCTGCAGCCAATCACATGAAACAAAAAATAGTCTCTGAAGATGGTGGAGGAAGAATTGTCAATTTTGGCTCAGTCGCGGGTTTTAGAGCAAGACCAAATGTCCCAATTTATGCGGCCTCAAAAGCAGCTGTCCATGTTCTTACACAATCTATTGCTGTAGACTGGGCAAAATATGGGATAAGAGCAAACATCGTAATTCCTGGTCAATTTGATACAGATATGGGAGCTCCCTTAATGAACGATCCTGCTGCTTTAGAAGCATATGTAAAAAGAATTCCTGCCTCTAGGGTGGGTCAGCCTGATGAATTGCCCTCACTCGTAATATATCTATGCTCTGACGCTTCTTCTTATGTCACTGGAGGACTTTTCCCTATGGATGGAGGACTTACCTTACAATAGTTCAAGGCAACTCTGTTTAGGGAAATCAAAGAATGAAAAAAAAATTCAATATAGGTGTTGATGTCGGTGGAACTTTTACAGACCTCGTGCTCATGGACACGAATTCAAATTTGCTCTGCTTACGTAAATCGCCAACAAATGTCAATAATCCAGAACTTGGAATAATCGCTTGTATAGAAAAAGCAGCTGAACATTTGAATGTCTCAAAAGAATATCTACTAGAGAATTGTGAAAAGTTTGTTCATGGCACAACTGCGGCAACAAATGCATTACTTACAAATAAAGGTGCTAAAATAGGACTTCTAACTACAAAAGGATTTCGTGATTCTTTATCTTTCAGGAGAGGATTTAGAGAAAATGTATGGGATCACCGTGCTGCTTATCCCACTGTACTTGCAGATCGTTTTTTAAGGTTTCCAATTGAAGAAAGAATTGATGCAAATGGACACGAAGAAACAAAACTCTCTAAAAATGATATTCAGAAAGCAGTTTCATTCTTTAAAAGAGAAAAAATTGAATCTCTAGCTATATGTTTTATAAATTCATATCTAAACGCTTCTCATGAAAAAAAAGCAAGAATTCTACTTGGGAAAAAAGGATTAGAAATCCCTATTTTCCTCTCTTCTGAAATCGCACCCATTATTGGGGAATATGAAAGAAGTTCTACAACTTGTGTTAATGCTTATATTCATCCTGTTGTCACTTCTTATCTTAAAGAACTAGAAAAACGACTTAGAGCAATTCGTTATAAAAATTCAATCCATCTTGTACAAAGTAATGGAGGTATGACTGATATTAAACAGGCAATTCGCACTCCAATTTCTCTAGTTCTCTCTGGTCCAGCAGCAGGAGCCTCTACAGGATGTATTTATGCAAAAACTTTCAAAAAACAAAATGGCATTTTTTTCGATATGGGTGGTACTAGTACAGATGTAACCCTAATAAGAGACGGCAGTCCAGGAATGATAGATCAATCTACCGTAGGGGGTTATCACGTAAATCTGCCATCTGTAGAAGTACAAACAATAGGAACAGGTGGAGGGACTTTAATTTGGGTAGATGCAGCTAAAGGGATTAGAGTCGGACCTAAAAGTGCAGGTTCAGTACCCGGGCCTGCTTGTTATAGTAAAGGGGGCATTCAGCCGACTATCACTGATGCGAATTTATTATTGGGTCGAATAAATACTAAAGGTTTACTAAATGGAGAAATTCCACTTTCAATCAAAAAAGCTAAAACAGCCTTTAACAATTTTGTTGCTAAAAAACTCAAAATGAATACAACACAATCTGCTATCAGTGCCATACGTTTAGCAAATCAATTTATGGCAAGTTCTATTTTAACAATTTGTTCTCGACACGGTTCTGATCCTAGAGATTTAACCCTTATTGCAGGGGGGGGTGCAGGTGGAATTTCTGTATCTAGTGTTGCAAGAATTTGCGGAATACAAAAAATTCTAATTCCAAGAGAAGCTTCTGCCGCTTGTGCAGTAGGAATGGTTTGTGGACCCTTACGATATGACCGAAAGAGAAGTTATATGGTTAGAACAAGCGAAACAAATGCTATGCAACTTCTCCAACAATTCAAAAACTTAAAAAAGGAAACAAAAACCTTGGTTTCAGAAACAGAAAATCAAGAATTAATTTTTGGAATAGATATGCAATACCCAGGTCAGGCTTGGGAACTAACTATCAATTTAGATAAAATTTCTTTAAAAAATTTGTCTCCCAAAAAATTAGAGATGCTTTTTCATGAGGAACATTTAAACAATTATGGACATAACAGACCCACTGAACCGGTTCAAATTACAGGTTTTAGAATTACATTAAAAGAGAAACAAAACTCCTCGCTTCCCATACATCCTCAAGTTCAAAAAACAGAAGAAATATCTTTAGAGGAAAGAAATGTTTATTTTGAAAAAACTGACAATTGGAAAAATTCTAAAGTGTTCAATGGGGAACATATAACTAGAAAGATGAAAATTAAAGGTCCTGCTATTATAGAAGAATCATCCACTACAATTTTAGTTGAACCTGGCGATATACTTTCTCTAAACAAAAATGGTGCTTTCCAAATTGAGCTAGTAACAAAAAGGACCCCAAAAAGAAAAATTCAAAAAAAAGAAAAAATTGACCCTGCAAGTCTAGCGATTTTTCAAAATCAACTGGACCTTATATCCCGACAAATGGGGATCATAATGCAAAGAACTGCACGTTCTACTATATTTAGTCAGGCACATGATTTTTCTTGTTTTATTACTGACTCATTAGGTCAACTAGTTTCTCAAGCTGATGGTCTTCCTATACATACAGGAAGCGGTGGGTTCGCAGTTCGCGGGGTTCTCAAGAAATTCGACAAAAATATTTATCCTGAAGATCTATTCCTGCTAAACGATCCCTATATTGGAGGAGGAAATCATCTGCCTGACTGGACTGTAATTGCGCCAGTTTTCGTTCAAAAAACTCTTTGTGGTTTCGTTTCAAATAGGGCCCACCAAGTTGATGTTGGTGGAGGTGTAATAGGAACTTATAATTCAGATGCAACAGAAATTTTTCATGAAGGCATAAGAATTTCCCCAATAAAGATTAAAAATAAGGGAATTTTCGAAGAAGACATATTAAAACTTATCCTTTCAAACACTCGAGCTTCCGAAGTAATTAGACATGACTTTTCTGCAATGGTTGGAAGCACACAAATAGGAGTCTCTAAACTTGTTGAAATAATTCGTGAAAAAGGAAAGAAATTTGTCTTACAAGGTTTTTCAGAATTGCTAAATTATTCTGAATCATTAATGCGATCTGAATTAAGGAAAATCCCAGACGGTATTTACAAGGGAATAGAAACTATGAATACAGATTGTTTTGAGGAAAAAGAAATCCCAATACATCTAAAACTTACAAAAAAAGGTACAAGCATCACCGCAGATTTTTCTGGAAGTTCAGTTCAAATTAAGGGGTATAAAAATAGCCCAATATCTAATACTCATTCTGCTTTATATACGGGAATTTCCTCGCTTGTAGATCCTAACATCCCTCATAATGAAGGCTCATATAGACCTATAAAGATTGTTGCGCCTGAAGGAAGTGTAGTGAATGCCAGTTTTCCTGCTCCTGTCACATTATGTACTGTTTTTCCTGCACACGAAATAATTCATTGCGTTTGGAAATCTATACATAAAAAATTACCGGATAAGGTATCAGCGGCATGGGCAAAAACTGCCTACCCGATTACTGCAGGTTACAATGAAAAAAATGAATTTTTTGTTATTTATCATTGGCTTGGAGGACCAGGAACTGGCGCAGTAATGGGAAGAGATGGCTTAGACCTTATTGGAAATCTTCCAACTTTAGGAGCATTAACAATCCCGAATTTAGAACATTACGAACAGGATTATCCAGTTCACTTTATTCGCCAAGAAATAAGAAAAGACGGTGGAGGAGTTGGAAAATGGAGAGGTGGAACGAGTGTAAATTATGAGGTAAAAATCAAATCTCCTATTAGTTGTTCTACAAGAGGAGAATCCTGTAGGACAGTAACATCCTTTGGTTTAAATAAGGGCAAACATGGTTCTATTGCTAAAGTTCTCTACAAAGAAAATGGGAAGAGCAAATGGGTAACTCTACCACAATACCAAAATATTGAACTATTACCCGGTATCCTTAAAATAGATGGAGCTGGCGGAGGGGGGTTTGGAAATCCTTTTCAAAGACCAATCAAATCTGTCTTGGAAGATGTGAAGAACGGTGTTGTCTCCATAAAAAGTGCGCTAATTGATTATGGTGTATGTATTAATTCGAAAAATTTTAAAGTGGATGAATCACAGACAAATAAAATAAGAATGAAAAAAATTAAAGCCTAGGAATTTTGTCATTATTGACAAGTTCAATAATTGATTCTTCAAATGCAGTAATTGTTCTTTCGACATCTTCTTCAGAATGAGCAGAAGACGTAACACCCCCTGTATAAGACATAAGATCCACCCCCCTACTCCTTAAAGACATCTGAAAATCTAATACTTGTTTTGGAGGAATACTCTTTAATTCACGAGCATGCAAGTTTGTATAATCATCTTTTTTATGCGACCCCAGAAAAATATGAAAGGTAGAAGACTCTCCATATACAAATCCAGAGATCTCATATTTTTTGAAAATTTGAGAAAAGTTTTGTCTTAGTTTTTTTGCAGAAGAATCTGCTTTTTTTTGAACTTCTCCCAATTTGAAAATCTCAAGTGCAGCTATTCCACTCGCAGATGATAAAGGATTGGCATTGAAAGTACCGCGATGAAAAACCCCTGCTTGAAGACCTTTGAATTCCTTACTGGGATCAAGAAGATCCATCAATTCAGATTTTCCAGAGACACAACCTCCCGGCAAACCACCAGTAAGATTCTTTGCAAGTGTTGTAAGGTCTGGAGTGACTCCCTCAAGTTCCTGAATCCCTCCAGGGCTCCATCTAAATCCAGTAATGACTTCATCAAAAATCAGAACAACATTATTCAAGTCACATAATTTTCTAAGTCCCTTTAAAAAAGAATTCGGAATTGGAACAGTTCCCCAAGATGCTCCTGATGGTTCAAGAATAATGGCAGCAATATCCTTATTTTCAGACAACACATCTTCAACAAACTGCAAATCTGCAGGACAAACAATAGATGAATCTACTACATTTTCAGGTAGTCCATGAGATACTTTTTTGTCAAATGGAAACTTAATTCCAACATTAGTGTCATCTCCCCAACCATGAAAATGTCCTTCAAATCGAATAATCTTGCTCCGTCCGGTAAATGCTCTTGCCAATCTTATTGCTAAAATATTTGCTTCCGTCCCAGAGCCCACAAATCTTACACGCTCAGACGAAGCATACATGCTAGATATCAATTCTGCCCATTCTAATTCCTTTTCCGATAAAGAAGAGTACAAAGTACCTTGATTAACTTGCAAATTTACCGCTTCCACAATAGCTTCGTGAGAATGTCCTAATAAAAGAGCAGCGCTACCCATTGAGTAATCTATATATTCGTTTCCATCCACATCCCATTTTCGAGACCCTTTTGCTTTACATATAAAAATAGGAAATGGCGTTGCATAACGTAATTCGCTTGTAATTCCACCTGCAATTAAACTTTTTGCTTTTTCAGACAGTTCTTTAGACTTTTGTCTCTTAGAACTAAAGGAATTATCCATTTATGTGAAATCTCCAAAAAACTAACAAAACAAGAACTCCAAGAACTATTGTGAGTTTTGAACGTTTCATTTTAACTTCCTACCCGTACCACATAAAGTTCTTCGAGTACTTAAGAAATACTTACGAGAGAGAAACAATTGCAGTCATTGAAATATTTGCATCTACATTCGGTGAGGGCAGCGGAATTTGCAAAGCAGTAAATGCTGGCCTATCATTTGGAAAAATTTTGTCAAAAAGAGAGTCTAAAGAAATTAGATCATTAATATCTTTCAAAAAAACAGTTAAGTGAGATATTTTAGAAAAATCCGCATTTAATATAGATAATGTGCTTTCTAATTGCGTGAGTATATTAGTAGCCTGAGATAAAACATCTTTATCTTCTTCTTTTTTAGAAATTATATTTGACAAAAAGACCAAATCTCCAGCTTTGGTACCAAGACTCATATGGGCTCCCAAAGAGTCATTCCCTGAGGTGATAATTTCTTTTTTGAAAACGGAATCTGAAGCAATAGCTGTAGGTTCAATTTCTATACGCTCTCCCTTATGTCCAACTTCTGCAACTTGAAGAACAGTTAGTGCGGGTGGATCAGATGGGAAAAATTTTTCATGTATTCGGTGGAAAGTTGGAAAATCTCGCATATCTTGGAGATACACAGTAAGATTTAAAATTTGTTCGAGAGAAGAACCAGATCCTTCTAAATGTTTTCTAATTAAATCGTATGTAAACCATGTTTGGACGGCAATTGGACCATTTCTACTATCTTCATGACTTCTTCCAACCTTTAAAATATGACCTTCCTCTGGAATATCATCATAACTATTAATCAAAGGGGAACCTGGTTTTGATGTATCTGTTGGAATCTGACCTGCAACAAAAAGATAGGGTCCAGCACCAACAACATGAGAAAAATGTGCGGCAGAACTATGTTCTTTTGAACCAGGCAATGCGGTTCTTTTGCCTAAAGCTTTCTCCGCTTCGGGATTGAAAGCAATTCCATCAATATTAAAACGAACATACTCATCCGGATCAAAATGTCCCATTCCTACTGCAGTACTTGGTGTCGGATCATTAGGTTCATAAAATTTTCTTATAGTATCAAAGATAGGGAAAAACCGTTTGTCTCTTTGATAAAGATGAAATCGTACAAGATTAGTTAAATTCCCACCTTCTTCCTTAAGTACATCAGAAACACTTTCATAGGCGGAAATAGACTGCGATGCAATCGGTCCTTCAATAGAATCAACCCAAGGATAACTATGATTTGGTGAAGGTCCTAATTTATCTACATCTTCATGCTTTGTACATAAATTAGCAGTTTTAGGATGTAATCCTAATTGACCACTAAAAAATAAAAAAGATTTAGTTTTCACATATCTTGGCCATTTATTTATAAAATTTATAAATTGATTTTCTAGTTCCATTAAATCCTCAATTTTTTTACTAGTTATATTGTATTAGATATAATAAACATTATACTTTTAACGTACAAAGTTACAACTCAGTTCTATTAATCATTATTTGTCATTATAGTTTCTTGATTTTTAAAGGTCTTACTTGTTTCTAATTTTCTTATCTTGAGTTCTTAAAAAAATACAGAAAGAAAAAAATTGTGTGAGCATCATAAAATTACAGAACTTTCTAATGGCAAAATTTTTGCACTACAAAACATATTCGAACTAGACGGAAAAGTAAGTGCATATCCTTCAAGCACGTCTGGATTTTCTTGCTCAAATTCTTTTCTCATTTATGAAAAAAGTGGTGCACTTTTACTAGATACTGGGTACACATCTCATGAGAAAATGGTACTAAAACAACTCTCTACTATTTTAGAACCCAACACTCCACTCTCAATTTTTCCATTAAGGATCAATGAATTCATGTCAGTTGGTAATGCAATGGCAATTGCAAAAGAATTTAACGTTATAGAGTGCTATTCACATGTCCCAGAAATGACATTTTGGTTAGATTTCGAAACTACCGAATCAAAAAAAGCAAAAATTATACCTACAACAGTTCTGAAATTTCCAGGAAAAATTGAAGTTGGGGGAAGAAATAGATTAGTTGACGCATTTAGAGCACCTATTCAACTCATAGCAACTAGATGGGTGTATGATCAAACGACCAAAACTCTTTTCACATCAGACTCTTTCACCCAATTTTCTCAAGAAAAGATTGAAGGTCCATGGATAATGGAAGAAAATAATAGACATGATAGCTATAAATTCGCGAAATCATTTTTACTAAATTCCCGTTATTGGTGGCTTGAGGGTGCAAATACAATGCCTTTAAGAAACGATATTAATGAAATTTTTGGAAAATTTGAAATAAATACAATTGCCCCAGGATATGGTTCGATTATTAACGGGGAAAAACTGGTGAATGAAGAATTTTCTACACTAATGCAGATCCTAGAAGATCTGGATCGAGAAAAAACTGATGCCTCGTATGTTCATAGAGACATAGAAAGGTGAAATCATGAAAAATCCTCTACCTAGAGAGATTGTTCCAGGAATTTTTTGGCTTGGTCAGTGCCTAGAACAGCACTTTCAAGGGAATGTCTACCATGCTTATAACGCAGCTTTTCTCATTGTTGGCTCTAAAAGTTCCTTGCTAGTTGAAACAGGACACCCTGGGGATTTTTCTGAAATAAATCGACAAGTCAAAGAAATAGCACTCCCTAAAAAAAGCAAGATAGAACATCTTTTTATAACTCATCAAGAAACACCTCATTCTGGTGGCCTAGGAAGATTTCTTAATGAATATTCTGATTTAAAAACAATCTGTGGGGATACAAGTGATTATCATCTTGCATTTCCTGAACATTTAAAAAAACTTAGACACATGGAAATAGGTGATTCGATAGATCTTGGAGACAGGAAATTTGTCATCGTAGAACCTGTAATAAGAGACATGAGAACTACACTTTGGGGAGTGGATATGAAAGAACGTGTTTTATTTCCAGGAGACGGTTTTGCCTACAGTCATTATCACTGGGATGGACATTGTGGAAAAACTGCAGAGGAAGCCGAATCTCTAGATTTAATTGACGTTTCTGCTGTTTTTGCAGAACGTGCACTTTTTTGGACCAAATATGTAGATATGAATATATACGTTGATAGGCTAGAAGAAGTAATAGAAGAATTCAAGATTCAAGTAATTGCTCCTACTCATGGTTTGCCAATAAAAAATATATCACAGACCTTACCAAAAATCAGGAAAGGTCTTGTAGCTGCTCAGGCTTAAAACAGAATTTCACAAAAAACACAGGGCATAAAATGAGAAATTACTCTCCAAATGTTCTTCAAACTAAGGGAGGAGAACGGGCAAACCACATGACTTTGAAACGTCCAAAAGGGATGATTCAACTTGATTCTGGAACACCGTCTTTTCCAACACCAGACCATATATGTGATGCTGCAAAAAAAGCACTTGAGGATGGCCTCACTCATTATGCTCCAGGTCAAGGTGATCCAGAATTTCTACAAGCAGTCTGTGAAAACATTGAAAGAGAATGTAAATCGAACTACTCAACTGATTCAGTAATTCCAACTAATGGAGGAAGTTCTGGAATTTATACAGTCATGACAGCATTTCTCGGAAAAGGAGACGAAGTTATCCTGATGGACCCGACATTTTCGCTTTATTCTCATGTTGCTAAACAAATAGGAGGAATCCCAGTTAATGTACCTCATGGTCCTGATTACCATTTAGACATACAGGCTATTAGAGATTCTATTACTGACAAAACCAAATTATTACTCATTTGTAATCCGAACAACCCGACGGGATTAGTTTATACTCAGAAAGAACTCGAATCTCTTACTGAGTTATGTTCAGAAAAAAATATCATTCTCGTCTCAGATGAAGCTTATGCTAAAATCTTGCAACCAGGTTTTAAACATGTTCCATTATTATCTTTCAAAGAGCATAAAAATAATTTAATACTACTAGATACATTCTCAAAGACTTACGCTATGACCGGGTGGAGACTCGGAAATATGGTAGTCCCAGAAGATATGCATAGCGTGATTTTTGGTATCCATCGGTCAATTAATGGTCCAATTTGTTCTTTTGTACAGAGAGCAGGTGCGGCTGCTCTTCGCGGATCTCAAGACTGCGTTTCTGAAATGAAAAGAGAATATCAAAAAAGAGGTAAATTAATGTATGAACTTGCAAAAGAAATTCCTGGACTTATACCCCTAGAACCTCAAGGAGGTTTTTATCTTTACTGCCGTTATAATCTACCAATGTTAGCATCGAATTTAAGGAAAAAGATTTGGGATGTTGGCGTAGCAATCCGAAGTGGAACTGAATTCGGAAAATCTGGTGAAAACCATGTAAGACTTACCTATTCTGTCAGTGAAGAAACAATCGAAAAGGGAATGCAGATCATAAGTGAATTTTTCAAAAAAACAACTTAAAGAAAAGGATCTGGTATAAAAGAATATATATAATTTTCAAAATATATTGGTAGCGGGGGCTGGATTCGAACCAGCGACCTTTGGGTTATGAGCCCAACGAGCTACCAGACTGCTCCACCCCGCATCGGAGAGAGGAACAAAATAACACAAATTATTCTAAATTAGAAGAATAAGAATAAACTTATTCATTCATTAATTTATATTTTTCTGAAGAAAGAAATTCAAAAACTGTATCTCCTGGCTTCACTAAACCTAAATTTTCTC
>CAZLCI010000028.1:0-24575 GCA_964558115.1 uncultured Nitrospinaceae bacterium | reverse complement strand
AGTTGCATCTATTAATTGATCGGATAGATTTTCAACTCTAGATAATAATTTGGCATTTTTATCTAAATTAGGATTTGCACTATACATTCCCTCTACATCTGACAAAATAACAACCAGACCTGAATGAGTCATCTGCGCTACCTGCGTTGCCAAAGAATCATTGTCTCCAAATTTTATCTCTTCAGTAGCAACTGTGTCATTTTCATTTACAATAGGAATAATTTTTTTGTGCAAAAGATTATCGATAGTATTGCAAGCATTTAGAAATCTCTCTCTTTCATCAAGGTCAGAGTGAGTTAATAAAATTTGTGCAATATTCAGTCCTAATTTATTAAATACCTTACTATAAGCGTCCATTAAGATAGGTTGACCAACAGCTGCCGCACCTTGCCTCTCAGGCATTGTTTTAGGATATTCCTTAATATTAAGATGTTTAAGGCCTGCAGCAATCGCACCAGAAGAGACCAGCACTACTTCACGACCCTTCTCTAAAAGAACAGAAATTTGATTAGCTATTGAAGAAAGAACTTCAAAATTCAAACCAATCTCATCCGAAGCTGTAAGAACAGAACTGCCAACCTTAATTACCAGACGTTTACTTTTCAAAGACGTCTCTTCATTCCTAGTAATCATAAAATTCTCCGGAGACAGCAAAAAATATAAAAAATCTTATATCTTTCTAACTTCTTTGGAAATCATGAGCAAAAGTTCTTTTAATCCAAACTTTGACGCAGAGGATATTCCTAGTGAGTCAAAACCTCTTTTTTTCAAAGCTTCCTTCAAAATTAAAATCTTGTCTTTATTTTCAATTGCATCAATTTTTGTAAAGAGACAAATTCTTTTTTTTAAAATTAAGTCTTTTGAAAATAATTCTAGTTCTTTTGAAATACTTTCAAAATCTTCAAGAACTATTTCAATTGGGTTACTAGAATCAAGAAGATGTAAAAGAAGAGTACATCTTTCAATATGTCTAAGAAATTGGTGTCCTAAACCCTTTCCGCTGTGCGCCCCTAAAATAAGTCCCGGAATATCTGCAACAACACAAGTGTAATCTTCACCTAGATCGACAACTCCTAAGTTGGGTTCAATTGTTGTAAAAGGATAATCAGCTATTTTCGGTTTGCTTTTTGAAATCGTCGAAATTAGTGTTGATTTACCAGCATTGGGCTTTCCAATCAAACCAACATCTGCAAGAAGTTTAATTTCTAACTCAATTGAAAATTCCTCTCCTGATTTTCCCCTTGTAATTTTTCTGGGTGTCCTATTGGTCGAACTTTTAAAATGATCATTGCCTAAACCACCCCGACCTCCCTTTGCAACTATAAATTCCTGGCCTTGCTCTTCAAAATCACAAATAACATTTTTATCCGCCGCATCTTTAATAATTGTTCCCACTGGAACGAAAATATGCAAATCATCTCCATCAGCACCATGTTTAAGACTTGACATGCCTGCACTACCATTAGAAGCTTTCAGAACTGTTTGATTTCGAAGGTGATAAAGTGTGTTGTAGGATAAATCAGATGTGAAAATTACATGGCCACCCCTGCCACCGTCTCCTCCGTCAGGACCACCCTTAGGTACGAATTTTTCTCGACGGAAACTCAAGCAACCGTCTCCACCTTTTCCTGCTTCAACTAATAACCTAGCCGTATCAATAAACATCAAATGACCAGAAAGGGCAAAAGGTTAAGAAGGGACAACACTTACAAAACGTCTACCTTTAGTCTTTGTTTCAAACTTAAGATTCCCATTTACTTTTGCAAATAACGTATGATCATTACCTAGACCTACATTATTGCCAGGGTGAAAACGAGTACCTCTCTGACGAACAATAATTGTACCTGCGTTAACAAATTCTCCGCCAAAACGTTTTACTCCTAGTCTTCTTCCAGCAGAATCTCTTCCGTTAGAAGAACTACCACCAGCTTTTTTATGTGCCACTTTTTACCCCTTTAGGAGGAACTAATTCAGTAACCTTAATTTGCGTATAATGCTGACGATGTCCACGTTTAATCCTTAATTTCTTACGCCTCTTAAACCTGAAAGAGTAAATCTTACGAAGTCTTCCATGATTTTCTATAACAGCGTTTGCCATACTGCCAGAAAGAGAACTTTTGTCTGCAACCACAACATCGCCATCAACAAAAAGTTTAACATTATCTAGCTTGATTGGATCACCTAAAGAACCTTCAATCCGTTCAACAGTAAGAACATCACCCTCTGAAACTTTAATCTGCTTTCCACCTGTCTCAACGACCATATACACTTTAGAACCCCTAAATCACAACAAGTAAACAAAATATCATATACTTAACAATCAAAATTGCAAAGACCGCCTATCTACCAATAAAAAGATGATTTTGTCAATTTCTTTAGTAGAAAAATTCTATTTTCTGCTAAAAAGATTAAAAATCACTCTTGCTTCATTATAGTCAACTTTTCTTCTAGCAGGTAAAAAACCTTTCTTTTCGACAAAAACAGAAAAACCCTTCATGAAATCGAAAATATTACTTTTAAATTCTAACGTTATAGGAGTTACACCTTGCAAAATATCATCAACGTACACCTTTGCACCTGGAGGATTTGATATTATCGTAATCTTTTTCGTAAAAACATTTTTGATAGGTTTAAAAATCTGAGTCTTAATAGATTTCTTCTTACCTTTTTTCAAAGAAATATTTTTTGCACATGATACCGTCAACGAGAAAAGTACTATTAAAATTAAAGGAAAAGAAACAAACTTTAATTTTCTAAAATTATTTGAAGAAAAAATCTTTTTGTAAAATTCAGTCGTCTTCATCAATTCCAGCCCACTCTTCTATAAGTTCGAGCAAAAGTGTTTGATCAGAATTTGCACCAAATTTAGATACCCCTAGGCCGTATACCTGCCTTACATGATTCATTATAAAAAAAGTTGCTCCAAGTTCACGAGCAAGATCACTACCCATTGTCAGATCTTTATACATCAATCCGGTACTAAAACCACAGTTGAAATCTCTAGGAAGTAAAAAACGAGGCCACTTGTCTTTAGTAGCTGCATTTAATCCTGAACCGCTATTAATAATACTCAAAGTTTTCTCAGGGTCTAGGCCAAGCTTAGCAGACAAAGACATCGCCTCCATAGAAGCAACAAGATTAGTCGCTGAGAGGAAATTATTCACACACTTTATAGCATGTCCAGAATCGACTGATTCTCCTGCATGAACAATATTTTTTCCCAAAACTTCAAAAATAGGCATACAAGCTTCTACTAAATCTTTAGGTCCACCGGGCATTATTGCCAAAGAGGCATTTTCAGCGCCTATTACACCACCCGAAACTGGTGCACCTAAAAAACGGAGACCAAGTTTTTCGAGTTTATCTCCCAACGACTTAGTGCGAGGAGGGTACGAAGAACTCATGTCAATAATAACTTTTCCATTCACAAGGCTTTTCGCTAAACCTTCTTGATCAAGAATAACAAATTCTACGTCATCACTACTTGGCAACATTGTAATCAATATGTCACTACAATCAGCAATATCCTTTAGAGTCTCTGCAACTTTCACTCCATCTGATTCAAGTGCTTGTACGTTCTCTTTTTTTACGTCATAACCATAAACACTATACCCTGCACTAACTAAGTTCTTAGACATAGGCGTACCCATTTTTCCAATACCAACAATTCCTACTACCGTTTTTTCAGGAATAAAAGATTCCACAGTTCCCCCTTATCAAAAAAGGTTATAATCATCTAAAGTATTTTAATAAAGAACATTATTCATTTTAACAAAAAAAGATTTAGAGTAAAATGTAGTTATGGATACTCGTTTTTTTATATTTTTAATTTACTGAGAGAAAAAATCTTATGCAATCAATTTCACCAGAAGATATTCTTAAATTTCTAGAAGAAAATCCAGGTTTTTTTCTTAAATATCCAGAACAACTAGAAAAAAGTGGTTTAATGGAAGAGCAAGATATTTCCTCCAAAATCCTGAATATACGTAATAGACTCTTTGAGAAAATGAGAGAAGATAGACAAAACCTCCTAAACGCTTTGGAAGAATCTATTAAAACAGTTAGAAACAATGAAAAAATCGAAGATGATTTTGATATGTTAGAAAACTTACTTTTTGAAGATATTCCCTCTATTCAATCTCTAATAAAACTTGCAAATGCGACGGAATCTAAATTCGATTTAGGATTTGTAGGCTTTACTCTCTGCACAACTGCAAAAAGAGAAAAAATTGGCGACCTAAACAATCAAATCGGGAATAATCCAAAATTGAGATATATATCCAAGGAGGAAAGAAAAAAATTTCCAAAAGGGAATAAGACTAGACTATTTGAGAAGCTTGAAAATTCTGGAGTCTTATTTCCAGAAAAAATAAAAAAAATCAATTCCGCCGCAATCGTACCCCTAAAAGATAAAAGACGACTTCTTGGATTCTTTCTCCTAGGGTCAGAAAAAATTGGGCATTATTATGAAAATATGAACACGGATCTACTTGAAAAATTAAGCAATAGCGTTTCAATAGCTATAAAACTAATGCGGTTGTACGAAAAAAAATCAACTCTGAAATGAGCATAAGTCAACGAATTCGGAAATACTTTCCAGTCTATCTAAATTAATTACTTTCTCAACAATCTCAACACTTTTCTCTTTGCTAATAACATTACTGGTCATAAGATGAAAACGTTCTATTAGTTCATCCCAAGTCATTGGATTTTTTGGGTCTCCTTTAGGGTAAGGTTGATGGATTTCATAACTATCATTCTTGGTAGTAATTTTTACATTAGCTTGCCATTTTTCTGGAAATTCTTTATCCATTTCGATATCGCCAAAACAATAAATTTTTTGTATTAGGGAATTGAAATCTTTTGAAGCTATATATTCCTCAGAATATTCTTGAAGTCCCGCAGCCCTTTTCAAAATTGAAACTGCAACTGCATAATGAAGACTGAATTGCGCATCAACTATATTTTCAGGATTTCTCTTTTTATCTTCAGGATTAATTACGAGCAATTCACTTGTCTTTGGAACACGTACTTCGACTTTTTCAATATCTTCTGCTTTGAGATCATTTTCGTTACATAAAGCAATTGTGGCATCGACACTAGCATGATTAAATCTACAACAAGCATAAGGCTTGATTGCTGTCTCACATATCTCCCAATAATCACCAATCTTTTCTGTAAGATACTCCGGATTTGCGTCATCGCTGTAAGCTGCGAAAAAACCACTTTCTCCCCCTAATATATCTGAAGGACCTATAAAACCATTTTCTGCCATATAAGCAGCATATATTCCACTATGAGCAGACCATCCCGGATGGAATCTCTTTGTCCAAGCGCCATTATCTAAATATTGCATCGAACCGGATGCTTGGCTTCCTGCAATAGCAAGTGTATTGGCCATTTTATCAACGGATTGTCCTAAAAGTTTTGATGCTACAATGGAAGATGCGAACGTTCCACAGGTAGCAGTAGGATGGAAACCCCTTGCATAATGACTTTTCGCGTTAACTGCATTTCCTATTCTATTAGTTACTTCATAGCCAGTGACAATAGCTTCTATCAAACGCTTCGGATTGGAACAATGAACTTCACTTATTGCAATACAACTAGGCATAACACTAACACCAGGATGCAAACTAGATCTAGTTGTAACATCATCCATCTCAATAGCATGTGCAATCCCTCCATTAACAAGTGCAGCATCAGCCGGCATAGTTTTTAGTGGAGACCCTATAATTGTGCAGGGACCATCATGTTTTGCATTGTTCTTAATAAAATTATAAAGGACTCCAGAACTATCCGCCTTAGTCCCGCATATAGATACTCCAAGAAAATCTAAAAGAAAATACTTAGCCCGATCATGTGCTTCTTCTGGCATATTTTCATAAGTAATTTCGTGTAGATATTCAATAAATTCCCTACTTATATTCATAAAATTACCTTTCAAAAAATACTTTCAATAAAGACTTGCCACAAAAAAAAGCTGAGTTTAAGATCTTCTCTATTTTATCATCATCCAAAATTGAAAGAAAGGATTTTTATAATTGGATTGTATTTTCTGTAAAATAATTGATGGGGAAATTCCTTCAAAAAAAATCTATGAAGATGAATTTGTATATGCATTTGAAGATATTGAAAGAGCATCGCCGATTCACATACTTATTGTTCCTAAAAAGCATTTTGAAACTATCCTTGACATTAAAGAAAAAGATGCAAATTTAATTGGAACTGTTTTTATGGCAGCAAATAAAATTGCAGACAAACTTAATTTTGGAAAGAAAGGTTTCAGAATAGTTACTAATTGCAAAGGTGACGGAGGACAAACTGTCTTTCATGTCCATTTTCATCTTTTGGCTGGCAGAAAAATGTTATGGCCACCTGGTTAAATCTTTATTAATTTTTATTTGCTATCCAACCACCACCATACAAAATATCACCGTCATAAAAAACGGCTGCCTGACCTGGAGAAATAGCTCCCAGAGAACTGGGATTTTCTGGCATTACCTTGACAACATTTTTGGACAAAGCAGAAACTGAACACATTGCTGGTTTTTGTTGATGACGTACTTGAACAAGTAATTTATGATCGGATTCCTTTATTGGTACAGACCATTGCACATCTTCAACTTCAAAACTTTCTTCGTAAAGTTCTTCTCTATTACCCACAACTAATGTGTGAGTATCAGGAATAATTTCAAGCACATACTTGGGCTCATTTCCCATCACATCCAATCCTCTCCTTTGCCCAACAGTATAATTTTTAAAACCAGAATGTTCACCGATTACTTCTCCGGTTGAATTAATAATCTGACCCGGAATATCCATTTCTCCCTCTTCTTTAAGAAATGTTCGATAATCATCATTAGGCACAAAACAAATTTCCTGACTTTCATCTTTGTCTGCATTTGGAAGTCCATAAGAATGAGCTATCTCTCTCGTTTGTTCTTTCGTTATATCGGATAGGGGAAACAAAGTATGACTGAGTTGCAGTTGAGTCATCCCAAACAGAAAATAGGTTTGATCTTTCAACTTATCTGCAGCACGACTAAGAGTATGTCTTCCAAAATGAACTACACGCTTAGCATAATGTCCCGTCGCGAGAAAATCTGCTCCTAAACTCAATGCCCTTTTAGCAAGATAGTCAAACTTCACAACTTGATTACAACTAACACAAGGAACAGGAGTTCTTCCCAAACTATATTCATTAACAAATTTATCAATTACAGATGTCCTAAAGGAATCTCTGACATCCATTACGTAAAAAGGTATATTTAGAATAGATGCTACAGAACGTGCATCAGCCAGGTCTCTTGGAGCACAACAACCCCTGTGAGACGATTCCATATTATGATGATCAGCAAGACGAAGTCCTATTCCAATTACATCAAAATCCTTCTCAACTAAAAGAGCGGCTGCTACGGAACTATCAACTCCTCCACTCATAGCCACCACAACTTTTTGCTTCATAAAAACACCATAAATTATAAATAGATTATTTCTGCTATAAACAGAGCTTTGACAATATCGGTTAAAAGAATAAAAGACATGATAAAAAGTCTTAAAAAAAGAAAAACAATATTAAGTTTTTTTATTAAATTTTTTATTTTTTTGTTTCTTGATATTCCTAGCTAATGTGTACTTATTGACTGCACTCAAAAAAGCTTTTGCGCCAGCCTCGATGGTATCAGGACTAGAACTATGTCCTGCTATCTGAAGATTTTCATCAAATTCTACAGTTATATATACTTCTGCCATTGCATCTCGACCACGAGTGACTGAACTAACATTAAAGTCAACGAGTTTACAATCTATACCAACTATTTTACTAATAGCATTAATAACTGAATCTACAGGACCATTGCCGTGTCCTACTTCAGAATTTATCTCATCCCCTACTTTTAATTTCACAGAAGCAGTAGCTGCAGGTTGAGTCGTAGTTGAGGAAGTAACTTGCATAAATTCAAGGTAATAATAATTCTCTCCTTCTACTGAACGACTTTCTTGTAAGAGAGCAAGAAGATCCTCATCATAGACCTCTTTCTTTTTATCAGCTAAATCTATGAAGTTGGGATAGATACTTGAGATTTGCTCTCTTCCCAACTTAAACCCTAATTGTTCGTACCTCTTTCGTAATCCAGCTCTTCCCGAATGTTTACCTAAAACAAGTGTATTAGAAGGCCTACCAACGGACTTAGGAGTCATAATTTCATAAGTAATAGCTTTAGAGATAACACCATGCTGATGAATTCCTGCCTCGTGTGCAAATGCATTTCTTCCAACTATGGCCTTATTAGGTTGAACTCTAACGCCAGTAGTTGAGGTAAGCAATCTACTAGTTGGATATATTTCACGGGTACGAATATTTGTCTGAAAATCTAAATGGTCTTTTCTAGTAGCAAGTGCCATTACTAATTCTTCAAGCGATGCATTACCCGCTCTTTCGCCAATGCCGTTGACTGTACACTCTACCTGTCTAACTCCAGATTCAATCGCAACAAGACTATTTGCAACAGCAAGACCTAGATCATCATGACAATGAGCACTAAAAATAACATTTTCATAATTAGGAATTTTCTCAAAAATATATTCCCAGAATTGTTTGAATTCACTAGGAACGATATAACCAACTGTATCCGGAAGGTTTATAGTTGTTGCACCCTCCCCAATTGCAATTTTTACTGCCTCAACAAGAAAATCCCAATCGGAACGAGTTGCGTCTTCTGCACTCCATTCTATATCGCTACAAAGCTTACTCGCATAACTTACTGAGTCTTGAATTTCCTTTAGCAACTCAGTTCTTGTAAGTTTTAATTTATGCTTAAGATGTATATCTGATGTTGCAATAAACGTATGTATACGAGGTTTCTTTGCTTCTTTAACTGCATCCCAACACCTACTAATATCTCCTTTGTCAGAACGTGACAAGCCTGCAACAATCGGTTTTCTCAGCGCTTTGGCAACAGATCTTACTGATTCGAATTCATCATTAGAAGCGATAGGGAATCCCGCCTCAACTATGTCAACTCCTAGCTTTTCTAACTGCAAAGCCATTTGTACTTTCTGAAAACTATCCATACTACAACCCGGAGATTGTTCACCATCTCTCAATGTAGTATCAAAAATACGAACACCCCTAGAAATTTTTTTATTACGCTTTTTCGTTTTAGCTGAATCAGACATCAAACCACCTAATATAAAGAGATTTTTTAATTACAAAACAATAAATATTTAGTCAAATAAAATTAGCACGTACTTTAAAGTTTACAAGGAACTTTGTCCACCATCTATAACGAGAGTTGATCCAGTCATAAAACTTGATGCTTCACTAGCCAAAAAAACAATAGCTCCTGAGAGTTCATTGTCAATTCCTATTCTATTTAAAGGAATATGATTTTCTATCATTTTTTTCCCAGATTCTGTAGAAAAGTAATCCTTGTTGATATCAGTTAGAAAGTATCCTGGAGCTAAAGTATTTATTCTAATTCCAAATTTTGCCCACTCTTGCGACAGAGTTTTCGTTAATTGAATTATACCACCTTTACTTGAAGAGTATGCGGCAAGCTTTTGAATTCCGATCATCCCAGCTACGGAGGAAACATTTACAATCACCCCGTTTTTTCTCTTAATCATTGATTTCCCAACCTCGCGACACATCAGGAAAGTTCCTCTTAAGTTTGTATTAATTACCGCATCCCAATCTTCAACTTTCTGCTTTACAGCCCATGAAGAACCACTTATTCCGCTATTATTAATCAAGATATCAATATTCATTTTCATAGATTTGATTTTATCTAAACAATTTTTAATACTGGTCTCATCCTGAACATCTATAACTTCAGAAAATGCACTTCCGCCCTTCTTTTTGATCTCTTCTACTACACTTTTTAGTTTGTTTATTCTTCTTCCTGTAACTATAACTTCTGCTCCAGCATCACATAGAGCTAGGCTCATAGCTCTACCTAATCCGCTTCCACCTCCAGTAACAAGTGCTACTTTTCTCTTAAGACTAAAAATATCTAACATATAAATTTCCTTAAGAAGATCATATCAACAGAAATTGTGAAGAAACTGTGGATAACCATGTGCCGCAAGTAAATAAACCCTTCAATTTCGGACACTTAGAACGGTTTGCGTAAGATGCAAGCATTAGACTTAACTCCTTATATTTCAATAACTTAAACTAAATTTTCGCCTATTAAACCCTGTGTTTAATGTTTTGTCTGTTTTTTTTTAACAATTACAAACAAAAAAACTGGATTCTGGAAGAAAATCTCAGAAAAAAAGTAAATTGGTGCGACCGTATCTTCTAATTTCTTTAATTGAACTTGATATTTCTTTACATAAATCACTGATTTTAAAATTTTTATCAAATTCCAAAATGAAGACCTTCCAAAAATCTTTTTCGCTCAAAAGGTATTTAAGAATATCTGATGCAAGTTCTTTATCAGACCAAGGAGGGTCAAAGAAAATAATATCAAATTTCTCAAGACTTACAACTTTGTCTCTTAGTATTTGTCTAGCATCTCCTTGTAGAACTTCTATTTCTTTTTCTAAACCAAGATCTACTGAAACTTTATCTATATTTTCACAACAATCTTTATCGTTATCAATTGCAACAACTCGATCTGCACCCCTACTTATTGCTTCAAAAGAGATTGCACCACTACCTGAACATATATCAAGAAAAGATATTCCGTCCATATTCTGACCAAGGATATCGAACAATGCTTCTCTAACTCTTTCTGACGTTGGCCTAACGTTTGTTTTACTAGTCAAATGAAGTCGTCTTCCTTTAACTATTCCTCCCACTATACGCATTTAGACTTGAACCTTATCGTAATGCAAAAGTCTCGAAAATTCTTGATATCTTTCAGAAATTTCAGCCTTCTCAAGCGATCTTAAACGGTCAAAACTGAGTGATTGCACATTAAAAGATGCCATTACGCTCCCATAAATAACCGCATTCCTAAGGTTATTAGAACTCATTCCTTTTAGAGTCAAGAAACCCATAAAACCACCAGCGAAAGTATCTCCAGCACCTGTCGGGTCAATCACATTTTTCACTGGAAAAGCTGGCACAGCAAAAATTTCTTCTTTATGAAAAAGGATAGCGCCAAATTCCCCGCGTTTTACCACCAAAGTACTTGGACCTAAATCTCTAATTTTTTTTGCAGCAGTTAGAAGATTCTTATCTTCAGCGAGGGAACACAATTCTGCATCATTTATAATCAAGATATCGATTAAGCTAACAATCTTCATTAAAGAATCATTTTTTCCTTCAATCCAGAAATTCATTGTATCGCAGGCTACAAGTTTAGGTGAATCAATTTGCTCTAAAACAGAAATTTGAAGATCAGGATCAATGTTTGCCAAAAACAGATAATCAATATTCTTTAAAGTCCTAGGTATTTCAGGTTTGAAATTTTCAAAAACATTAAGTTGAGTATCTAATGTATGCGCAACATTCATATCTTCATGATATTCACCTTTCCATCGAAAAGTTTTTCCTTCTGTTTTTTCTACCCCCGACAAATCTACATCTCTTGATTTAAGGAATTCTAACTCTGTACTAGGGAAATCGTCTCCTATGACTGCAACTAAACTTACCTTAGTAAAAAAACTCGCAGAAACAGAAAAATAAGTTGCAGAACCTCCTATTGACTCTTGTCTCTCTCCAAACGGTGTTTTGACAGAATCAATAGCCATAGAACCAACAGCTAAAAGCGTCACATTATCTCCAATAAATAAATTTTAAAAAATTTAAACAAATTAAAAAATAATTTTTACAAAAAAATACTAAAGAAATAAAAAAACAAAGGAAACAATTCGATATTTTGCTATAATTAAATTATTTTATAAAATCTTACACAAAAAGTTTTAAGGTTTACATTCCTCTTTGTCTATTAATGCAGGTTGGACATGGACTATCAAAATATACTCAAAAATAAGCGCAGTGCACTATCCAGTGATTTTTCAAATCTGAATTTTTTCGAAGACTTAGAAAATCAATTTCTTGAGATCAAAGAACTTGAAACATCTTGGGTTGGATTTGAAACTCCAAAATTAATTCCAAACAAAGAAAAAGCATTGAAATTGCATTTTTTAATTTCACTCACAAGAGCGATTGAAGAAGAGTTAGATTCTGCCTTTCGAGCCGGACATATCCCAGGAACTGCCTTCTTCGGAAGAGGAAATGAGGGGGCAAGTGTAGGCAGTGCATTTTGCCTTAAAGATGATGAATGGTTAGTACCTATGCATAGAAATTGCGGTTCACACATTGCAAAAGGACACCCTCCCGAGAGTATCATGGCTCATTTTTTTGGAAGAAAAGATGGTCCTTCAGAAGGAAGAGATGGGAATTTTCATATGGGGTACAGGCCAAAAAATATCACACAATTGATTAGTCATATAGGAACCATGGTTCCTATAGCAACTGGATTGGCATGGGCAGAGAAGTATAGAAAAACAAATCGCGCGGTACTAACTCATATTGGAGAAGGAGGAACTAGTTCCGGGGATTTCCATGAAGGAATAAATTTCGCGTCTGTTCAAAAACTTCCTTTAGTGATCATTATAGACAATAATCAGTACGCTTATAAAACATTGCTCGAAAAACAATATGCATGCAAATCATTAGTACTTAAATCAACTGGCTACGGCATTCCTGGTTATTTGGTGGACGGAACAAATATCCTTCTTGTAAATTATATCTGCGAACTTGCTCTTAAAATGGCAAGAAAAGGAGAAGGACCGATTCTAATAGAGAGCATAACAATGCGTGCCTCTGGGCATTCAGTCTACGATAAATTTTCTGACTATGTAGATATAGAAGATATGAATTTATGGTTAGAAAAAAGAGACCCTATCAAAAGATACGATCAATTTTTAATTAATTCCGGAATTGTTACTCAAAAGGAAATTGAAGATTCTCATCTCAAGGCAAACGAAAGAGCTTCACTTGCAAAAGACATTGCTCTCAAGAGCCCTTTCCCTAAAGCAGAAGGAATGGAAAATGAGATCTTTGCTGACTAAAAATGAAGAATAAAACTTATAGCGACGCAATACGTGAAGCACTATGGGAAGAAATGGAACGGGATGAAAACGTATATCTGATTGGAGAAGATATAGGTTTAGGTGGAGGTGCATTTTACATCACAAAAGGGTTCCATGAAAAATTTGGCGACCTAAGAGTAGTAGATACACCACTAAGCGAAGCTGGATTCACAGGTTCAGCGATTGGTTCTTCCTTAGCCGGATTACGACCAGTAGTTGAATTTCAATTTGCAGACTTTGTAACAGAATCATTTAAAATGATCGTAGATTTTGCTGCTGGAAATTTTTTTCGAAAAATGGGTGAGGTTCCGATCGTTTTTAGGCTACCCGCGGGGGCTCTAACAAGCGCAGGACCATTTCATAGTCAAAATCCGGAAATATGGTTTTTCGGAACACCGGGCATCAAAATAGTTGCTCCATCAAATTCTTATGACGCCAAAGGCCTTATGAAATCTGCAATTCGTGATAACAATCCAGTCATATTTATAGAATATAAAAAGTTTTACAACTATCCAACTTCTGAACTACCGGTTCCCCTTAGAATCGAAATCCCAGAAGAAGATTACGAGGTTCCAATCGGCAAAGCAAGAATTCTATTAGAAGGAAAAGATATTTCATTGATTACTTTTGGCACAACCGTTTTACAAGCCTTAAAAGCCGCCGAGCAAATTTCTGAAGAAGGAGTCAGCGTGGAAGTTATCGATCTCCGTACAATAATTCCTTTCGACAAAGAAACTATTATTGATTCTGTTAAGAAAACAGGGAAAATACTCTTTGTACATGAAGCGAGAAAACAAGGAGGGATCTCTGGAGAACTTTCATCCCTTATCACGGAAGAAGCTTTCGAATATCTAGATGCTCCTCCAATAAGGATTGGTGCAATTAATACTCCAGTACCTTTAAGTCCTCCTTTAGAAAAAGCTTACTTACCCAATACAGAAGAAATCCTAATTGCATTAAGGGACTTATTAGAATATTAAAAGATGTAAGGAGATTTAATTTTAATGTTCGAAGAACAAATCCAAATGCCAAGAATGGGAACTAGTGTTCACGAAAGCACAATTCTTTCATGGAAAAAAAGTGAAGGCGATAAAGTGCGCAAAGGAGAACCGATTCTTTCGGCTGAAAGTGACAAAATTGAATTTGAAATAGAAAGTACTGTAGATGGAGTATTGAAGACCATCCTAGCAGAATCAAATTCTGTTGTTCCTGTTGGAAGTATTCTAGGCATTATCGCTACGGAGAATCAGCCAGAAAAAGAAAAATCTAAAACTGACGATTCAAACCAGAAAACTCTGCCAAATAACAACAAACAAATTTGGGCTGCTCCCGTTGCACCCTTAGATTTAGAAAGCGAAGAAATCCCTTCAACTAATAGTATTAAAAATCTATCTAAAAAATCTTCAAAAACTTCGTATTTAAATTTTCTGAGCCCAAAAGTCAGAAAACTTATAGCTCAACACAAAATAAGCGATGCAGAACTATCTGAAATAGTTGGCACCGGATCTAATGGAAGAATTTCATCGAAAGATATTCTTGATTTTGTAAATCGAAGTAAGAACATACAAAATTCAGTGAAATACGATGACCTATTTGTCAGTGAGCAGAATTTAGTGAATATAGATTTCAGCCCAATCGAAAATGATCGTCAAAAAAAAGTGTTGCCTGAAGAATTAAGTGTCACGAGAAAGAAAATAGCAAATAATCTCCTGATATCTTCGACAACTATTCCGCAGGTAACTCTATTTATGGATATTGATATGAGCAGAATTTTTTCTTGGAGAGAAACTAATAAGAAAGATTTTAAAAGTAGACATAATCTAAATCTTAGCTATACAACGATAATTTCAATAGGAATTATCTCTGCTATTAGGATGCCGATATACAAAACCTTCAACGCCACATTCAGAGAAACAAAATTAGAAATTAAAAGATACGTAAATCTAGGGGTTGCAACAGACACAAAAAATGGTTTGATTGTACCCGTCATAAAGAATGCGGATAGCCTATCTTTCATTGAACTATCACAAAAAATAGAGGACGTTACAAAAAGAGCAAAAACAAATTCATTAGACCCCGGAGAAACAAACGATGCAACTATCACTCTGACTAATTTTGGCCATACAGGCGCTATATCTGGAAACCCACTAATTAATCCACCTCAAGTTTCAATAATAGGAACAGGCAAAATAAATTCGAAAGTAGTACCAATTAATGAAGCCGAAATTGGAATAAGACCAATCATGAATCTTGCATTAACGTTTGATCATAGGATTAACGATGGCGCTATTGCAGGAAAATTTGCTACAACTATAAAAACTAATATTGAACGAATGAACCTAAAACAACTGGAGTTTTAAAATGCCACGTATTAATTCAAGTACTGCTCTAAGATCTATGTTATTCACACCCGGAAGCAGCGAGAAGATGCTTTCAAAATCTTTAACCTCTCCTTCGGATGCGTCTCTCTATGACATAGAGGATTCTGTTGCCGAGGATATGAAATCTAAGGCAAGAAAATTAGTAGGAGAAATAATAAAGGAAAATGAGAACTCTAATGAAGCACCGCCTACAGTCCTTGTGAGAGTTAATGATGTGAATTCCGAACACTTTGAAAAAGATATAGATGCAATTGCAACACCTGGCTTGGATGGGATTTTTCTTCCAAAACCAGAAACAGAAGCAGACGTAAGAAAAGCAGATGCTGTAATTACCAAATTCGAGACAGAAAGAAAACTCGAAATCAACAGCATTGCAATTATTCTTCAAATGGAAAGTGCTCTTGGTATATATAATTGTTTCAACTTGTGCAAATCGGCAGAAAGAGTTGTTGGTGTGAATTTAGGAAGTGCAGAAGATGCTGACCTTTGTAGAGATTTAGGTGCACAGTGGACCTCTGATGGGAATACATTGCATTATTCTCGAAGTAAAGTTCTTTTAGAAGCACGTGCCGCAAAAATGCCTCATCCTACAGATGGTGTTTATATGGATCTTCAAAACGATGATGGCTGCAGAGAAGATGCAGAAATCGCAAGGCTATTGGGGTACACTGGGAAAGCAGCTATACACCCAAGGCAAATTCCCATTTTCAATGAAGTATATTCGCCAAAAGCCGAAGAAGTATCCTACTACAAAGAAATGTTGGAAGCTTACTTAGATGGAGAAAAAGCAGGGCTTGGAGCAGTAAACTTTCAAGGGAAAATGGTAGACATAGCCATGGTTCGTCATGCAGAAAATATTATCAACAGATCCAAAGCAATAGAGTCAAGAACATAGAAAGAATTAAGTCCCAAACGCTTTCCCTTTTTGGACTTTGAGTCGTTTCCAATCTTTAGCTATACCTGTGAGGATACGTGTACCCACACCCGTACCTCCAGCAGGCTTATATTCTTTTCTTTTTCCTACGTGAGAAGGCCCCGCGATATCAAGATGTACCCAAGGAGTTCCATTAGTGAAATGTTGCAAAAACGCAGCCGCGGAATTTGCACCTCCCCATCGAACACCAGAAATATTACAAAGATCTGCAATTTTACCCTTCATCATTTTTCCAAATTCTGAATGAAGGGGCATATGCCAAACATGATCTCCAGTAAAATCTCCTTGTTCCCTTACCCTTTCAACTAGTTCATCATGGGTCCCGTACATTCCTGTTAAGTTTGTTCCAAGTGCAACCATGCATGCGCCTGTAAGAGTTGCAAGATTAATCATACACTGCGGGTTATATTTCGTCTTTACATAGTGAAGACCATCTGCAAGCACTAGTCTACCTTCCGCATCAGTATTATGTATTTCAATAGTAGTGCCTTTCATAGATCTGACGATATCACCAGGTCTTGTGGCATTTCCACCAAGCATATTTTCTGCAAGAACGCCAATTCCTACAACAGGAACTCTAGGTTTCAATTGAGCTATAGACTTCATTGCGCCAAACACAGCTGCAGCTCCGCTCATATCAGTAGTCATATTTTCCATTCCAGAACTAGGTTTTACCGAAATCCCTCCAGTATCAAAAGTTATCCCCTTGCCTATAAAAGAAATGGGACGAGTCTTCTTCGTATCTCCATATTCTATTATCACCAGTCTTGGGGGAGAAGAACTTCCTTTTGCTACTGCCAAGAAAGCACCCATCTTCAAATCTTTTATTTGTTTTTCATCTAAAATTTTGCATCTCAACCCTTCTCGAAGTGCCATCCGACGTACCATCGATGCAAGAACAGGAGGCCTTTTCTCGTTACTCGGAATATTAATAAGATCCCTGGCATAGCTTGTCCCATCTGAAAATATTTCCCCTAACTTAATTCCTTTTTTCATATCTTTAGAAAATTTAGATCCAACAAATACAACAATTTCTTTTATACGATTTCTGTCTTTTTCAGATTTCTTGCTAGATTTGAAACGATCAAAACGATAATCAGAAAGAACAAAACCCTCAGCGATTGATTGACCAATCACTTGGCCATCCATAAAAGGGATTATAGAATTTATATCTACAGCAACTTTTGACAAACCTTCATATGAAATCTTTTGAGTTACCAAACCACTCGACAACCGGATCTGTTCCGCGCTAAAATGTTCTTTTTTACCAAGTCCTGAAAAAAATAAAGTTTTAGGATTAGTTTTAAATCTACCTGAATTAATTAATGTAGTGTACACTTCCCCTGACTTCCCATGAAAGATATTACGAGAACGAATATCTAGGAGTTTCTTTGCAATGGAAGTATCCAATCTTTCTGTAGACATATCGTCAAAAACAAATACCACAATTCCATCTAGATTTTGTAGGTTAGATGAATCATCTCTGATAGTAAAACGCATTTAATTCTCCTGTTTTCACAACTCTGGACTAAAAGTAAATTGAATTTAGTTTACATAAGTACATACACCACTTCCACCTCTAGAAATTTTATTATAAAAAATTGCTCAAATGAAAAATTATCAAAAGACAAAATTTGTAAGATAAAACTTAATAATAAAAACCACTTAGATGTTATATTTGCTACAATAATAAATAAAGTAACTTTAAAACTACTTTTCAGGAGGAAAAATGAGTTTTTACAATTGGGACATGCTTCCAATTTCACCTGACAGACCTGGAATTGTGCATAGAAGAATTTTTGGAGATGAAATACAAATACAACATCTTATTTCTGAGCCAGGTGGAACTGCACCTGACTTGCACAATCATCCTGACCATGAAGAAATTTTATATGTTCAAGCTGGTGAGTGGGAATGCACTCTAGGCAACGAAATTCGAAAAATTGCACCTGGTGACGTAGTACATGTGAGAAAGGGTCAAATGCATACTTTAGAATTAAAAAGTAACGAACCTGGCATGGTTCTCGAAATTTTTCACCCAATTTTGAATACTGAACTTGCAAATGATAAAGAAAATTTTACTATTGAGTCAATTAGAAGTCGTATGGAATTTCATGAAGAACCAGATGAAATGAATCGGGGAAGACCCCCCGAATTTTCATAAATTCAAATAGATATTGCGAGTTTATTGCTTTTGATCAATTAATTTTTCGTGTACTGTTTTAAATGATTGAAATTTTCTTAATTTCAAAACATTAGTTATACTTTTGCATATTCCTTCACATCTGGAGAAAAAGATGACAGAGAGATTTGATGGAGTTCTAATAGGCGGTGGTCATAATAGTCTCGTCTGCGCGGCATACATGGCAAAAGCAGGAAAAAAAGTTGCCGTTTTGGAACAATCTTCTGTGATTGGAGGGGGTTGCTCAACTCGAGAAGTTACCCTTCCTGGATTTAAGCATAATATGCATTCAAACTATTATGTAGGACTTGATCGAAGTCCAATAATAAGAGACCTATCTTTAGATGAATATGGTTTTAGTATGGTATTTCCAGAACAACAACAGGGATGTATTTTTAGAGACGGCACTGCGTTTACCATACATAGAGACGTAGAAAAAACAGTTAAGTCTCTTGAGAAAATCAATAAAAAAGATGCTAAAACATATAAGGAATTACATGTAAAATTCACGGAAGGTATGCTTGATATTATCACCTCTTTTATGTATTGCGCTCCTCTTACACCTGAGGAAATGAAAGCACGCTTTTCTGGTCCGCTTGGGAAAGAATTTCTGTCTTATAACAATTTAAGTATGTATGATGCAGTAGATCAGCATTTCGAAGACGAACGAATTCGTGTTCTCTTCAAACTTTTTCTTGGTTCATTTACTCTTGAAAATACTCCTACTACTGGAATTTTTTTTCCACGTATTTTTTCAAGAATAGCAAATTTCGCCTTGCCTGTAGGAGGAAGTGCTAATTTTACTAGAGCATTAGAGAGAGTCGTAATACGAGGCGGAGGAAAAACATATACAAATGCAGAAGTTAAAGAAATCAGTGTAGAAAATCACGAGGCAACTGGTGTTATTCTTTCGGACAACACAAGAATAGAAGCCAGTGAATTTGTAGCTAGTGGCGTCAATTGGCCTCTTACAGTACGCCTTGCTGGAGAAGATTATTTCGGTGCTGAACTTTCGAAAGCAGCTATAGAATTCAAATGGGCAAGCCATGCTCTTTGTACTATACATTTAGCCTTAAAAGAAGCGCCAAAATTCACTGCTTCTAAATTTGAACCTGACATAGAAAAAACCTTTAATATCTTTTGGGGAGCAGATACTACTGAAGAGATTGATGAGTGTTTCGATCAAATTCATGAAGGAAAACTTCCAAGATTAATGGGTAATGGTGGAAGCAATAGTCATTTTGATCCAACTTATTCGCCAGACGGAACTCATGTAGGATATTGGTGGCCCTTTGCACCTTTTGAATTGAAAGATGAAGGTTCAGAAGGCTGGGAAACTCATAGAGAGGAATATACAGAACATTTCATAAATGAGTGGGGGAAATATTCTCCAAATATTAACTCTGACAATATTATGGCAAAGTTCCTATACACTCCACATGATATAGTGCAACAAAACCCTAATATGGTCCAAGCGAGTCATCATATTGGGGCTTATATACCAGAACAACTTGGCTATAACCGACCTCATCCTAAAGTCAGCAACTTTAGAACTCCTATAAAAAAACTCTTTCTTTGTGGTTCAAGTTCACACGTTGGAGGTGCAGTTACAGGTGCGCCAGGATATAATTGTGCAAATGCGATAACAGACGAACTCGATATTGAAAAAAAATGGACTCCAGTAATTACGCCTGAAATGTAATGCTGAAATTATTTTACTTTTTCTATTTCAAAAACGTACCTATTCAAACTAAAGAAATACGAACCTTCCTCGCCAAGTTCTTTTAATTCT
Organism: uncultured Nitrospinaceae bacterium; assembly: GCA_964558115.1. Taxonomy (GTDB): domain Bacteria; phylum UBA8248; class UBA8248; order UBA8248; family UBA8248; genus UBA3496. The sequence continues at coordinate 4,233 of CAZLCI010000028.1, read as the reverse complement.
TTAGCCCAGCCTTTTGCAATATCTCTTAAACTTTCATTTGCATTTATAACGAAAGGAACTATTACACTTATCATACCGTAACTATAGGAGTCTTCTATATAATCACGATTAAGTATCGGATATATTTGCACGTCAGAAATCTGAAATCCTTTTTTTATGAGTATTGGAGATAGTTTGCTTGGAAGATTAGGATCAAAAAGATGCTGTTCCCAAACTTCAAAAATCTGATTTGCCTTTTCTTTATCTCTAGAATTCCAAACCAGGGAATCCCAATCTGTGTCCATTATTAAAGCACGTCCCCCTGGCTTTAATACTCGAAAAAGTTCAGAGAGTGCAATATCAATTTCGGAAACATATTCATAAACTTGGCTAACAACAACTGCATTAAACTCTGAATCAGTAAAAGGAAGTGAAGTAGCATTTGCTTTTCTGAAAGTTACCGAAGGAAGTTCAGAACATCTTTTTTTAGCGATCTCAAGCATAAATTCGCTATTGTCTATACCGACAATTTCACTTTTGCCATCAACGTATTCAGATATTTCTTTCGTTAAAAATCCTGGACCGACACCTAAATCTAAAATTTTCTCTCCTTTTGCAGGTGCTAATAATTCCAAAATTTTTTTTCTCTGTGTTATAATATCAGTTGTAGAATATACAGATTCAACTCTTTTTGAAGCCTTCTCATCAAAACTAGACATTTACTTAAATCCCCTAAAAATTCAGCTTGAAAATTTAACGTCTTTCGTATTTCAACCAAGAAACAGAGCCTAGACGTTCAAATCCAAGCCTTTCAAAAACTTCTTTAGAACCATGATTTTGATTCACAATATAGCAGAAAACTGGCGATCCTTTTCGAATTTGCTTTTCTGTTAAACATGAAATTATTGATGAAGCCAATCCTTTTCTCCTATGAGTTTCTCGTGTAAAAAGCATACCTATTGAACCGTTTAGATGAACTAACATATAGGAAAGTAAAACTTCGTTTTCTTTTAAGGATACGCTCGGACCACTAGAGATACATTTACGAACATAATCTTCGTCAATATCATATGAAGTATTTTTTACTACTTCACAAGCGTCTTGCTCAATCAAAGATTGCAGATTAACTTTAATTTCTACCGGCATAAAGTTTTTAGGATGAAGATAAAATAATCCACAATTAACTTCTGAAACTAAAGAGAAAAATGGAATCTCCTTTGGAACAAGTATTTGAGACAAAGATGAAATTCTCAATTTCATATCTGCAGATGAATTATAATTCAAATTTCGGGCCAACTGGCTTAAGGATAATCCACAATCAAAAGATTCACTATTTCCTAGTACGTGAAACGAACCTCGAAAAAAAAGAATTGCGACTTTAGGGTTTTGAATATCATCTAACCATAAAGTTACTTTCTGGTTTTCAATCAAATTCTGAAAATGTAAACTATAAGGCCAATTGAGTTCATACAATTCTCTTAAATCTAAACTTAATGGGTCCTTGCATAGGATTAAATCCATAAAACGATTCCATGATTAAAAAATAATTTCGCAAGCTTTTTACATTACTTAAAAATTAAGTTACAAAGTGATTGGAGGACTTTTTAGTCTATCAGTTTCATTCGTTTTATCAACAGTATTAATAATACTCACTCATCATTATATGATTTGTGGAATGTGTAATTGTTTTTGAAAGGGGACTCAGGTTTTGACTAATACGATTCATTTAGCACATAGCCCAGATTCAGACGACGCATTTATGTTCCACGCTTTAGCAAATGGAAAAATAGACACTGAAGATCTAGATTTTGTACATGAACTCAAGGATATAGAAACACTAAATCAGGCAGCTATGGAAGAAAAATATGAAGTAACTGCCGTCAGTTTTCATGCTTATACCTATATTGCCGAGAAATATGCAATTCTTCCACATGGTGCTAGTTTCGGAGATAATTATGGCCCAGTAATCATTTCTTCTGAACCAATGCGAAAAGAAGATCTAAAAAACTGTAGGATAGCTGTTCCAGGCTTATTGACTACTGCATACCTCATATTAAAAATTTATTTAGAGGGTACTGAGTTAACTCAGAGAGCGATCCCTTTTGATGAGATCATGGATAACGTCAAAAATGGGAATGTGGATGCAGGAGTCTTAATTCATGAAGGGCAACTAACTTTTGAAGAAGAGGGTTTTCACTTAGTCGAAGACCTTGGTAAATGGTGGAAGAAAGAGACCGGAGGACCCCTTCCTCTTGGTTGCAATGTTATACGGAAAGATTTAGGTAAAAATAAAATAAAACAAATTAGCAATCTTCTTAAACAAAGCATTATTTACAGTTTGGAAAATAGAGAAGAAGCATTAGACCATGCTATGCAGTATGCAAGGGACTTGCCTAGAGAAAAAGCGGATCAATTTGTTGGAATGTACGTCAACAACTGGACTAGAGAGTATAACGAAACTTCTATTAATGCTATCAGGCAAATTCTAGAAAAAGCATACGACTTAGGCATTATCCCTAAGAAGATAAAACCTGAATTCACGAGTTAGGTTGCTTATTTGCATCGCTCTTTTTGAATTAAAGAGGGAACAACCATTACCGACCTCCGATTATTCCAAAGTGCCATAATTCCCTGGAGAAAAACGAAAGATTTGAAAGAGATATTACTTATCTCATCAAGAATTCTAGGAGCAGGACAAGAAAAACAATGGATAATTCCTCAGGGAGATGTAGAACCCTGGCAAACGCCTTTAGAAGCTGCCGAAAATGAAGCATGGGAAGAAGCTGGGGTCAAAGGAAAGTTTCAGAATAATCCTATAACTTTCTTTACTTACAGCAATCATAGAATGAAGTATAAGGTATTTTGTTATTCATTAGAGGTCATGGAGGAAACAATTGATTGGCCAGAAAAAAATGAAAGAAGTAGAATATGGATTAATATTTCAGAAATAGAAAGTAAAATAAAAAATCAAAAATTAAGAACAGTATTTGAAACATTCAGAACTTTTATGGAAAAAAATGAAAGAAAATTTCAAAACAATTACATTTGAAGAAAAATATGGCGAAGAATCAGAAAATAATTCTGATCTAAAATTTGCACTTAAGCTTCTTAAAAAAGCTGAAATAGCTCACCAATCAAATGATTTAGAAAATGCGATTAGTCTTTATAAAGAATCGATTAAATCTTTTCCAACAGCTGATGCGCATACATATCTAGGCTGGATGTATAGCCTTAAAGGTAACCTTGAAGAAGCAATTCTAGAATGTCATAAAGCAATTAAAATTGACCCTGATTTTGGAAATCCATATAACGACATTGGGTGTTATTTAATGCAGAAGAAAGAATTCGACAACTCACTGCCTTGGTTTAACCAAGCTAAAAAGGCAGCCCGTTATGAACCGAGACATTTCCCATATTTAAATGTTAGCAGGGTAAAGTTAATACAAGGAAAGCATGGCCAGGCTAAACACGAACTCCACCAAGCACTTATGAGAGAACCAGACGACGAAAATCTTAAAAATAAGTTCAGAGAACTTGTTTCACTTCTAAATTAAGTGTAAGTAAAATTCTTAAAATCTATTTATTTTACTCGCCAATTTTATCTCTCTTATCTTCATCCATCCAAGCATCTTCAACATATATAGTTCTTGCAGCATCTCTATTTGGACAATTACCATATGTAAAAACTAATTCTGCGTCCTCTGTCTCACTTGGATTGTAAAGACCATGTATTTCTCCAGCTGCAGCAAACACAAATGTACCGGGCTTAACCGTAAATTCTTCTTTTTCTTCTCCCATCCATACTACAATAGGACCTTTAACGATAAAAAAAGTAGCATCACAAATATGATAATGTCTTTGATTTCTGGCTTTGGGTGGAATTATAGTTCTTCCCATAGTTATTGTATTTGTTCCAACAGCATGACTATCAACACCCCAAGCAATAACTAATGGCGGTTCGTATTTAGTGTCAGCACCAATTTCTGTCGAGTCAATCAAAGCCCAACGATGTTTTTTTGATTTAGTAGCCATTTTTCCCCTTTCATAAACAATAATTTAAAATTCATTGCACTCTATCACAACATTAAAAACATTTTAATTTAACTTAAAAAAAAGTTAACTCTTTAGAAGCTCGAATCATAAATTCCGCTAAAATTGTATGCCTCGTCTAGCAAAACAATTGGATGAATAACTCTCAGATCCATCCCACCTCTCCTGGAACCATAATCTATTTGTATCTGACAACCAGGATTA
>CAZLCI010000027.1:24350-25743 GCA_964558115.1 uncultured Nitrospinaceae bacterium | reverse complement strand
TAAAGTTTTTATTTCATATGAACCTATATTTAAAATGAAAATGAAAATGAAAATGAAAAAAATCCTACTACCCTACTTTCTAATCCTATTCTTATTTCCTCTACATATCGCTTGGGGAGAAACGATTAACCATAAAGATCTAGTCAAACGTGGTGGTGTTTATTATAAAAAATTCACAGATGTTCCGTTTACAGGAAAAACTAAAGGTTTCATAAGAACTACTTACAAAAATGGGAAACTTCACGGTCCCTTTTTTTCGTATTATAAAAATGGGGGACTTAGGGAAAAATCCACATATAATTATGGAAAACGTCATGGGCCATATATTGAGTATTGGGGTAACGGACAACTTAAGAAAAAAACCACATACCAAAATGGGAAACTTCACGGCCCCTATTTTTCGTATCATGAAAATGAGAGACTTAATATAAAATCCACATACAAAAACGGGAAACTTCAAGGTCCCTTTTTTTCGTATTATAAAAATGGTCAACTCGATCATAATCATGAATATAAAAATGGAAGACATCATGGTCCAGCTATTGGTTATTTTGGAAATGGGAAACTTCATTACAAAGGCACATATGAAAAAGGAAAATTAGTTGGCCTATATATACAGTATCATCAAAATGGGAAAGTTAGATTTAAATACAATTACAAAAAAAATGGCAAACCTCATGGCTCTTTTGTTTCGTATTGGAGTAACGGGCAACTAAAGGAAAAAAAGGAATTTAAAAATGGAAAACTAGATGGTCCATCTATTTATTATCATAAAAATGGAAAGATTGAGTATAAATTCACTTACAAAAATGGAAAACTACAAAAACCTTAAGATTAGGTAGAAAACATTGAAAAAACCATTATATCTAGCATCAGTATTAATAATAGGAATAGCTATCGGTATTGGAATTTCATTTTTTTTGAAAGATATGAACAAGGAAATATTAATGCAATGCAAACCTGATTATATTTACAAAATATCAAGATGGGGATCTTATGAATTTTCTAGTAACTTCGGAAAATGGATACCTTTCTGTCCAGCAAAAGAAGGCCCGTTAACCCTAGAAAAAGAAATAACCACGAAATACATATCAAGATGCAGTTACAAATCATCTGAAAAAGATTTCACAAAACAAATAAATTTTGTACAAAAGTTTTACTCCCAACAATTAATCAGAAAAAAACCTCCTTTCGGTTCTTTTTCACCAACTTATAACTCATGTAAATTGATAGATGATATATATAAATAAGGTAATGGATACTTTTCCGCTATAGGGTTTTCTCGTTCAAAGTGGTCACACTAAAAAAACATTTTTTGTTTTATTTAGCGAAAAATGGCATGGTGACCTTTTTGGTGACCTCCGAGTGCATGGCTAGGGGCGTCTGGGGGCGT
>CAZLCI010000027.1:0-24250 GCA_964558115.1 uncultured Nitrospinaceae bacterium | reverse complement strand
CCTAAGTAGCCTGTTCCTGCAAAAAGTGGGTATATGGTGGCGATGGCTGGACTCGAACCAGCGACCGCACGGATATGAGCCGTGTGCTCTAACCAACTGAGCTACATCGCCATGAATTTCTAAGGAGAAGCTTTCGGTCTGAAAATAGAAAAAAAGAAGATGGCTGTAAGAATATAAAAGAAAAACTCATAGCCAACATAATCCATTTTCATGCCTATTAAGTAAGACATATAACCAAAGAAAGCTAAAATTACTATCTCTATTTCTTTACGCATGTTGTTTGATACCCCTTGGATATATTGCAACAAATATTTTTCTAGTAAAACTAGACTAATTAATACCAGATTAATAAAAACTTAACAATTCATTGCATTTGTTAAATTACAATGAAACTTTGCTGCTTACTAAATCTGCAATAAATTGACATGCATTGTCAAAATCAACAAACTCTACTTCTCCGGTTTTCCTAGATTTTACTTCAACTTTCTTCTCGATTAACCCTTTTTTTCCGATAATAACTTTAAAAGGGAAACCAATTAGATCAGAGTCATTAAATTTAACCCCGGGTCTTTCATTTCTATCATCTAACACACATTCTACATTGAACTTCTGTAATAGTTCATGATAAATCTTATCTGCTATTTCCACACAATCTGGGTCATCCATATTCATTGGAATAATATCTACAGAATATGGGGCTAAAGGAAGAGGCCATACAATTCCATTCTCATCATGATTTTGCTCAATAGCAGCAGCAACAGTTCTGCCTATACCTATTCCATAACAGCCCATCACAATAGTCTTCGTTTCTCCATTTTCATCTAAGTAAGTGGCATCTAAGCTATCAGAATATTTCGTCCCCAGCTTAAAAACATGACCTACTTCTATTCCTCTCTGATGGGAAAGTGGTGCATTGCAAGAAGGACATACATCTCCATCTTCTGCAATAAGCAAATCTGCAAAAGTCTCACATTCAAAGTCACTTCCTTCTTTAACATTTATATGATGATAATCAGTCTCATTAGCACCTGCTATTAAATTTTTTCTGCCTTTAATCGAATTATCTGCTATGACGGAAACATTTTCTAATCCAATCGGTCCAGCAAATCCCACTTCCGCCTTTGTCAGTTCCTTTACTAAGGTTGCCGACGCAAGCACTAACCCTGTTTCATTTGTAACATTTCCAAATTTTACTTCGTTTAATTTTCTGTCTCCTGGAATAAGAACTGCATAATTATTCTTTTGACCCTTATAGATTAAAGTTTTCAAAACATTCGAATTTGGGACTTTTAATAATTCGGAAATCTCTTCTACAGTATGAGCATTAGGAGTATGTACTTTTTCTACATCTCCGTTAGAAGATTCATCGTTGTGAGTTAATATTACGGGGGTTTTTTCTACATTAGAAGTATATCCACAAGATTCGCAGCTAGATATTTCTTCTTCTCCAGAATTTGCTAATACCATAAACTCATGAGAGAAACTTCCCCCTATCGCTCCTGAATCAGCTTCAACAGCAGAAAAACTCAATCCACAACCTTTAAAAATACGTTCATATGCTGCAACCATATTTTCGTAACTTTTTGATGCATTGTCATCATCCACATCAAAACTATAGCCATCTTTCATCACGAATTCTCGTCCTCTCATAACTCCAAACCTTGGCCTTATTTCATCCCTGAATTTCGTTTGAATTTGAAAAAGATTTAAAGGTAAATCCCTATAACTTCTAACTTCATTAGCAACAAGATTTGTAATCACTTCTTCATGTGTAGGACCAAGACAAAATTCTCTATCGTGTCTATCTTTCATTCGCATGAGTTCTTTCCCATAAACATCCCACCTACCTGTCTTTTGCCATAATTCTGCTGGATTCAATGTAGGCATAAGCAACTCTTGAGCATTAGATTTCCCCAGCTCTCTGCGACAGATATCTTCAACTTTCTTATGTACTCTCAATCCAAGCGGTAAAAGTGTATATATTCCGGAAGAGACTCTTCTAATAAATCCAGCCCTGATCATCAATTTATGACTTTCAATTTCAGCATCAGAAGGTGCATCTCTAAGAGTTGGGAAAAAACCAAGACTAAATCGCATGATTTGTTAACTTTCCTGTTTTTGATTTTCTGAATTATATTTTTTTGCAAGAGCCTCTACTTTTTCGACAAGAACATTTTTGATATCTGAATATTCTACTAAACCATCTTTTTCACCTTTTGAAAATATAAGTGCTCTTTTATGACCTCCAGCTACACCAATATCAGCATCTCTAGCCTCTCCAGGTCCATTGACTTCGCAGCCCATGACAGCAACCGTAATAGGTTCTTTGATGTGAGATAGTTCTTTCTCTACTTCAGAAGTTAATTTGTCAACATCAATTTGCACTCTTCCGCATGAAGGGCATGCTATAACGTTCACTCCTTTGCGTCTTAACTTCAGACTTTTCAAAATCTCGAATGCTACTCTCACCTCTTCAGTTGGATCTGCTGCAAGGGAAACTCTCATTGTATCCCCAATACCTTCCGAAAGAAGCAAACCCAGTCCCACTGAAGATTTCACGCTACCAGTCGCAAGGCTACCACTCTCTGTAATTCCCAAATGAAACGGGTACTCTACTTCTGATGCCATAAGTCTATATGCTTGGACTGTTTTCATGACATCAGATGCTTTCAATGAAATCTTTGTATTGTGAAAGTTTCGCTTCTCTAACATACCTATGTGTCGTAAACCGCTCTCTACCATCGCTTCTGGAGTAGCTCCTCCATATCTATCTAGCAAATGTTTTTCTAAGGAACCCGCATTTACGCCTATGCGTATCGAAAGACCGTGATCCTTTGCTGCAGAGACAACTTCTGTAACTCTATCTTCACCATTTATATTTCCAGGATTAATTCTAAGACAATCCACGCCCGCTTCAGCCGCCATGATTGCAAGTCTATAATCAAAATGAATATCTGCAACTAAAGGAGTTTTGGTTTCTTTTCTTATTTCTTTTAGACCAGCAACAGATTTTTCATCAGGAACAGCAAGCCTTATAATTTCGCAACCAGCTTCTTCCAGTGAATGAATTTGATCTACTGTTGACTTCACATCATACGTGAAAGTGTTGCACATTGACTGCACAGAAATTGGAGAATTCCCTCCAATCACGACATTTCCTACATTAACTTCAGTGGTCTTTCTTCTCTTGATCCCATAGTCATCTGGATCAATACAACTAGAAGGAGTGTCCGTTGTATTTTCTATCATGTTCAGACTAAGACTATCTAATTTTTCGGTCTGGAATACATTATCGTTAAATGGCTCAAACATTATTCATCCTAAATTTTTATTTTTTGTCTTTATATACCTTTATTTGCTTCTTCTCACCACCAAAAAAGTAATAGACACTATCTTTATAAGTCGCAAAAACCATTAAGGAAATTAGAAGGAATAGACCTATTTGAGATAAAATTTCTCTAGTTTTAATACCTACAGGTTTGCCTTTTATAAATTCTATAAAGAGAAAAACAATATGGCCACCATCTAAAACTGGTATAGGTAAAAGATTCAAAATTGCTAGATTTACACTCAGTAAAATAGTAAACCATACCAAATAACTTAATCCTCTGTTTGCCTGTTCCTTTGCCATTACTGAAATACGTATTGGACCACCGATATCGGCAGGTATAGAACGAGTAATCATTCCATAAAGAGAATACACTGTCATTTGAACAATAGTTATATTCTGAGTAATACTCTTTTCAAATGATTCGATAAAACCGTATTTCATAATCACAGAACCGGGACCACTTCTAATTCCAATCATTGGTCTTTGCATTTTAGTACCATCTGGTGAAAGTAAAGTCGGAGTAACCTTTAGTTCTAGAATCTTTCTTCCACGCCTTACCCTAATATCTAATTCTTTTCCTGGATTTTTTACTACAGTCCTAACTAGATCTGACCACTTTGAAATACTTTTATTGTTAATGCCAATAATGACATCGTTCTTTTGTAATTTTGCAATTTCAGCAGGAGATCCCTTCATCACACTGCCAATATTCGTGCCAGCTACAGGGAAGCCAAAAAAATGCAGCCCCCAACTAAGTACTATCGCAAAGATTATATTGAACAAAGGACCTGCAAAAACGACCAAGAATCTTTGGTATACAGGTCTGGAAAAGAACATTTTTTCTGGAGGAATATCATCTTCACTAGATTCCCCATCGCTAGGTGGACTCTCCCCCATTAACTTGACATATCCACCAAGTGGTATAAGTGAAATGCGATATTCTGTTTCACCTCTTTGAGTTCCATATATTTTTGGACCAAAGCCTAGAGAGAATCGCTCTACTCCTATGCCAAAATATTTAGCTAAAAGATGATGTCCTAGTTCATGAATAAAAACTAAAGCGCCTAAAACTACAAGAGCCCAAAAAATAGTTTGACTTGAATCAGTTACAAGACTGTAAAAATAATCGAACATAATATTCCTTTTTTAAAAATCAAATTCAATAACGGATTACATCAATGTTTTCAGGAATTGTAAATTCGAAAACATTGTCCTCGATATCTTCATTTTCTACTAAATTCAGAAATTCAAATTTGCTGACATTGTCCATGCTATCTGTATACTCGAATACATGGATCTTGTAATCAAAAGAGTCTATATGTATTTTTAAAAATTTGACTCCAATCTTTGCAAACTTTTGATTAGATTTTTTTGGAACTAACTTGAGAATCAAAGGCTTTCTATTTTTCCAAAACTTATCTCTTTTCATCTTAGTATCAACTAAACTTATTTCAAACTCATCTGTTAAGTTTATTTTCTTTGACAAAAAAATAATCGGATTTATATTTTGTTTAGATAAGGAAATCTTTCTATGTAAAACTTGCTTAAACTTTGGAGTGTAAATCCATACAGAATCTTCATTGCTAACAAATACTTGCTTCTGTGGTTTTGTATATTGAATTTTTATTTTTTCTGGTTTTTTGATGTACAAAAATCCCCTAGAAGTAGTTCTGGCACCGAGAGATTTAATGAAATTTTTCTGTTCAAACTCTGAACGAATTGATATCGTTTTATTCAGCCTATCCTGAACTTTTAGGATAATTGTAGATAAGGTCATCTCATTAGAAATAACCACTGAATTGAAGCAAAATATAAAAATAGCTGAAATTAAAACTGTAAATCCAATTTTCATTTCTCATCTAACCTAACTTGCATATCTGGAAATAAAAAACCTTCAGGGATAGATTCTATATCTAACTTATAATTTGTCTTCCTGTCCTCCAGATACACCTTATTCTCAGCTATTAATCTAACAGCCATTGGGTAGATCTTATGCTCAAATCTCAGAATTTTTTGTGTTAGAGTATCTAGATTGTCATCAGGAAGAATGGGAACAGACGCTTGCATTATTATTGATCCGGTATCCACTCCTTCGTCTACAAAATGTACTGTGCATCCGCTTATTCTCACCCCAGAATCCAGAGCTTGTTTTTGAGCATTTAACCCTGGAAAAGATGGGAGCAACGAAGGATGAATATTAACTATCTTCCCTATAAATCCCTTCACAAAATAATCTGGAATGATTCTCATAAAACCGGCGCAACAAATCAAATCTATGCTTTGTTTTTTGAGTTCACTAGCTAAATTATTGTAATTACTCTTATCTTTAAAATCATATGTCACAGTTTTGATTTGAGCCTCTTCTGCTCTCTTCAATGCATAGGCATTTTTGTTATCAGAAACAACTAATGAAATTTCAGCTGGATAGGAAGAAGATTTACTTGCATCTATTAACGCCTGCAAATTTGAACCATTTCCTGAGGCAAGAACAGCTAATTTGAAGATATTAATATCAGACATTATAGATTTATTCCGCTGATCAAAACTTTCTCACCATTAAATTCTTTATTTATTACTTCCCCTATAATTTCATGTTCAATGTTTTTTGCATTCAATTCATTAATTGAGTTTTCATAAATCTCTTTGTCTAAAACAAGAACCATACCTATTCCCATATTAAAAGTTCTAAACATCTCTTTTTTATCAATAGGTCCTTCGTTTTCCAAGAACTGGAATATTGATGGATAATTCCATTTAGAAGTGTCAATTTTTGCCTGCAATCCATCAGGCAAAACCCTTGCAACATTCTCTAGCAAACCACCACCAGTAATATTTGCTGAAGCGTGCAAACTTCCAGTATATTTAAAAAATTTAATTTCTTCAGAATAAATCTTTGTTGGCTCTAAAAGTATATCAATAAGAGGTTTCTCTAAACCTGTATATTGTTTTGTTAAATCAAATCCTTCTAATACTTTCCTTACCAAGGTATAACCATTGCTATGTATTCCAGATGATAATAGGCCGATAAGCAAATCTCCATTTTCTACTTTTTCTTTTCCTAAAATGTTATCCTCTTCAACCACACCTACTGAAAAACCAGCTAAATCATAGGTATTTTCCTCATAGAGATCAGGCATCTCTGCAGTTTCTCCTCCAAGAAGAACGCAACCAGAACTGTTGCATCCATTGATAATTCCTTCTAATACTTTTTCTAAATTAGATTTGTTGATTTTTCCAGTAGCAATATAATCCAAGAAAAACAGCGGCTCTGCTCCAGTTGTCAAAAGATCATTGACACACATTGCGACAAGATCTATGCCTATAGTGTTATGAATTCCAGAGGTATGTGCATAAATAAGCTTAGAACCAACACCATCAGTCCCTGAAACCAATACAGGTTTTTTATATTTAGAATCTAATTTAAATAATCCTGCGAAGTTAGAAAGATCATTGTTTTTCATATTCGCAATAGAAGAAAAGTTTTTTTTCATAAGAGAAGAAATAGAACTTGTAAATTCATTTGCGTTATCAATATCTACACCGCTATCTTTATAAGATATTTTCTTATTCATTTTGACAAACTTTCTTTATACAAAGAATTCTTCTTTCAGAACCTTGGCAATTTCTATATTCATTCTATGACCACTTTTTTCTGCGTAAATTTTACCTGTAATAGGCGCTCCAGCTAAAGAGAAATCTCCAAGCAAATCTAGGATTTTATGTCTAACAAATTCATTCTTGTATCTTAGTTCAGTATTCACAACTTTCTCATCATCTACAAGAACAACATTCCCCCAACGACCACCTTCTCCGAGACCCATTTGCTCAATTGAATCTAGAGCAGAAACAAAATTAAATGTTCTAGCCGGAGCAATTTCTGATTTATATGAATCAATATCTTTTTGCGTATATGTAAAACTCTGGATGCCTATAGGCTTTGGATAATCCAACTTATAAGTAATTTCAAAATTGTCTGATGGTTCTATCTTTATATATCCATCGTCTGAATTTATTTTTCCCACTTCGTAAATCTTATCTATGACTATATGATTTATTGATTTGTTCTGCTGTATAATTAAAGCCTTCTCAATTTCTTCACAAAAAATTATTGATGAACCGTCCATAATCGGAACCTCAGCCCCAATTTTTATTAATAAATTTGTAATTCCATATGCATAAAGAGCACTCATAAGATGCTCTATTGTCCTTGCAGAAACAGATCCATACCTTAAATTTGTAGAATAATTTGTATTATCTACAAACATAACATCTGCTGGAATTGTTTCTTGAGTTGTTAAATTTCCAAAATGAATACCACTATCAGGGGGAAGTGGCTCTAAAATTAAACCAGTTTTCAACCCAGAGTGCAGTCCTCTTCCATATAATACTATGCTTCTGGATATAGTTTTTTGAGTAGATTTAATTTTTGAATGTGTTTTTTTACTATTTAACTTTGGAATTTTAAAAAAAGTATATTTCTCAGCAGACACAGGGTCAATTCCAGACCATTTATCCTCCTTTGATTCGATAGCGGCAGCAATAACTTTTATTACGGTTTCCATAGAAAGAGGTTTCTCTATAAAATCAAATGCACCTATTTTAGTAGCTTTCACTGCTGTTTCTATATTCCCATGTCCTGACATTAATATTACTTCTGACCTTAATTCTGAATCTTTCACAGCTTGAAGTGTTTGTATTCCATCTATCCCAGGCATCCAAACATCCGCAAGAATTACATCTGGAATTTCGGAAAATGCCAATTCTATACCTTGCTCTCCAGAATTCGCTTTAAAGACTTTGTATCCTTCATCTGCAAGTATTGCTTCTAGACTAGAAGTGATTGCAGTCTCATCATCTATAATTAAAACAGTACCATTACCCAACATTGGTATACCTTTCAGAATTTTCGGCTGGTAACATCTCTTTCTTTGATGGCAATTGTATTTCAAAAATTGAACCAAATGGAATATTATCTTTCACAGTAATCAAACCATTATGATCTGAAATTATCCTATGACAAATTGCCAATCCTAATCCGGACCCCCTAGCTTTAGTTGTAAAGTAAGGAGAAAAGATATGTTCCTTTTCGCCTTGCAATATACCTTTTCCTTGATCTTGTATTTGGAAAATTAGTTTCTCTCTATCTTTGTCAAAAGAAACTTTAAATTGAATTTCACCGCCATTTTCCATAGATTCAAATGCATTTTCTAGTAAATTTATGAAAACTCTTTGCACTTGTTCTGGATCTGCCATCAAAGAAGGCAAAGAACTAGGAATCTCTGAATTTATTTTCACATCATCTCTTCTATCTCTATATAGCCCTATAACATTATGAACTAAATCTTCAGTCTTACATAATCGTAATCTCGGTTCTGGCATTCTAGCAAAACTACTAAATTCATCTATCATTTCCATTAAAACTTTAACCTGGTTTACGATAGTGTCCGTGCACAACTCAAGAACTTGAGGAAAATCTGGTGTATTTTGGTTGTATTTTGATCTCATTCTTTGAGCGGATAATTGAATTGGAGTAAGTGGATTTTTGATTTCATGCGCAATGCCTTGTGCTACTTCTCTCCATGCTGCAACCTTCTGGGTTCTAATTAAATCCGTAAAATCATCAAAAACAAGAACTGTGCCTAGCCTACTTCCATCTTCGCTCTTTAGGAAAGTAAGATTTGCATACAATACAAGCATTTTTCCATTAATTGGCAATTCAATTTGCTTTGACAAATTTGCAATATCATCAGAACCACCAGAACGAATTAAACTTCTAATAGGTTCTAAATACTCATTTTCAAATATTTCGTTAAACGGTTTTCCGATAACAGCATTAGGATTAATATCCAACAATTCGGAAGCAAATTGATTTAAAATTGTTACCTGCCCCCTCCTATTGACAGAAATCACGCCAGTTTTCACATTGTCCAACATAGCCTCCATGTAGAGACGGCGTCTATCAATTTCCAGATTAGATTTTGTAAGATTTTCTGTTTTCTCTTCAATCTCTTTTTTGTTTGTTTGTAATTCTTTTGTCATTCGATTGAAAGCATTTACTAAGGTACCAATCTCACCTTCGGCTCTTGTTTCCACTCTGTAACCAAGGTCTCCTTCGGAAACAGCAATAGTACCTTCTGCCAATTTTTCAATTGGAACAGTAATTCCTCTAGCAAAATGAAAACCAAACCAAATAGCTGAAAATAGTATCAAAAGAGAAACTAGGAGGAATGTGATGATATAACTTGCTCTTATAGGGTTTTTGGATAATTCTAATTCTAAAAATTGATTGTAGGCTTTCATTAGACTTTCTACTTTAGCAACCAATCTTTTTGTAATAAATTTGGAAATTACTAAGTAGCCTGTAACCCCAGAAATCCCTTTAATTGGGACTACAGCATAAGCAACATCTCCATCTTCAGAACTCTCCAGAGTAGACATTGGTTTTCCTTCAAGTACTTTGTCTATAAAATCAAAATCTGGCGGAGGAATTTGAGAGAATTTATTTTTTCTTTCTTCAACGCTTAAAGTTTCCTTTCTTTTAACAGCAACAATAAGTTTTCTTGATTTGTCATATAAAATCGCACTAGATGCTCCAATCAATTCAATTTGAGAACTTAGAAATTGCTTTAAGAAAGAGAACGATTCAGGTGTACTCCAAGATTGACTTTCTATCTCTTCTCCTAGTTCCCTTCCTCTTAAAAGTAGCAATTCTTCAGATTCACGGTAATATTCATTTGCAACGTCGAAAGAACCTTTAAGTGCATTTTCTACTTTAGGATTAAAAAAGGTATTAAAACTCTTATCAATAAGCCCACTTGCAACTCCGAACAAACCTAAAGTCGGCAATAAAGAAATCATAACAAATGCTAGAATTAATCTTATCTGTAGTCGTCCTTTTCCTGATGGAGATCTTTTGGAAGAATAAAGCTGAACAACATTTCTTACTACTAAAACAATCAAAACCATCAATAGTATGATATTCAAATTAACGAGCGAAAAAACAACGACATTATTTAGAAGCGGAGTGCCAGGATCAAGTTCTTTGAAATAAATCCAGCCTGTCAATAAAATAACACTGATACCAATTAGACCTAATACAGCCCTAAGGACATTTTTTCTCCTCCTGGAATGTATTTCTTCTTCAGTATCATAAGTGAAATTAGAGGAATACATTACATCCCTTCACTGGCAAAATCAGTAGAATAATGCCAATCAGTTTCTTTTGTAGTAAATGACAAGAAATAATTAAACGGGAAAGCAAAATTCAAAGAATTAAATCTTACTCGTATTTTCAAATAATATAAGTTTGCCGGATCAAGTTTGCTCGAATTTATTAATTCTATTCCGTTTATTTGGGACATCCAATCAGATATTTCAGAACTTTCCTTAGTAAATTTCAAAAAATAATCCTCCACACCATTCCTGCTTTTGCATGCAAATATTTTTTTAATTGGGTCATATTTAACTTCATGTACTATTTCTTTCTCTAAAATTAAACTATCGAAAAAATAAGGTACTTTTTTAAATAACTCTAACTCATAGACAAATCGAGTTTTAACTCCTTTTTTTACTATCTCCCAAAACTCTTCTGTTACTGTATTCTCTGTAGAAACAAAAAATAACATTTTTCCATTTTTCTTTATTACTAAAATATCTTTTAAATTTGGCTCTGTGCTCAATACCTTTTCTGTTTTTTTTATTTCAATCTTCTTCTTTGCTTCAGTTGAATTGACTGGCAAAAATAATGTCAACATTAAAAAAGAAATGTAAATCACCGGACTCTTTTTACTCCAAAACATTTTTAAGTTCCTTTTTTTAGAATTAAAAATTCAATTCTATCTATCAACAATCTTTTTTAATTTGTAAATAACATCAAGAGCATCTTTAGGTGACATATTATCAGGTTCTATTGAAGAAATTTCATTTAATAAATCTTGCGCACTAGAACCATTGTCTGCAACTAATTTTTCTTTATATTTATTTCTTGCAAAACCCAAGCTTTCTGTTTGTTCTCCTTTGTCTTTGCTAGAGAGTTCAAAGATCTGCATTAACTCATCAGCTCTGCTTAATACCTCCTTAGGTAAACCTGCTAGTTTTCCAACATGAATCCCGTAACTTTTATTACAGATACCATCAATAACTTTCCTTAAAAAAACAACTTCTTCATCGTGTTCTCTCACATCAACTGTCAAATTAACAACTTTATTCAACTTTTCCTCTAGGACTGACAGTTCATGATAATGTGTAGCAAATAATGTCCTAGACTGTCTATTTTCGTTATTATGCAAAAATTCAACAATCGCCCATGCAATACTAACTCCATCATAAGTACTTGTTCCACGTCCTACTTCATCAAATACTATAAAACTATCTCTAGTTGCTTCATTTAATATTTCAGCAGTTTCTAGCATTTCTATCATAAAAGTACTTTTGCCTTCAGACAATCGATCATGAGCACCAACTCTTGTAAAGATACGATCAACAATGCCAATTTTTGCAGATTTTGCTGGAACAAAACTTCCTATTTGAGCCATCAACACTATCAAAGCAGATTGTCTTAAATAAGTAGATTTGCCAGACATATTTGGACCTGTAACAATCATTATTTTCCTATCAACATTCATATCTAGATCATTAGGAACAAATGCTGATGAGTAATCGACATCAAGTACAGGATGGCGTCCTTGGACAATTTCTATATCTAAATTATTATTAATATCTGCCCTTACGTAATCATTTAGTTCTGCTGCAGTTGCTAAAGAAGTTATCGAATCTAACTCTGCAATTTTTCTGGAACTATCAAGAATTCTTTTTGAATTTTCAGCAATTTTTCTTCTCAATTCGCCAAACATCAAAAATTCTAATTCTTTTGATTTTTCTCCTGAAAATTCTAATTTCTCCTCAATTTCTTTTAACTCACTTGTAATAAACCTCTCTGAAGAAACTAAGGTTTGTTTTCTAGAAAAGGATTCAGGAACTTTATCCGAAAAACGTCTCGATAATTCTATGTAATAACCAAACACTCTATTATAACCAATTTTCAATGGAAGATTTGTTGTTTGTTTTAACTGTTTTTCATATTTTTCCAACCAGGACCTTCCATCTTTTGTGATATTTCTCAATTCATCTAACTCATCATTCACACCATCTTGAAAAATATCTCCATCTTTAATAGAAACTGGCAACTCCTCTCTAAGAGAGGTTGAGATTAATTTCTCTACATCTGCAAGTAAGTCCCAATTTGAAGAGATGCTATTAATTTCTTTTGATTTGAAAGAATTTAATAATTTGTGAATTTTTGGCAAAAAGATAATAGAATCTGCAAGAGATTTTAAATCTCTTGCATTAGAGCTTTGGAGACCAATCTTACTTTGGATGCGTTCTAAATCTCTTATGTTAGAAAGATATTCAATTATTTTTTTTCTCTCTATTTTTTTCTTCTTTAACTCATCTACTGCATCAGTTCTTTGTTTTATTTTCTTCAAATTAATCAGAGGTGATAATATCCATTTTTTAAGTAACCTGCCCCCCATAGAAGTAGAAGTATTATCTAAAACACTAAATAATGTGTCAGCCTTACTATTTTTGTCTTGTTGATATACCAACTCCAGATTTGACTGAGTGACTGCATCCAAAAACATTGTTTCATTAGTATCTGGAAGATCAATAGGTTTTATATGAGGTAGATCACCAAGTTGATTTCTTTCAAGATATTTAATGAGATTTGCAGAAGCTGCAAACAATGGACTGTTAGAATCTAATCTTTTAAAAATTTTCTGTTTACCATTTTTCCCCTGTAGGTATTTAAATGAGTCTTTTGAATCTATTTCCAGTTCCGAAATTTCCTCAATTCTTGCATCAAAGTTTTCTAAGACGTATCGCATTCTTGGAGAAATATTTTTTTTATTTCCTAGTAAAATTTCTTTTGGTCTTAGTCTTTCCAATTCAGAATCTAACCTTCTTTCAAAAATATCACTTGGAACCTCAACTGCACTAAAATCTCCAGTAGTGACATCTATCCATGAGATTCCCCAGTTAGATATCTTATGGATTTCATCTGATGACCCAGCAATAGAGAGAAGGAATTGGGATTCCTTGCTTTCAGTTAAATGATCTCCGACTATAGAAGTTCCCGGCGTGAGCACTCTAACAACTTTTCTTTTCACAATTCCTTTGCTTTCAGAAGCGTTTTCTACTTGATTGCAAATAGCAACTTTATAGCCCTCATCTAGCAAACGCACACAATAAGAATCACTTGAATGACATGGAATGCCACACATTGGAATAGGACCATTTGAATCTTTATTTCTGGATGTTAACGTAATGCCCAAAATCTCTGACGCATTTTTAGCGTCATCGTAGAACATTTCATAAAAATCACCCATCTGAAAAAACAGAAATTCATTACAGTACTGTTTCTTGAGTTCAACATACTGTTTCATCGCTGGGGATAAATTATTTTCTTTGTTTTTTTCTGTTTCTCTTTTGTCCATTGAGAAATCGCTTAGATTAATTGCATGTGGGCAGAAAAGAAAATTCTATCTTATATTAATACTCATCTCTTCTAGTCTCACCGCCTAAAGAGGATATTCTTTTTTCGAGAAATTTTATATGCCTCTTACTCCTAAAGCTTTCTGGAAGACCGGCAAACCAACAAATAAAGAAACCAAAAGTGAAAGTTCCAATTAAAATAAAAAATAATGGAAATTCACTTTTACCAAAATAGTACTCTATCATTACTGAATGTAAGTTTTTTACCCCAAACATTGCAATTGCAATTGCAAGCAAAAAACCTAAAACCAGCCTGAAGCGACCCATTTTTATAATCTCCCTAACTAGTAAAATATTCAGATAGAGTCGAATACGAGGTTTCCAGTGATTCTGGCAAAATTCTAGTCTCTGCAATTACAGACATTAAATTATGATCACCATTCCATCTTGGCACAACATGCATATGTAGATGCTGCGCAATTCCGGCTCCAGCTGTTTGTCCAACATTAAATCCAATATTGAATCCATCTGCACTAAAACTTTTTTTAAGCACTGATACTGAAAGCTGCACAAAAGAAAAAATCTCATTATATTCTTTGGAATCTAAATCCTCTAAATCCCTAATATGTCTGAACGGTACGACCATCAAATGACCATTACTATAAGGATACTTATTAAGTACAATATAACAATATTCGCCTCTTTTTAAAATTAAATTCTCCACGCAATCTTTTTCTTTAAGAATTCTACAGAAAACACATTCTTTAGACTCAGTAGAATCTTTTGGAGAATTATCTTTCCCTTTCTCTATATATTTCATTCTCCATGGTGCCCATAACCTAAACAATTTAGTATTCCTTTCCAAATTACTAATTTGGTCTATTTTCAAATAGTTTTCTCTCAATTTTTCTCATCTGAACTTTCTCTTTTTTATTTTGATGATCATAGTCATGAAGGTGAAGAATGCCGTGCAAAAATAGCTCATCTATCAAATCATCTGTTGTTTTTTTTTCTTCAAAAGACAATCTAAGAACTTCGTCTGTAGAAATAACTACATCACCCAAAAAGTTTTTGTCCTTTAAATCTTCGAACATTGGATTATTATCAAATACTTTAGATTCAAAAAGATCTGGAAATGCAAGTACATCTGTTGTTTCTTTGATCCCTCTAAATTGAAAGTTCAAGTTCTGCATAAATCTATCTCTCAAAAACACTAGAGATACCTTTGTTTCTTCTGAACTTACAGAAGTTAACCAAAAATTAGCGTTTCTCTGGAGTCTTTTCCGGTTTATTTTCAACAATCTTTGCTTGTTTGATACTGCTATTCCCATTTGTTTTCATACCTTTTTTCAAATCGGTTTGTTCTGGATAATTTAAACGATGATGATAAAATCCAGCAAGAACTCTCAAAAATGAATCTTGAATAATCCCTAAATCTGAAAGAGTAAGATCACATTCTTCCAATTGAGAATCTTTTATAACCGTTTGAACAATTCTGGTAACTAAACTAGATAATTGACCAGGAGATGGCTCAGCAAGTGTTTTTGCACTAGCTTCAACCATATCAGCAAGCATAAGAATTCCTGCTTCTTTTGTTCTGGGTCTAGGACCTGGATAACAGAAACTTTCAACTCTTACTTCCCCATTATTCTTAAGCTTTAATGCTTTATCATAGAAAAACCTGATTAGGGAGGTTCCGTGATGCTGAGATATCAAGTCGATAACTTCATTTGGCAGTTTATGTTTTCTTGCTAATTCTACACCTTCTTTGACATGACTAATCAAAATTAAGGCGCTCATATTTGGCGTTAACTTATCATGTCTATTTTCTGATATTTGATTTTCAATAAAATACTCTGACTTTAAAGTTTTTCCTATGTCATGAAAAAATGCACCAGCTCTGAGTAGGAGAGGATTTGCATCTACTTTACTAGCAGCCTCCTCTGCTAGGTTAGCTACCATTATACTGTGATGATAGGTTCCAGGTGCACGTAAAATCATATCCTTTAGTAAAGGATGATTATGATCAGACAATTCCAATAATTTCATGTCTGTTGTTAATTTAAATAACGATTCCAAAATAGGAATTATAGCCGAAACTATAATTATATTGCCCAACCCTCCGAAAAAGGTAAACAAAATAATATCCCAGTTATTTGCAAAAACATAAAAACCTTGTTGCAGAAATATTCCTGAATTAATTATAACGTTCAATATTCCAACGACTAAAGAAACAAACAATATAACTGTTCTGCTAGTGTAATTTTTCCAATTTGAGGAGGTTACTATTCCAGAGGCGAGTACCATAAGTGGATATGAAATATTTGTTGGCAGAATAAGCATTACTAATACTGAATTTATGATAGATAAGAAGATAGCTTCTTTTCTACCTTGAAGAAAAAGAGAAACTATTGAAATAGAAGCAAAAGGAATTAAATTATAAAAAGCTGTTATATTAAATTGTTCAAAATTAGACTGAAGACCAAGAGCGAAAACAACACCAAATTTCAAAATTAATATATTCATTACTACTAAAAAGACAAATAAAACAACCTGCTTTCCTTCTCTGTAATTAAGAAGATTAAATCTCCGCACTGCAAACCAGCATAGAACAAAAAATAAAAGAATGATCAACATAGTGCCCAAGAAATAATGCAGAGAATTACCTGTACTGTAAATATCTCTTAATTTTTCTAATACTTTATATTGTCTTTTATTTAACCTTTCCCCATCACGTACAATCATCTCACCTTCCTTTATAGTCTTTGTCACTTTTCTTGTCGTAGTGACAACTCTCTTTTGTTCTTGCTGTGTCGCAAGGCTATTAAAGGATAAGGTTGGTCTGGCCATTTTGATTATTTGTTTAGAAAGTAGAACTTGAAATTCTTTTGAGTACTGAAACTTCACTTTTGCTATGTTTAATAAAACTATTTTTTCTAATTCTCTAAGCTCAACTGGTTTTACAGATGAGGAGATTTTAACTTTTTCACCTGTCGCAATATCTTTCACAAAAATTCCCTTGACCAGATGAGAAATATATAATTGTCTGTCACTAACTATTTCTCTAGGCAAGGCTTTTTTTGCAATTGCAGTCATACTGTCAGCTATTGAAAATGAAAAGATATTATCTCTAAAGAAAAAAAGTAAACTTGGTGGAAAATTTCCTCCTAATTTACTTTCAAAACTTCTCTCTGCTTTTATATACTGTTGTGAATGAACTATTTCATCTAGAAAAATACTACCAACAATAACATTGCTAATTTTCATTTTCTTTTCCTTTAAGATTTTATTCTGAAAGGAAACAATTTGTTCATGAAGGGTATCAAAAGCAATTTTAATTCTGGAAGATATATCAGCAATCAATGCGAGATCTATGTCATAACGAGGCAGAATTTTTTCTTTTCTTCTTTGTATTCTATTTTCTGTGGCAATCTCATCAATCACTTCAAGATCATACGGAGCCTTTATATTGCCTCGAACAACTTCTCCAATTTTATAAACTGATGAAGAGGGGGACCACTTAAAGACCAAAAGAAATGAAAGGACAGATACAACTAAAATTGTCAAGATACAAGCAAAAATCCTGGAAGACATAAATTTCTTCATTCTGTCAGATATTGCAGAAATCCTATGTCTAATCATAGTTTTGATAGATTTTCTCTTAGGATTCTTTTTTGAAGATTTTGTTTGGGTAATCATGGCCCAATAGCAAACCTTTTATTTTTTAAATTTCTCATAAGCAGTGACTATTTTTTGCACTATTTTAGTCCTAACTACATCTTCGCTAGAAAATTTAACAAATCCAATATCAGATATACCATTCAAAACATCTGATGCGTCAATGAGACCACTCTTTTTATGCCCAGGAAGATCTGTTTGAGTGATATCTCCTGTTACCACAGCAGTAGATCCATTTCCAATTCTTGTCAAAAACATTTTCATTTGTTCAGCAGTAGTGTTTTGTGCTTCATCTAAAATAACAAAAGCATTATTTAATGTTCTTCCTCTCATGTAAGCTAAAGGAGCGATTTCAATTTCTCCCCTTTCCATTAATCGACCAACTCTGTCAATATCCAAAATATCATTCAATGCATCAAACAATGGCCTAAGAAATGGACTTAGCTTTTCATGTAAATCTCCTGGCAAAAAACCAAGATTTTCACCTGCCTCTACGACTGGACGTGTTAAAATGATCCTACTACAGGATTTTTGAAGAAATCTATTAATTGCAAAAGCCATCGCTAAAAAAGTTTTTCCTGTGCCAGCAGGACCAATACCAAAAACAATTTCTCTCTTTTGCATTTCTCTAATATATTCTCTCTGCATCTGATTTCTTGGATGAATAATTCTATTATTTGAAGGAATGACTATCCTATCCGATAACAATTCTTGAACGGTTACATCTTCATCGTTTTTAAAAGTTTTCGCAAAATTTTCAATTGTATTTGCATCTAAACTATTGCCATCGTCCATAAATTCTATCATCTCATCTATAAAACTTATCGATCTTTGAACATCTTTACGAGAACCTTCAGAATTAAATGCATCAGAGGAAATACTTATAGATACATTAAAAGAATCTTCTATAGCTCTTAGTGTAGAATCATTCGTACCCACAAATTCCATTAATTTCTGTGAGTTTTGAAAAAAATTCTTTGACTTTAGTGTAGTCAATATTGTTTCAACCTTCTGAAAAAAATCAAAAATCCTACGCCTACTAGACCAACGAGTCAATAGGTAAATTAAGTACTTTCGCTTTTGTTACGCTAACCTCTAGGATGATTGGAATCTATGAAACTTTTTATATCTTCATTGTTTAAGTGAGTGTATATTTCTGTAGTAGAAATATCAGAATGCCCAAGCAAAACCTGAACTGTCCTTAAATCAGAACCAAATTTAAGTAGGTGTGTAGCAAAACTATGTCGCAAAGTATGGGGACTGACCTGCTTTGAAATGCCCGCTTTTAATGCCCAAAACTTAATTCTATTCCAAAGGCTTTGCCTGGTCATTCCGCTACCTCTTCTAGTAACGAATAAATAATCAGTTTTGCCAAGTGTATTCCTAAGTAGTACAGGCCTAATATTTTCAAGATATTTTTGTAAACTTTCTTTAGCAAAATCTCCAATAGGAACCAATCTACTTTTTTCACCTTTTCCTTCTAAAATACAATAATTATCTTTAATATTTAATTGATATATTTTCATTGAAATAAGTTCCGTTGCTCTCAAACCCGTACTGTACATAAACTCAAACATACAACTATCTCTTTCATCTTCATACTTCATTACACCACGTTTAAGATTATGATTTTTAGGTGCAGCGATAAGAGACAAAACTTCAGAATCGCTCAAGATTTTGGGTACTTTAGACCAAGCTTTAGAAGAAGTTATTTCAGAAGCGAAATTCTCTTCTATAATCTTCTCTTTCAATAAATATTTAGCGAATGATTTTAGGCTTGATACCTTCCTTCTAACTGTTGCGTCTGAATTCCCTGTATCTCTCAGATTCTCTAGCCATTGCAATACGATTTCACTGGAAATATGACGCCAATCTATTTCTTCATTTCCCAAAAAAATTGCAAATAAAGAAATATCAGATATGTAATTTTCGACAGTATTTTCAGAGAGTTTTTTTTCTAAAAATAAATATTCTCTAAATTCTTCAACTATTCGTATATTCATAAAATCAACTCAAACCTTTTTTAGACTTATTGGTTATTTAGATTTCGTTTTTATTAAATATATCATCAAGAAATACAATGCTGATGACAAAACAATTTCTAAGAAAAGAAACAGAACTTTACTCAGAAAAGTATCCATTTTTTCCCAAAAGAAAAAGTTTACGGGAAAAAGCATACAAGCCATTATAATTGCAGGAAATAAGAATTTCTTTGTTAATGCGTAAAAATTTGGAAGAAAAACTCCGACCTGTGTTGCAGTGTTTTTTCTTGTAAGCAAGAGAAAATTCACAAAACTAGAAACAGATGTTGCAAATGCTATTCCAGCATAACCGAAAGGATATACCAACAAGAGGCTAAATACTAGATTTGAAAATAAAGTGTAATATGCACATCTCATAGGGTACTTTGCTTCTAAGACAGCGTGATATGCAGATACGATCAACCTATTTATTCCAAAGAATACAATTCCAAAGGAATAAGCCTGCAAAGTCTTTGCACTAGACAAAACATCTGCATTGCTAAATTCACCCCTTTTGAAAAGCAATTCTATAATAGGACAAGCAAGTATAATCAAACCTACAGATGCAGGAATTGCAACACTTAGCAAAATTTCACTAGATTCTCGTAATGTGTCTTTTGATTCTGTATTTAGATGACCTTTTTTCTTTTCTGACATTATAGGAAATGCAACGGTTGTAACTGCGATAGATATGAGAGCATGAGGAAATTGAACCAATCTATTTGCATAGTATAAATAAGAAATTGAACCAACTGACAAAAAAGAAGCTAAAATTCTATCTAACAAAACATTTATTTGAAGTACCCCTATACTCAGCGCAGTAGGACCGACCATCAAGAAAAATCTGCGTAACTCTAAAATCTTGAAAGGATTTGTGATAATTGGAAAGATTTTATTTTTAAATAATATTGGCAACTGAATTGAGAATTGAAGAATACCACCTACCAAAACAGCCCATGCCAATGAAAATAAGATATTCTCGTACGATGAATCTAGAAACATTAACAATACAATTATCATTGTTAAATTCTGCAATGCTGGTGCAATCGCAGGAAGAAAGAAAAATTTATTAGCATTTAGGATCGAACTAGCTATTCCCCAAAGAGAAATAAAGAAAAGAAATGGGAACATAATTTTCAGCAAATTACTGGTCAGGTAAAACTTTTTATCGAATTTTATGAATCCTGGAAACAATATCTGAACTATAATATCTGAGAAATAAATACCCAAAATGGTTATTAAGAAGAAACACAAAATAATGACCATAGATGCAGCGCCACTAAATTTATTTCTGTTCCTTTCTGAATCAGCGTTATCGATATCTTTATATATTGGGATAAAAGAGGAGTTTAATGCTCCATCTGTGAAAATTCTTCTAAAAATACTTGGGACAGAAAAAGCGGCAAAAAAGATATCTGCAAACAAACCTGCACCTAACGACCTAGCAATAAGAACGTCTCTACAGAAACCCAGAACTCTACTGACTAATGTCGCAAAACTTACTCTTCCCGAAAACGATAGAATTTGTTTGATATTCATAAAATATACTTTTAAATTATTTCATCTATTAAAAAGATTGAAGATTCTAAATATTTTAGCGATCTAAACTTGACAAGTCGTCGCATAATGTTATTTTTCTTGCTTTTAAGATATTACTACTTCTATTAGGAATTAAAATTGGAACATAGTCCATCTGCAAAAAAAAGACATAGACAGAGTCTCCTAAGAAACTCACGCAATAAAGCATCTAAAACACAACTTAGAAATAAGATTAAATTTGTAAGAGAGTTAATAGAAAAGAATGAAGACCCTGCTAGTTCATTAATTGACGCACAACGTTCTTTAAACAAAGCTGCAACGAAGAATTTAATACACAAAAAAACTGCCTCCAGGCTGATTTCAAGATTGAGTAAATCTGCACAAAAATAACTGAAGTCAATTTCTATTTATTTTTTTCTAAATAACTTTCCACAAAAAATATTTCAAAAAATCTACATATATTAGTTTTATCACCTTCCCGTTTAATTTTCCTATCTAATACCTCTAAACTAAAACATAGATATCTCAGGTAAGAAACAGAAAGGTTTGTACATTTTTTCTTGATATTGTTAAGTAAAAATTTTGGAATATTTGTAGTTTTTACTATAGTAGAATCATTCATTCCTTTAGCAACAGAAACTTTACATGCCAACCATCTACTTACGTTTGATCTTAAAACACCTAATAGTAATTCTGGTGGCTCATTATTCAACAATCTTCGAACCACTATCAGCACTTCTTCCAAGTTACCTTCTAAAAAAAGATCTCCAATTTTAAAAATAGCATCTACTTTTGTTCGTCCTACTAAACTTGAGACATCATCAACAGAAACATTACCACCGTCACCAACGAAATCTCTTAATTTTTTCAATTCAGAATATATATGCCCCATTGATGGTTCAACAATTTCGAGAATAAATTCTGATACATCATTTGCTATATTTATATTTAAAGTCTTTGCTGTAGAAATTGTCCATTCTTTTAGCAGGTAGTTAGGGAAAGAATCAACATCAAGAATCTTTCCATGTTTTTTTAAGATTTTGTAAAAAACACTTCTAGCATCAACTTTATCAGACATAAAAAATAAAATCACAGAATCTATTTTATCTGTGACCATTTTTTCCAATTGATCTCTATCATCAGCACTAATCTTTTCTGCATTTTTAATTTCTATTAGACGCTTATCTGAGATAAAAGGAAAAGTTTGTGAAGCTGTCTGTATATCCATTAACTCTGCCTGATTAAGATCAAAAATATCATGATTAAAAGAACCCTGATCTTTCGATAAAGAATTAGATCTAATTTTTTCTATGAATTGACCTTTAAGGAAAGAATTTTTGCCATGCAGTAATATTACAGAGGGCATTTGGCGTGAATTTATATTTTCTAATTCTAATAAAATATTTGAACTGTTAGTTCTCATTGGTTTTAAAATGTTTCAAAAATGGTATCTAGCAATTCTAAAGAAAAATTCTCTGCCCCCTTTTCAACCGCATCGTTTCTATTCTTGTCGCTTTCATCTACCTTTGAAGAAATTTCAAATTCTATTTCTGTTTCTAATTTCTTGAATTGCAACCTATTACCACTACTAAGATCTGACAATTCGTACTCAATTTTCAAGAAAACTCTATATCTTTGGACTTGGTCATCTTTGCTAAATCCTACAGGAATTAGCTTATACTCAATAATTTTTGCTTTGAGAGATACATCTGACTTATTCTTATCCGCCGGTTTAAGTCTGCCATCCTTCAAAAAACTATTTCTTACGTTTCGTGTAAAAATCTGAGAAAGATTAGATTCCCCGGACATATTTTTGAATTGTGAAACAAAAATATAATTCTTCCCAATTAAAAACTTTGGTATCTTAGTTCCTTCTAATCTGTAACCACATGAACTGAGAAAAATAATCGCCAAAGGAAGTAAAAATGTAAGATATTTAAATTTGTATTTTCTCATCATGTATTTAGTTTTAACCTGCAATCTTTTCATGAAAAATTCTATCCAAGATCCCGTTAATGAAAGATGGGCCACCATTAGACCATCCCGTTGTACTGACATCTTCTTCATAAATTTTTGACCACTTAACGCACTCACTTATAATTACGTTAGCCTTCATGTCAGATGGGATGTCATTAAAATAGGCAAATTGACATATCCCTAATCGCAAAATACAAAGAGTTATCATATCTATTCTTTCAATACGTATTTTGCTATATTTTATAATGTCTTTATCTATTTCCCTTTTATTATCATATACTTTAGATACAATTCTTAAAGCATAATCTCTAGTTTTTCTTTGTCTTTCACTCCTCTTATTGCAAGGATGGATCGTTTCATATTTTTCTACCAAATCCTCAATCGGTATCAAAGTTTCTAAATCTTCTTCTTCAAATTTCAAAATTGATTTTTGTAATTCTGAATCGTTTTCCAAGAAATACAGTATTTTTATTGCCTCTTCTCTCCCACTTGATCTAAACTCTCCCATTACTTCCATCACATTAAACCCATCAGAACAGCAGAAAGTGCACATTCATACCCTTTATTATCCATTTTCTCTCCTGAACGTTCTTTTGCCTGCTCTAAATTTTCTGTAGTTAAAATGCCATGAAGAATTGGAATATCAAAATCCAATGAAATATCAAGAATCGCTCTCGTTACTTCATTGCAAATTAAATCATAATGTGAAGTTTCACCTCGTATAACACATCCTAATGCAATAATCGCATTAATTTTATTAGGATGTGCAACTATTTTGCCATCAAAATTGTCATCTAAAATGTTATCTAAATCAGGTTGCTGACTGACTGAATCCTTACACAATCTTTTAACAACAAGAGGTATTTCAAATGCACCTGGAACAGAAGCACATAAAATATCTTTCTCTAAAACATTACATTTCTCGAGTCCTTCTTTTGCACCTCTTAGTAATTCATTAACAATAGAACCGTTATATTCAGAATAGACTATAGCAATTCTCAGTCCATTCCCATCAACAATTCTTTCAGTACTTTCGCCCATTTATTTCTCCATATTGAATTGTTGCCTATCAAGCAAAGAACTTTTCAATTCGACCCCATCTCTTTTAACTGGAACGCCTGTCTCTGTATCTACAAACATTCGCCCAGTCAATTCTAATCCATAACCCTCAAGGGCAATAATCCTTCTTTCATCATTTGTTATTATTTTTATT
>CAZLCI010000026.1:0-26249 GCA_964558115.1 uncultured Nitrospinaceae bacterium | reverse complement strand
GACTTGAACTCCTGACCTGCTGATTACGAATCAGCTGCTCTACCTCTGAGCTACGCCGGCAAATACATCAGATCTTGTTTGATTGAACACGCAGACATAGATATAGTCAAGTTTCTTATTTTTTTTGTGTTGATTTTTACATATAAAAAATCAGAAAACACTAGATATGGACTTGACTTATCTTATGACCCGAAGTAGATATTCTTTCTTGTTGGGAGCCGCTAGCTCAGTTGGTAGAGCACCGGACTTTTAATCCGTAGGTCCCGGGTTCGAGTCCCGGGCGGCTCACCAGCAAATATTTTAATGAGTTAAAAATGAGGTTTTTGTGAATAGATTTATGTGAATGCCTACTAGAATTACAATCGCGGTCGTTGCGGTTATAGCTGGTATGTATTGGTTGTTTTCTTAGAAAAATTTAAAAATTGTTTTTTTGTTTAAAGGGTCTTATTAGTTTTTTACGTCCTCACATCCCCCATTTTCTTTTTCTGTAATAGACTCTTCTGTTTTCTGTGTTTACAATGACATAAATTTAAAGTTCATATAGAGTTTTTTCTGAAAGTGCAGATATTCCTCATCTGAAATATAGAGTTTTATATTTGTTTTTCCTTTAGATTATTTTTTTGGGAGTTTTTCACATGTCAAAAATGAGACCAGTAGGAGTGGTTGGATTAGGCAGAATGGGAGAACCTTTAGCCATTCGTTTAGGTAAGATGAGAAGTGACATTTATATATGGGATGTGAATCCTGACATTAGAAATAAAGTTTCTAAAAACAAAAATCTCTTTATAGCTGAACCTATTAAAATGTCACAAAAATGTTCTGTTATTTTTTTTGTGGTTCCTTCATCGAAAGAGATAAAACTAATTTTTCATGGAAAGCAAGGTATATTAAGAAATGGAAGAGAAGGTTTGGTAGTTTTTGACCTTACAACTTCTGATCCAACTCAAACGAAGAAAATTGCAGAAAAAGCATCAGAAAAAAGTATTTCTTACCTAGATGCAGCAATGAGTGGAGGACCTTCTGGGATACAAGAAGGAAAATTAACACTTATGATTGGAGGAGATAAAAAGGTACTAATAAAGACGAAAAATGTTTTGTCTTTATTCACAGATAATATTTTTCATTTAGGTGAAATAGGTTCTGGTCAGACGATGAAACTTATCCATAATATGGTTCTTCATACTATGTTTCTCGCCACTTGTGAAGGGGCACGTTTGGCAGAGAGAATGGGAATAAATGTTAAAGATATGATTGATGTTTTTAATGTTTCAACTGCATTTAGTTATGCTAGTAAGCACCGGTTTCCAAATAATATACTTTCGGGAAAATGGAATGCTTTAGCTAGAATATATAATATGGATAAAGATGTAGGTCTTGCTATTAAATTGGCTAAAAAAAATAAATTAAAAGCTGAGCTTGGAGAGAAAACACTTGAGTTTATACACAAAGCAGTCTCTAGAGGCATGATTGAAGATGATTTGTCTCTGCTATATAGAGATTTTGATGATATACAGAAGATGAAGATTTAAAATAAATTTTTTAAATTCCTTTATTTGGAGGTCGTATGGAATTTGAGGGAAAGGTTGTTTTAATTACGGGAGGTGCACAAGGAATAGGAGCTGCTACAGCTAAATTATTTACAAAAAAAGGTGCGAGTGTAGCAGTTGCCGATTTAGATCGGAAAAGACTAAAAAAATTAGAAGAAGATATTAAAGAGAGCGGAGGAAAAATTAAGTCTATTGAAGTAGATTGTGGAAAAAGCGAGGATATTGAAAAAATGATCTCTGAAACGTCAAAAACTTTCGGGGGTATTGATATTTTAGTATGTGGTGCAATTTTTCGTCCTACGAAACCATTGATGGAAGTACAGGAAGAGGACTTAGAACATGCTTGGAGAGTAAATATAAAAGGATATTATTTGTCTGTTCAGAAAATAGTTCCTGAGTTTAGAAAGCGTCACGGGGGTAAAGTAGTACTTATTTCCAGCACTTTTGGTTTTGTTGGTGCACCGAATTTTTCCGTATATTGTGCATGTAAAGGTGCGATTGTAAATATGGCACGTTCTTTTTCTTTTGAATTAGCTAAAGAAAATATAAATGTAAATGCAGTTGCTCCAGGACCAATTATGACAGAAGGTATGGAAGAACTTATTAAAGAAGATCCGACAATAGAAACTCATAGGACAGCAAATATGCCACTTCCAAGATTTGGAAAACCAGAAGAAATTGCTCAATCGATTGTGTTTTTATCTTCCGAATCCTCGGAGTATATCCATGGACATAATCTTGTTGTAGATGGAGGATATCTTGCAGTTTGAGCGTGTTTTTTGTATCCTCATGTTCGGTTTTATGTTACGAAAGAAATGTAATAAAGTGTATATTCATTAATTGTAAATTTATTTTTTAATTTTTAAATAAAGGAGAAAACGCCCATGGCATTTGAACTTCCAAATCTTGATTACGATTACGCAGCATTAGAGCCAAATCTTGACGCTAGGACTATGGAAATTCATCATACGAAACATCACAATACATATACTACAAATCTGAATAATGTTTCTGCAGGAACTGATCTTGAAGGAAAAAGCATTGAAGAAATTCTTTCAAACATAGATTCAGTCCCCGAAGATATTAGAGGAGCTGTAAATTTTAATGGTGGTGGATATGATAATCACTGTATCTTCTGGAAAAATATGAGCCCAAATGGTGGCGGTGCTCCAAGTGGAGATTTAGCATCTGCAATTGGTGATTTTGATAAATTTAAGGATGATTTTTCAAAATCTGCAACAGGAGTTCAAGGAAGTGGTTGGTGTTGGCTTGTAACTAAATCTGGTTCTGGTTCAGTAGAAATCAAAACTATGCCAAATCAAACTAGTCCAAGAACTGAAGGTTTTGTCCCTCTTCTTGGTATTGATGTATGGGAACATGCATATTATTTGAATTATCAGAATAGAAGACCTGATTATATTGCTGCATGGTGGAATGTTGTGAATTGGGAAGATGTTGCTTCACGTTTCGCCTCAGCATAGTTAGAAGACTAACTTTAGATTTCTTTTAAGGAGATTTTAAATGACATTAGCAGTTGGTGATGAAGCTCCAGATTTTGATCTTCCTCAGGCGTTAGATGCAGGAGATAATATTAAGTTAAGTGATTATCGAGGAAAAAGTAATGTTCTCCTATGTTTCTACCCTTTCGATTTTTCAGGTCCTTGTGGGGAACAACTTCCAGTTTATCAGGCTCAGTCTGATAAATTTGAAAGTGCAAACTGTCAAGTTTTGGGAATTAGCGTAGATAGTAAATTTTCTCATGCCGCATGGGCAGAAAAACTTGGAGTAGAATATCCACTTTTAAGTGATTTTCCTGCAAAAAATACTGTTCAATCTTATGGTCTCTTGCATGAAGGAGGTTTTAGTAATAGAGCAGTAATTTTGATTGACAAGGAAGGAAAGGTTGCTCATATACAAGTGTCGCCTACACCACCTGAATTGCCTGATAATGATGCGCTTTATGCAGCACTTGAAGGTTTATCTTAGAACCTGTTTTAATTGCCGGTGTGGATGAAATATCCGCACCGGTTTTTTTTTATTTTTTATTTTATATATAGGAGTACTAGATTTGAATTCCCAATTCATTAAAAATATTTCTAGTTCTCATTCTACAATTTCTATAGAATTTTTTCCTCCTAAAAGTGAAGACGCCCGTTTGTCTCTTCTTGAAGAAGTTAAGAAGATTAATTCATTGGTCGAAGTGTGTTTCTTTTCTGTCACCTATGGTGCAGGAGGTACCACCCAGAAAGGAACTTTAGATTTAGTTACAAAATTATCTAAAATTTATGAGGAGAGAGTAGTTGCGCATTTAACGTGTGTAGGTGCAACCATGACTGAACTTACTGAATTGATCAAAATATATAAAGAAAACAATATGTTTCATATTCTTGCACTTCGTGGAGATATCCCTGAAGATTTTCCTGAAAATAAACTTATTTCTCCAGATTTTAAATATGCGATAGACTTATTGAGATGGCTTAGAAGTATTGGAGGGTTTAGTTCTATTGGTGTTGCTTGTTATCCAGAAGGGCACCCTGAAACTAGTAATTTTGAAAAAGATTTTCAATTTTTCTCAGAAAAAGTTTCCGCTGGTGCAGATTATGCAATATCTCAATTTTTCTTTGAACCTAAAGTGTGGGAACTTTTTTTAGAACATTGTACACGTAAGAATATTTCTATTCCTTTGATCCCTGGAATTTTGCCAATACGAAATATAGAACAAACTATTCGTTTTGCAAAACGTTGTGGTGCAAGTGTGCCTGACAAAGTTGTCAAGAAACTTTTAAGATTTAAAAATGACATTTCTAGTTTCAACCAACTTTCGGCAGATTTGACGTCAGAGTTAATTTTATCTCTTGAAAATTTAGGAGTTAGACATTTCCATATATATTCGTTAAATCGTTCAAATCTAATAAATCTTATTTCCGAACGGCTAGGTTGGAAAAAATCTTTTAATTCATAATATTATCGATATTTAGGAAAGTGGGGCAGGTAATTCGGATTTTCCCATTAAAAAACTGTCGACAGCCTGTGCACAAGAACGACCTTCAGCTATTGCCCAAACTATTAAAGATTGACCTCTTTGCATATCTCCAGCAGTAAAAATCCCGGGCACATTAGTCATCCAGTTTTGATCTCTTTTTACGTTTGTACGTTCGTTTACATCTATATTTAATTCTTTCAGAAGACCGTTTTGTTCTGGTCCGAGGAATCCCATAGCTAACAAGACAAGATCTGCTTTTAATTCAAAATTACTTCCTTCTACTTCATTAAAATTCATTCGTCCGTTTTCGTCTATTTTGCTTTCTACATTCACTATTTGAAGTTTTTCAACTTTTCCATCTGTGCCTTCAAAACATTTAGTGGAAACGGAGTAAAGACGTTCTCCACCTTCTTCATGTGCTGAAGATACTCTAAAAACATTTGGATATAAAGGCCAAGGATTCTTCTCGGAATCTCTTTCTAATGGTGGTTTTGGTAAAATTTCAAGTTGATGAATTTCCTTTGCCCCTTGTCTAATTGATGTGCCAAGACAATCTGCTCCAGTATCTCCTCCTCCAATTATTATAACATTTTTATCTTTGGCTGAGATGACGTCTTGTTCAGGTATCGGGTCTCCTTCACAAATGCGATTTTGCAATGGAAGAAATTCCATCGCAAAATATATGCCATTGAGTTCTCTTCCAGGTATAGGAAGGTCTCTTGGTTGTTTTGCACCACCAGCAAGTACCATCGCGTCAAACTCTTCTTTAATTGAACCAGCAGATATATTGCCGCCAATTTCGCATCCAGTCTTAAAATTTATTCCTTCTTCTTCCATGATTTCTATTCTTCTATCTAGAAACTTTTTTTCCATTTTAAATTCAGGAATACCGTAACGAAGAAGTCCTCCCAAACGGTCATCTCTCTCAAAAACAGTAATTGTATGTCCTGCTCGATTTAGTTGTTGTGCTGCGGCTAACCCAGCAGGCCCAGAACCAACTATAGCAATACTTTTGTCCGTTCTTGAATCAGGAGGAGTAGCCCTTACCCATCCTTCTTCAAAAGCCTTGTCTATAATAGATACTTCAATTTGTTTTATTGTTACAGGGTCTTTATTAATTCCTAATACGCATGCCCCCTCACAAGGTGCAGGACAGAGTCTTCCTGTAAACTCGGGAAAATTATTGGTCGCATGTAAACGATCTGATGCTTCTTCCCATCGATTTCTATAAACTAAATCATTCCAGTCAGGAATAAAATTTCCAAGAGGACAATCGCTGTGACAAAAAGGAATACCACAATTCATGCAGCGTGCGCCTTGAGTTTGCAGTTTGTCTTCAGGAAAAGGAAGATACACTTCATTCCAATCCTGTTTTCTTTCTTCAATAGGACGTCCTTTAGCTTTCTCTCTGCCATATTCGAAAAAACCAGTAGCCTTACCCATGTGCACCCTCCATAACTGCTTCTTCCCAAGGAATTCCTTTTTCTTTAGCTATTTCTTTTGCCATCATAGCTCTTTTATAATCTGTAGGCATTACTTTGATAAATTTTGGAAGTAAATCCTCCCAATTTTCAATTATATTTTTAGCAAGTGTACTTTTTGTATAAGTTATATGATTACTTATAAGGCTTTTTACTTCTTCAATATCATCGGGAATGATAAGTTTTTCTAGTTCTACCATTTCCTTATTGCATTTCAATTCAAAATTTCCTTCAAGGTCAAGTACGTATGCAATACCTCCAGACATTCCTGCTGCGAAATTCCTGCCTGTTTGACCTAAAACAACTACACGTCCTCCCGTCATATATTCACAGCAATGGTCTCCGACTCCTTCAACGACGGCTTCAGCACCACTATTTCGAACACAAAATCTCTCGCCAGCAAGCCCTCTAAAGTAAGCTTCTCCAGAAGTTGCACCGTATAGGGCTACATTTCCGATTAATATATTTTCTTCAGCAACAAAAGTTGAATTATTTGGTGGATAAACCATGATTTTCCCGCCAGACAAACCTTTTGCCATATAGTCGTTGGCATCTCCCTCGAGTTCGAAAGTCATTCCTTTTGGAATGAAAGCACCGAAACTTTGTCCTGCAGAACCTTTGAAATGAATATGAATTGTATCTTCAGGTAAACCCTCACTACCCCATTTTTTTGTAAGTTCCGAACCAGTAATAGTTCCCACAGTTCTATTAACATTTCTAATAGGGAGTTCAAATTTTATAGAATTACCTGTTACGATACTGTCTAAACAGCGAGGAAGAATTTCTTGCAAATCAAGAGTTTCTTCTAATTTATGGTCTTGTCCACCGATGTTTCTTATAGGAAGGTTTTTAAATTTTTCGTCTTGATAAAGGAGGGCTGAAAAATCTATTCCTCTAGCTTTCCAGTGGTCATTAGCACTTTGATGGTCAATCTTATCTACCCGTCCAATCATTTCTTCCATTGTACGAAAGCCAAGTCTCGACATTAATTCTCGTACTTCTTGAGCAATAAATTGGAAAAAATTAACAACATGTTCGGGTTTTCCCTCAAAGCATTTCCTCAAGTTTGGATCCTGAGTAGCAATACCGACTGGACATGTATTTAAATGACAAACTCGCATCATTACACATCCCATAACTACTAATGGAGCTGTAGCAAAACCAAATTCATCAGCGCCGAGTAAAGCCCCAATAACCACATCTCTGCCTGTTTTCATCTGTCCGTCTACTTGCACGACAATTCTGTCTCTAAGACGGTTCATTACAAGAACTTGTTGCGTTTCGGCAAGTCCTAATTCCCATGGAGTGCCTGCATGTTTGATGCTTGTTATAGGAGATGCTCCTGTGCCTCCATCATGACCAGAAATAAGTACTACATCTGAGTGACCCTTTGAAACTCCTGCAGCTACAGTTCCTACTCCAACCTCAGAAACCAATTTCACATTTATTCTTGCATCTCTATTAGAATTTTTTAAGTCATAAATTAATTGAGCCAAATCTTCAATTGAGTAAATATCATGATGTGGTGGAGGAGATATTAATCCAACACCAGGAGTAGAGTATCTAACCTTAGCTATCCATGGATAAACTTTATGACCAGGAAGTTGACCTCCTTCTCCAGGTTTTGCTCCCTGCGCCATTTTGATTTGAATGTCATCTGCATTTACTAAGTATTCGCTTGTTACCCCAAATCTTCCAGAAGCAACTTGTTTCATTGCACTTCTACGTAAATCTCCATTGGGATCTGGAGTAAAACGTCTAGGATCCTCTCCTCCTTCTCCAGTATTAGATTTTCCGCCAATTCTGTTCATCGCAATTGCTAATGTCTCATGTGCCTCGCTACTTATTGAACCATAAGACATAGCACCAGTACTAAATCTTTGGAAAATGGATTCAACTGGTTCGACTTCTTCTAACGGGACAGGTTTGTCTGCCCATTTCAAATTAAATAAACCTCTAAGAGTTGCTAAATTAGAACTTTGTTCATCAACCAATTCAGAGTATTCCTTAAAGATCTCATAGTTTCCAGATGATGTTGCATGTTGAAGCTTAAAGATAGTTTGTGGATTAAACATGTGATATTCGCCGTCTCTTCTCCATTGAAGAAGTCCACCGGAATCGAGTTCAGGATTTGCAGACGGTTGGTTTGAAAAAGTTTTATTATGTCTAACTAAAGTTTCTTCTGCGATTATTTTTAGATCGACTCCCTGTATTTGAGTTGCAGTCCAGGTGAAAAATTCATCCACAAATTCTTGGTTTAATCCCACCGCTTCGAAAATCTGTCCTCCTGTATAGGACTGTATCGTAGAAATTCCCATTTTAGCTGTAACTTTTAAAATGCCTTTGTTTAATGCCTTAATGTAGTTCTCATATGCGATATTATAGTCTTTCTCTTCAACGGTCCCTTTTTTTATAAGGTCTTCAATGGTTTCCATTGCGAGATATGGATTGATAGCTTTTGCGCCATAACCTAAGAGAACACACATATGATGTACTAGTCTGGCTTCTCCAGTTTCAACGATAATATCTGTTCTAGTCCGTGTACCTTTTCTTACAAGGTGATGATGTAATCCTGAAGTAGCTAGTAAAGCAGGGATAGGTGCCATCTTTGCCGAAACGTTTCTATCTGAAAGAATAATTAGATTCTTTCCTGAAGCAATTGCCTTATCTGCATCTTTAAATAGCTCGTCTAAAGATTTTCTAAGTCCTTTTTCCCCTTCTTCAGGATTGAATAGGGTAGGAAGAGTAATAGATTGAAATTCTGGCAAATCGATATTTTTAAGCTTTGCTAGATTTTTATTTGTTAGAATTGGAGTGTCAAGTTTGATCTGAGCGCAAGAATTAGCAGACGGTTTGAAAATATTTTGTTGTGGTCCAACCGTCACACTGACCTGTGTTACTAATTCTTCTCTTATTCCATCGAGTGGAGGATTCGTAACTTGAGCAAAAAGTTGCTTGAAATAATCATAAAGAAGCCTTGAATTGTTAGACAAAAGCGCTAGAGATGCATCATTCCCCATCGAACCTATAGGGTCATTTTTTTCCTGAACCATTGGAGCCAAAAAGAATTCTAAGTCCTCTTTTGTATAACCAAAAGCTCGTTGCCTATCTTGCAGTGATGAAATTTCCTTAACTTTATCACTAGAATTTTGACTTATATCATTGATGTGTACTAAATTTTTGAGCCACTCATCATAGGGAAATTTTTCTGTGTATGCTTTTTTTAACTCCTCATCATCAATGATCCTACCCTGTGAAGTATCTACTAAAAAAATTCTGCCAGGCTGTAACCTATTTTTTATTAAGACGTCCTCAGGCGGAATATCTAAAACTCCTGCTTCTGATGCCATAATAACAAGGTCGTCTTTTGTTACGTAGTAACGAGAAGGACGTAATCCGTTTCTATCTAAAACAGCACCTATCGATGTTCCATCCGTGAAAGCAATACTTGCAGGACCATCCCAAGGTTCCATTAGACAAGCATGATATTCATAAAAAGCTTTTCTTTCTTTACCCATAAGTTTGTGCCCTGCCCAAGGTTCAGGAATCATCATCAAAACTGCGTGGGGTAGTTCATACCCTCCCATATAAAGGAATTCCAAAACATTATCAAAAACAGCAGAATCACTTCCTCCTTCAGTTACAACTGGAAGGACTTTTTTCAGATCAGGAAGATATTCTGAGTCACAAAGAGTTTGTCGAGCATGCATCCAATTTGTATTCCCTCTAACTGTATTAATTTCACCGTTATGAGATATGTACCTGTAAGGATGCGCTAATTTCCAAGACGGAAAGGTGTTTGTTGAAAAACGAGAATGAACTAGAGCAATAGCTGAGTCAATTTCTGGATTTTGCAAGTCTAAAAAAACGGTTCCAACTTGTTCTGTAAGAAGCATTCCCTTATAAATCATCGTTTTCGAAGAGAGACTAGGCATATAAAAATCTTCATTAGAATCCATTTTAGAGTCCAAAATTTTATGTTCTATGCATTTTCTTATTACATATAAACGACGTTCGATATCCATCTGGGTATCTATATTTTTAAAATTTCCAATAAATATTTGTTGTATTTTTGGTGCGGCACCCTTAGCAGTTTCGCCCACACTTGATAAATCGATAGGAACATCTCGCCATCCGAGTATCTTTGCGTTGTTCTCTTCTACAATTTCGTTGAAAGCCGATTTGCATTTTTTCGCGTCTGATATTTCGTTTGGAAGAAAAACTAAACCAGTTCCATAACTGCCTTCTTCAGGTAAAGAAAAATCTTCATCTTTTGTTATTTTGCTGAGAAATTTATGGGGTATTTGAATGAGGATACCTGCTCCATCTCCAGTGTTATCTTCGCATCCGCATGCTCCCCTATGATCTAAGTTCTTAAGAGCAGTTAGTGCGTTGTCAACAATTTTTTTAGATTTCTCTCCATGCAAATGAGCCACGAACGCGACGCCACAGGCATCATGTTCATATGCAGGATTGTACA
This sequence comes from uncultured Nitrospinaceae bacterium, assembly GCA_964558115.1. GTDB lineage: Bacteria > UBA8248 > UBA8248 > UBA8248 > UBA8248 > UBA3496. Next base: position 15,758 of record CAZLCI010000026.1, on the reverse strand, counting down.
ATCCTTTTTTTTCCATCAAAAAATCCTTCATTCTTAGCGTTAAAACCTGTAAAACGCTTTTCTAACAGCGAATTCTTCAGTTAACTATTGTTAGATATACCAGAGATTAAACATTTTTACGTAATATCGGGTACGCCGAGAGGCGAATTATACACTTTTAGAAAAGTACAAGGCAAGTTAGTTAGAAAAAGATGAGAAAAACAGGTTTTTTAAGAGAGTTTTTCGTATATCCAATCTGCCATATATGGAACGACTGGAGTTAGGTAATCCATATGGCAGTGTTGAGAACCCCCATTATCTCCATTAAAAATTTTCAAAGTTTTATCTTTTGACCCTGAAGCAGAATAAAGCTTTTTTGCATCACTAAGGGGAATTTGTTGATCATCTTCTCCGTGAACAATCAAAAATGGGCATTTCATTTTTTGAACAATACCGTCAAGCTTAAAATTCTTTAGCTTTTCCAATCCTTGTTCGGCTGTTTTGACATTAAAACTCCATGCTAGATGATTGCCAGGAGAAGGGAGTTGTATTTTGAAAGCAGCATCTATTCTTTTTTTCCATATTCGATGGTAATCCCAAATAGCACCCCATGCTACACATGCTTTAATTCTTTTTTCCATAGAAGCCGAACGAGGGGAGTAATACCCTCCTAAACTAGAGGCCATTATTCCTACCTTTTTTGCATTCACATCTTTCCTTTTTTCTAACCAATCGATGATTGCGGTAGCCGCTACTTCATAATCATATCTGAGGAAGTTTTTTCTAAATCGAATTGATTCACCAACTCCTGGGGTGTCTGGTACAACAACACTCATACCCCTTCTCGCTAGAGCTAGTCCTCCAAGGACAAATGATGTTTCCTTAGTTCCATCAAAACCTGTATACGAAAGAACTACAGGAGGTTTTTCTTTACGAGTATTTTGCGCATGAATAAAATATGCAGGTAAAGTTTTTTTCCCTTCAAAAGGAATTTCTACACATTCAATTTTTGGAGCGTCTGTTAGTTGAGTATATTGTTGAAAGCAATCGATAGATTTTTTGTATGTTGCGTTTGAAACTTTATTCTTTGGGAAGGCGAATCTATCAGCCATTTGGAAGTAGTGACATGCTCTATTAAAATGAGAAGATGCTGAAAGAAAATGCTTTTTTCTTTTTTCTTCCATTGCTAGTTTTCTTATCTTCTCTCCCATTTTTGTCCATTCTCTTGTCCAGGATTTATCACTTCCATTAGAATTTTCTATTTTTCTACATACTTCAAATATTTCTGATGGATCTGAAGCTCCAACGGTGGTTCTCATAAGAGCAATAGATGTAATAAAAGACCAACGATAATTATCAGAGAAGTAAGCAAACCAATTTCTTTTTCTTGTGGCCTTAATTACCATTTTAATCTCCTGAAATTGCTAAATTTAAATTATCTGACAATTTTCCATTGGCCATCAGGTTGTCTGCAAGCTTTTCCATATGCATTTTCTTTCATTCCTCCAACAATTATAGTTTGCTGGAATTCCCTACAATATTTGTATCTTTTTCTTAATCGAGTAATTCTTGGTCTGTAAGCCCTTTTAGGGACGATAATCCCGCTATTTCCAGAATCAGGGTTTTTCCAACTGTTTGTAGACCCGGATTTTCCGTGTTCTAATGCAGATTGTGTAGTTTTTCCTAATAAGAGGCGGTCTCTCTCATCAAGTTGTTTTCCTATTTCTCCTCCTATCATTGCACCAACAATAGCACCTCCAATTGTTGCGATCATTCTACCTCTTCCTTTCCCAACTCTAGAACCTAAGACTCCTCCTGCAATACCTCCAAGTACTTTGCCAGTATCTTCTTTGGTATATCCTCCATGACGAGCAGTACAACCTGACAAAGTAAATACCGAAAAGAGGACTAAAAACAAAAGAGAAAAGATTTTCATTTATGTTCTCCTTATTGTTCGACAAACAGAAAATTCTCAATTCTGACTATTCAACAAGATTTGAACTCAAATTGCAAACAAAAAAAAGAAGACCTCACTGCTGAGGTCTTCTTTTTTTAACTAAATTTTAAAACTTCTACTATTTACCGTGTGATTTTCTGATTTTTTCTAAAGCCTGTTTGTTCTTTTCAATCGCTTGCTCTAATGGAGTCATACATCCAGCCAGAGAAAGACCAATAAATAGAGAAACAACTAACACTGAGAGTACTTTTTTCATTTTTAAATCTCCTATCAAAATTCATAGCATAAACTATTTCAAGTATCCCCAAATGGGTACGGGCTGACGAAAAACTATATGTCATACCCTCTCTCATTATGCATTGTTGTGTCAAGCCCTTCATCTTCTTCGTCCTCAGAAACTCTAAGGCCGCAAATACCGTCCACTACTTTTAATATGATGAATGAAAGAACACCCGCGTAAATTAATGTGGCAACTACACTTATTAATTGAATGTAAAGTTGACCACCCATTGTTACATCTTTACCTAACCCTGCACCACCTAGATTTGAAGCAACAAAAACACCAACTAAGAGAGCACCTACTATTCCACCAACACCGTGGACAGTAAAAACATCTAGGGAATCATCTATTTTAAAAACTTCTTTCATAATATGAGTTGCATAATAGCAGATAAATCCAGCCGCAATACCAAGTGCTAATCCACCCATTGGACCTACTGACCCAGAGGCAGGAGTAATACATACAAGTCCAGCAACTGCGCCAGTTACGATTCCAAGTACACTTGCTTTCCCGTATTTCATCCATTCACAGGCCATCCAAGCCAAAGCGGCAGCGGCGGCAGAAATATGTGTAACTAGCATTGCCATTCCTGCATCTGTTCCTGCTGAAACTGCACTACCTGCATTAAATCCAAACCACCCTACCCATAGCATAGAAGCACCAGTAACAGTCATAGTAAGGTTATGGGGCATCATTTGTTGTTCTGGGAATCCTCTTCGATTCCCTATAATAAGTGCTGCGACTAGTGCACTTATCCCTGAGTTGATATGTACAACAGTTCCGCCAGCAAAATCTAAGGCTCCCATTTTGAAGAGCCACCCATTTTCATTCCATACCCAGTGACAAACAGGTGCGTAAACGATTGTAAACCAGATTGCACTGAATAGAAGCATTGCAGAGAATTTCATTCTTTCTGCGAATGCACCGACTATCAGAGCAGGAGTAATGATAGCAAAAGTTAACTGGAACATAACAAAAACAGTTTCTGGTAATGTTCCACTTAATGAATCTCTTGTGACACCTGACAAGAATGCTTTATCAAGATTTCCTATAAAATTACCACCTCCTGAAAACGCAAGGCTATAACCATACATTATCCAAAGAACTGTTATTAGACATGCAATTGCAAAGCACTGCATAAGTACTGATAAAATATTTTTTGAACGAACCAATCCTCCATAAAACAAAGCTAATCCAGGGATTGTCATAAATAAGACTAAACAAGTTGAAGTTAGAATCCACGCGGTATCACCTGAATCAAGTTTGTCAGCTGCAAAAACATTAGATTCAAACAATAATATTGATACTAAAACTGTTACTCCATAAAAAACAGCATTCACCATGTTTGCTTCCTCCTTGGGTTTCTCTAATATTTTATTAGTTTTTCATCCGGGACTCATTTGAGAAAAACGTTTGATTCAATATTCTATTAAATTGCAGATATACTAAAAAATAGAAATATCGAATCAGACTCAAAAAGATATGTGATAAATATATTATGTGTTTATTTCAGCAATGTTACGGTTTTTTTGAGGTCATGTTACGATTTTATAAGGTAAAAATTCTCAATTCTTTGTTTTTAGCCTATAAAATACTTTTTTTGGTGAAAAACTTACAATTTTAAGGGAGTCAGGAATAATTACATCTTGTGATGAAATTCTATAAGAATTTTCTCCTGGGTTAGAATTTTTTAGATTAAGCCGAATCATCAATTTTTCTTCATCCAAGAAATTTAGAATATTTTTTCTTCCACTCACTTGAAGTTCAATCACTTTGAAACTATCTAATTCTAAATCAAGATTTTTTGGAATATTATAAAAAGAAATCGGAACTTTATATCTAGCAGTTTCACTTTCTGAAAAATTAGAAAGTATATTTGAAGGAGTCACTTTTTCATCTATTCCAAAACTTGAAAGAAGGATAAGACATAAGAGTATGAAAATTTTTGATTTCCAGTTATTTGTTAAATTAGTTACTGTGAATTGGTTTTTGAAATCTAATGAGTTCTCATTTGGTTTTGTTCTTAACATTATCCATTCACTTAGTTGTTCAATAGTATCAATTTTAGTGATTTCTCCATTTTCTATAACAGCGATTTCTTTACGTTCCTCAGAAACTATGATAGCTAGTGCATCGGAACTTTCTGTAACTCCTAGTGCAGCCCTATGACGTGTTCCGTAGGAAGCAGGAATATCTTGGCTTTCAGATAAGGGTAAAATACATCTTACTCGTGAAATTTTTCCGTTTCGTATATGAATAGCCCCGTCATGATATGGAGATGTAGAATTAAAAATTGATTCCATGAGTGCAGTTCTGATTTCTGCGTCAATTTTTTCACCTGGACTACGAAAAATTGAATCTAAATCTTCTTTTCTCTCAATAATAATGATTGCTCCGAGACCTTTTTCAAGTAGTTGGAAAGTTGAATCTCCAAGAATAGAAAGTTTATTATTTGACGGGGTAAATTTAAAAGCTTTTCTGATCATTGCAATAATTCGTACTAGTGGATTGATTTCAGAGGATATTTTACGAATATCATTTTGAAATGAGATTAAGAAAAGTATAAGGAAAGTAATACAAACTAACCAAAGAAGAAAAGAAGTTAGATGTAAGCCGAAGTGTTTTGAGATGAAATAGCATACCCAAATAGATACTATTCGTATCAATAATTGCATAGCATGTGAATTATTAAATCTTTTGTATACCTGATAAATCAGATACCACATTATCAAAATGTCTATGAGATAACTAAGATTATTCCACATAAAGAATCCTTATACTTAAAACGTAATTGTCTATTTTCTAAAAAAATCTTCATCTTTTGAACGATAAAGTTGGGAAGACGAAGTATTGTTTTTTCTGAAGTTTAATCCTCTTATTATTACTGCAGGAATACTTTCACCTGCTTGGCCCATTGCCAAACTCGCGGCAGCTGCAATTTCGTCCACTTTTGCTAAAATAGTGATAAGTAGAGGTCTTCCTGAACGGTCTTTTTCTCCTCTCAGGTCAGATAAAGATTCTATCCCAGATGATCCAATTGAAACTCCTAACACGCCACGACGAAATGCACGACCCTGAGTATCTACGACAATAACTGCTACCTCCACCTGTTTTTTTCTTAAAACTTCTTCTCTAATCCTTCTTGCTGATAAGTCTGCATCTTTGGGTAAAAGCAAAATCATATCTTCTTCTCCAGGAAGATTTGATCTGTCGATTCCTGCATGAGCACATACCATGCCAGTTCGGTGTTCGACAATTAAAGCTTTTTCTGTAGCAATTATTATTTCATTCGATTCTCTTATAACACTTTCAACTAATCTTGGATCTCTACCATCTCTTCGTGCAATTTTTATGGCTTCTTCAGAAGGAACAATTTCTTTAAGATTTACATATTGGTTTTCTGCTTTGCTTACTATTTTTTGAGCAACACATAATATATCGTTTTTTAAATAAAAAATTCCGAGCTTTTCCATTTGATTAGAAATCTTCTCCGAAATATTATCGTTCGCGAGTATTTCTGGAATTCCGGTGATTGGAATTATTTCTATACTATTCATAATCGGTCTTCTAAAGTTAAAAGCTTAAATAGGTCATGTTTGTGTTCTATTAACTTCTTAAGATTATCAGGTGTGTCAAGATCAAAACTCAAACTCTCATTTTCATAGCTTACTATGTCAATTTTCTTTTTGACGTATCCTTCCCAATGTTTCTCAAAGCTATTTTCCCCAAAAGAAAGTTTGGGAATTTTCTTTGACAGAAAAAAAAGACTATTAGTTCCTCCATCCGAAGAAGGTGTAATTACTACGGAAGAAAGTTTTATTCCTTTTTCTATAATTTTTGTTACGCTATCTTTTTCTATCAGAGGTAAGTCTGAAGGTATTATAAGAATAGATTTCGCATTGCCTTTTTTCGCCCATTCTATTCCTTTTCCTAAATCTATATTCAGATCATGAGAATTGCTATTAATTGTTTCTGTGTTAAATTGACTTGCTATATTCAAAACATCAATTGAATCGCTAATAACAACTGTATTATCGATCAAATCGCAATTCGTAACGGACTCCAAGACATTATTCAACATCCATTTTTGTAAATTAATCCTAATCTTTTCTTTTAATACTCCAGCAAGGCGTGATTTGCCTCTTTGAAAATCTTTTGCGGGGATTATTGCAATGCAGGGTTTGAAAGTTTTCATCGTCTTTTTTCAAATTTTAATAAAATAGGTATTTAATTTATTTTAGTGACTCTGAAAATTCAAGAGTCTGTCTTGCAAGATTTTTTTTCGTTTGCAAATCAGACATTATAGTAGGTAGGGTTTTTACTTTTAACCCAATTTTCTCTATTTGGTTTTTAAGTTGTTCATCAACGGAATCGATAACAAATCCATCAATAAATTTCCTGAGGAATTTTGCTACCCCTACAGCAGATACTTCGCAATTTAAACTTTTGAGCATTTCGGCTGCAGGCCCTCTCAAAGCTTTGCCACCGATAATTGGACTTACTGCAATCCTTGTGAAATTAGTTTCCAGTAACTTTTTTCTTATTTCTTTTACTTCCAATATTGGACCGATACTTACAATAGGGTTTGAAGGACAAAAAATGATATGAGATGCCTCTTCAATAGCTGAAAGAACTTCTTTGGTGCCAGTAGCTTTTTCGATGCCATGAAAATTTACTCCAATTACCTTAGGCAGGGTCTTTCTTGCAACAAAATAGTCTTGGAACTCTAATTCTCCTTCGGGAGTTATTATTCTTGTAGCAACTTCGTTGTTTGTCATCGGCAAGATTTTTGTTTTTATACCTAAAGCAGTGCATAGTTCTGATGTTACTTCGGTGAGGTTTTTGCCTTCATTAAGTCTTTGAGTTCTTCTAATGTGTGTTGCAATATCCTTGTCTCCAAGTTTGAACCAAGATGGACCGCCGTAAATATCCAAAATTTTCAGAGCTTCATTCGTATCATCTTTTATTCCCCAACCTTGATTTGGATCGGAAAGACCCGCAATATTATACATAACGGTGTCCACATCTGGACTAATATGTAGTCCATGTAAAGTGAAATCATCAGCCGTATTTACAACAACACTAAGAGATCCTTCCTCTAGATATGAGTTAAGTCCAGTCGCAAGTTTAGCTCCACCTACTCCTCCTGCAAATGCAACTACCTTTCCGTACTTGCTCATCTTGTTAATACTCTTGGTTTGATGGATTTTTTTTCAGTAGGTTTCTTCTTTGGAAATCCTGCCAGAATCATAGCACGCGGTATCCATTTTTTAGGTAATTGTAAAGCGTCTCTAGCAATTTCTGGACAAAATAAAGGTGCACATCGCCAAACAGAACCTATCCCTTGTGCGGCAAGTGCAATCATTAGATTCTGTAATGCTGCCCCGAGACTATGTTCTGCCATCATATTTTCGTTGTCTTGTTTATTTTTTTCCTTATAAGAATCCAATCCAGAGTAATCAAGAGAAACTAGAATTATTAAAGGAGAGTTTTGAATTATAAGTAGACTTTTTTGATATCTATTTTCTCTTATTTTCTTTGAGATCCCTTCAGTTTTCATGTCTTCAAGAAATTTTTCTCCCATTGATTTTCCTAATTTTGTTTTTGATTTTTTCTTATTTATGACACAAAATCTCCAAGGGAATGTTCCATGTGGACTAGGCGCTAGAAGTGCAGCATGAATGGCAGTATCCACTGATTCTTTAGGTACAGGGGATTTTTTAAAGATTCTGATTGACCTTCTTTGTATTAATGCATCTGCAAGTCCAAAATTTCCAAGATTTTTATTAAATGTTTGTTTGTTCATTGAAAATTTGGTTCCTTATACAGGTGGTGCACCGCCTTGTTCAGGTGTAGGAGGTGGAGGAAGTTTTCTTTTCTCTCCAGGAGGGGGTGGACCAGGATCCCCGGGAATTGGTTGTCCTGCCATGAATCCATCTATTTGTTTTGGGAAATTTTCTTCTCCATATGCCGCAACTAAACATTCTTCAATTTCTTCAGAAGTTTTTGAACTATCCTCTATTTTTTTAAGTGAAAAAATAGAGCCCTCATTAGGGTTATATTGCTGAAGATTATCAGTAGTTCCACTTCTTCCTTCTACTTTAGGAACTCTGTTTCTTTGACGTCTAGCTAAGATTTGCAGAATATTCCAAGCTCTTTTATTTTCTTGTATTGGCATAGTTTCAATTGTCCCTGATTTTTGGAAATTCTTCCAGATTTCTTCACCCCTCTCAGTACGAATTACAATTATTGTCCAGCCTCTTGTTCCAACACCTCCGCATGAAATATCTGCTAGTTCTGCAGAGAAGTCGCCACAGTGTTGACACTCGGGCCTTTGATAATTTTCCATCGCTTCTTTAAGTGGTAATGTAACTAAGTCACCGTCTTTTTTATGAATAAGAATATCACCTTTAACGTTAAATTTAGCGACATCTTCAAGAGGAATTTTCATCTCTCCTTCAATTTTTTCTTTCATTAGATCGAAAGTAAAAACCTCTGTACAAAAAAGCCCTATCTGAAGAGAAGTCCTATTAGAGAATCCTCTTAAGAATCCTCTCTGTTTTTCTATATGCTGAGGTCTCTTTTTTGCAGAAAGTAAAAAAGAAGGGTCTATGTGAGACATTTTTCTGATTGGTGTAATTTGACAAGGGACACCTACAAAAGCAACTTTTTCTAGATTCTTTTCCTTAACTTCTTGTAATGCCAAATTGTTTGGACAGTATGTATACCAACTTCCTGAACTTGCTAAAATTTCTTTTTGCGTAGTAACAACTTGGGGGCTCGGACTACATGGATCGTCGTTTTCTCCTACAGCGGATACAACTGCACCATCAATTACCTTTTTTTCTAATGCCCAAGAAAGAAGCGCAGTGACAATACCACCGTCCTGCGCATTTTCCATTATTTCATCTTTCTTCGTTCTTGCTGCAAAAATATTTTTATATACCCCAAAAATATCCTCATAGGGCCTGGAGTCTTTGAAAACTACATCTTTAAGATGATCTTCTCTAGGCCAAAGCCTTGGGCAAACGGATGCACAAACATCACATCCTACGCCTTCGCTAATCCCACAAAAGTCAAATTCAGCGGAGGCTTTAGCTGTTTGTTTTGGTTTGCTGTCTACATATTCAATAATATTATGAGGACAGACCAATACGCAACTTCCACATTCACAACAACTTCCTGCGTCCACGACATCATGCATCATGTTTTTGAAAGATGGGTGGTGTAAGTCATTCATGTGAATTTTCTTTCTTTTAGGTGTAACTATTTTAATTAAGCATTGTTAAAGGGTTGGAATCTTTTGTGCCAGATTGTGCTCCCTTACCCAAAATCAGAAAGTCATTTTCTTTGGGGTGTCTAAAATCAGGGTCATCTTGTTCAATAATTTGATAGTTCGTGGTTCTTTGTACCGGAATTTTTCCAGCAGAAAGAATTGCTTCATTAAATTGTTGAGGAGTTAAACTTTGACCATATTCAGAACCAGATTCACGACTTATGTTCTCTTCTATTAAGGTCCCTCCTAAATCATTGACTCCTAAATTTAACGAAGTCTTTGCTGCATCAAGACCAATTTTTGGCCAAGAAACTTGTATATTCTTAATGTGATTTTTAAAAAATAGTCTTGCGATAGAGTGGAGTTTGAAAACGTAATCCATGCTAGCCATTTCTGTTATACCAAATTCTTTTCCCATTTTATTGTCATAAGGAATAAAAGGTAGAGGAACAAATTCAGTGAATCCAGTTTTTGAGTCTTTGTTTATATTTTGAGACTGTATATCTCTTAAAATTTTCATATGTTCAACAAGATCTTGTGTTTCTTCAATATGGCCATACATTATAGTAGAAGTTGTAGGGATTCCGACCTGATGTGCAGTTTTGATTATTTCACACCATCTTTGTACAGATATTCTTCCAGGACTAATCTTCTTTTTTACTTTTTCTACTAAGATTTCTGCAGCGGTACCAGGAATAGAACTAAGACCTGCTTCTTTTAATCTTCTGAGTATTTTTTCAAGAGGCAATCTTGTTTTTCTTTGGACATGATCAATTTCTGCAGGGGAGTAAGCGTGAAGGTGGACATTCGGAATAATTCTATTTGCTAGACGAAGAACTTCTTCATATCTGTCTAAAGAAATTTGAGGATTTAATCCTCCTTGCATACAAATTTCAGTAACTCCAAAATCTCTTGCTCTCTCAAATTTTTCAATTAGAATGTCATCGTCATGAGTATATGCATCTTTGTCATTTGGTTTTCTCCAGAATCCACAGTATTTACAGTCTGTATAGCAAATATTTGTAAAATTAACGTTTGCGTTAACTATGTAACTAACTTTATCTCCTACAGATTTTTTTCTTTCCGAATCAGCAAGATGATATATTCTTTCAGTTACAGATAGGTTTTTATCATCAAATAATATAACGGCATTTTCACAAGTTAGTTCTTCACCTGCTTCAATTTCGTCCAAGATTTGATTTATTTGGGTGTTCATTTCATTTCTCTTAAATTGAGACTGGTGAACTATTTTTTGAGAGCATATTATTTAATGCTTTCATTGTAGGTTCAGGACACCAACTCTTTTTTATATACTCGTCATATACAGGCATTCGTAATCTTAACTCTACTTGACGATCTTTAAGTTCACTTTCGAGTGAACTTAAATTAGGCCAATCTTTATTAGGATTTATATGATCAGGTTCTGGCGCTATTCCACCTAAGTCATCAGCACCAGCTTCTATTAATGAAAAAAGATTGTCAACTAAATTAGGTGGTATCTGAATATGTACATCCGGCATTATTTCTTTAACGGATGGAATTAGTTCCTCTATTTTTTCATCATTCGGTTTTTCCCAGTTAGCCATAGGAGTCTCTTCTTGTGGGTTTAATGGTTGCAAAATAACTTCTTGAACATGTCCAAATTGAGAATGTATTTCTCCTATAGATTCTAGAGTTTTTATTCTATCTTCGTAACTTTCTCCAATACCTATTAAGATACCAGTAGTAAAGGGGATTCTCAGTTTTCCAGCCTCCCTCAAAGAGGACAATCTGAGCGATGGTTTTTTTGTTGGAGCAGCAGAGTGTGCAATTTTTGTTGCCTTTTCGCTTGTTGTCTCAACCATCATTCCCATTGAAACATTATAGGGTTTAAGTATTTCTAGTTCTTTTTCTTCTAAAGTTCCAATATTAGTGTGAGGTAAAAGACCTATATCCAAAAATGTTTTACAAACTTCTGCTGTATAAGATGCGTAGGAATTAAATCCCCAATCCTCCAACTGTTTTTTCATTACAGGATGTCTGTCTATTCCTTCGCCTGTCATAATTAAAGCTTCTATAACACCTTTCTCAAAAGCTTTTTTGCCTAATTCTTCACACTCATCTAATGATAGTAAGGTAGGTGCATCTGTCCTGAAAGCGCAGTAAGCACAGCGATTTATGCACCAACTTGTTATCGGGAGTGTGAAATTATAGGAATAGGTTACAGATCTCAGTTTTTATGACCCTCCAATATTTTTCGAAATTATGTAATCAAATTTCATTCAAATATATAGTTAATATTTTCTATTGTATCTATATTATTTTTCCCTCTCTGAGAGAATCAATATCTGATTTAGTAAATTTTACGATTTCTGTAAGAATTTCAGCTGTATGTTCTCCTAAGAGAGGAGGTGGCAACAAAACTTTCCCTGGGGTTTCCGATAATTTTACAGGTATTCCCATCATTTTTAAAATCCCTGTTTTTGCATGTTCTATTTCTACAATCATATCGCGGTATTTTATTTGCGGGTCTTCAGAAAGTTCTTGTATATTTCTAATTGGTCCGCAAGGAACTCCAGCTTCTGAAATAATTTTGCCCCATTCTTCACGTGATTTTTCTTTCATTGTTTTTTCGATCTCTATGTCTAAAACTTTACGATTTTTTACTCTGTCAGCGTTTTTTTCCCATGAATTATCATTGGCAAGATCTTCTCTGCCAATTGCTTTTGCAAAACGCTGCCAAAGACTATCATTTGCAGCGGCAACTATTAGTTCCCCATCTGAACAACGAAAATCTCGATAAGGTGAAATACTTGGATGTTCGTTGCCAAGTCTTCCCGGTGGGACAGAAGTAGCAAAAAAATTTCCTGCTGCATGACTCATTAGTGCAGCTTGTCCATCTTGAATAGAGACATCAATTTCTTGTCCAAGTCCTGTTTTCTCTCTTGAAATTATTGCAAGAAGGATGCCCTGAATCGTAAAGAGTGCGGTTGTAAGATCTGCAATTGCAATTCCTGTTTTATATCCTGACCCATCAGAAGGTCCAGTGATACTCATAAGTCCACCTTCTGCTTGTAAAAGAATGTCGTACGCAGGTCTCTCTCTATAAGGACCATTTTGTCCGTATCCAGAAACAGAGGAGTAGATAAGTTTAGGATTGATTTCTTTACATATATCCCATCCAAAACCTAATCTTTCGATCGCACCAGGTCTGAAGTTTTGGATCAAAACATCAGAATTTTTTATCAATTCTTTAAGAATTTTCTTTCCATCTTCTGATTTCAGATCTAGAGTTAGACTTTTCTTGTTTCGGTTTACAGATTGAAAGTAACTACTTTCACCTCCTTCATAAAATGGAGGCCATCCTCTGGTGTCATCACCTCCATCAGGATTTTCGATTTTTATGATTTCTGCTCCCATATCACCCAGCATCATTGTACAAAAAGGGCCTGCAAGAACTCTTGATAAATCAATCACGCGTATATGATCTAAGGGCATTACCATGTGTGTACTCCTGATTACTGATTTCTTGAAATTAAAATTTATTTTTTAGTAAGTTCTTCAATTAGAGCATTTCTTACACGATCAATTGGCATGTCAATGCCTGTCCAAAGTTTCCACGCAAAGGCACCTTGATGGATTAACCAACCCAAACCACTGAGAGTTTTTGCTCCTTTTCGTTTAGCATTTTGAAGAAAAGTAGTTTCTAATGGATTGTAGACGGCATCTGAACAAATACTTTTCTCTGAAATCCAATCTTCTTCAATCAGAGAAGAGGATTCTCTTGTTTTTTCTCCTAACATTCCAACACTTGTAGTATTAACTATAAGGTCAAAATTTTTAGTTTCTTTTTCCAAAGACTGAAGTCCGTCAGCATCAATTTTTGAATCAATAATTCTGCTGCTAATATATTGAGAAAGTTTTTCTGCTTTTTCTATTGAACGGTTTCTTATTGATATATGTTTAGCTTCAGCTTGTGCCAATTTTACAGCAATAGCTCTTGCGGCGCCGCCTGCTCCCAAAACTAGACATCTTTTGCCTTTTGGACTCTCTCCAATTTCTTCGAGTGATTTAATCCATCCGATACCGTCTGTATTGTGACCTATCACTTTCCCATTTTTTGAAAATGTTACTACATTAACGGCACCAATCAGTTCAGCATCTTCAGTGATGTCATCAACAAGTTTGAAGACTTCAACTTTATGCGGAATAGTAATACATAACCCCGAAAACCCCATAGCTTTTGTTCCTAATAAAGCCTCTTTGAGATTTTCCGGTTTAACATCAAAAGCTATAAATCGATAGGGAAGACCTAATTCTCTAGCAGAAGTATTATGCATTACTGGAGACATTGTGTGTGATAATGGATGACCAAAAATACCAAGGCACTTTTCGAGCAATGTCCAAATCCTTTATTTTTATCAATTAAACTGTTCCAAAACATATAGATAGGTTAGATTACTTTTATCGAATATATATCGCAAGACAGTGAATTTTTTTTGTTTTTTAACGATTTTTTGAGAGGGTTTGAAATGTCAAAAATTGTGGCTGCAGAAATGCTTGAGCCCGGAGAAATTGTTTTGAAAGATTTTCCTGTCCCTCAAATCGAAGATGATGCCATCCTGATGAAAGTCGTTGCCGTTGGAATTTGTGGTTCTGATAAACATATGTTTGCAGGGAAGATGAATGTTTCCTGGCCTTTGATACCTGGTCATGAATTGAGTGGAATTGTCGAAAAGATTGGGAAGAATGCCAATAATACAATGAAAATAGTTGGTGGAATTATTAAAGAAGGGGATTCGATAACAGTAACTCCTGGCAGTCAGTCTTGCTCAAAATGCTGGTATTGTGTCCATGTTCCGCATAGACCACAACTTTGTCCAAACCGAACTGTTTTTGGATTTAGATCATCCAAAGATTCCCCCCATCTGTTTGGTGCGTTTTCAGAGTATATGTATATTCCTGGAAATTCCTTCGTGTTGAAAATACCAGAAGGTTTATCTTTGGAAAGAGCTACTTTATGTGAACCACTTTCTGTAGCGCAAAGAGCAGTTAGTAGAGGTTTGTCTCCTGGTATTCCGAATGCAGGTGAAGGCATAGGAATTGGAGTTCGTTGTGCTGTAATGGGAGTTGGTCCTATCGGACTTCTTGTAGTAGCAACTCTCAGAAGTATGGGAGTAGGTGAAATCATAGCTGTTGATGCATCAAAAGAGAGACTTGATTTTTCGAAAAAATTTGGGGCAACACAACTTATAGATATATCAGAATTAGGGATGGAAGATAGAAAAGACAAAATATTATCTTTTACAGATAATGTGGGCCCAGATGTAGTAATTGAATGTGCTGGAGTGCCTTCTGCTTTTTCTGAAGGACTTGATTTGGTGAGACGTGGTGGAAAATTAATTGAAGTCGGTCACTATGGAGATCCAGGAAGTGTAGACATTAGACCTCATCAAGTTTGCAATAAAGATGTCGATATTCTCGGTTCTTGGGCATATCCGCAAGTTCAGTTTGAATCTGCCATTGAAATGCTTCTAAGAACAGAACTGCCAATTGATGATATTTTTACGCACAAGATGTCTCTAGAAAATATTCAACAAGGAATTGAAATTACTGGAACAAGTGAATGTCTGAAGGTAATCGTATCACCCTAAATTTTCTTGATTTATAATAATGGATAGCCAATGAAAATGTATCGTTCTATTCTTTTTGCTCCGGGTAATCGAATACGAATGTTAGAAAAAGTGGGGAAAAGTGGGGCTGATGCTGTAGTTTTGGACTTGGAGGATGCGGTTCCATCCGATCAAAAGATTGCTGCAAGGAAGATTGTCAGAGAAATTTCAGAAAAAATAGCAAAAGAAAATAATGTTGATATTTTTGTTAGGTCGAATCCATTTAGGGATGAAACTGGATTGGTTATCCCATGTGGCGAAGAGGATCTCAATGAAATTGTTAGTGAAAAAATTAAAGGAATAATTATTCCTAAAGTTGAAAATAAAGAAGATATTCAGAAATGTCATAAGATACTTGTTGAATTAGAAGAATCTTTTGGCCTTGTGAAAGGTCAAGTCAGTTTAATTGGAATTGTAGAAAGCGTTTTAGGTGTAGAAAATGTTTTTCGTATTAGTGCTGCTGAAATTGAAAATAGGGATTTTACTTTGGCATTTGGAGCAGGTGATTATACAAATGATCTTAAGCTATGTAAATTGAATAGAGTATGCTTATTTTCAATCAAATTATAAACAGAAGTCAACTTATATACCTATGTAATAATCCTTTGTGTTAAA
>CAZLCI010000025.1:0-27213 GCA_964558115.1 uncultured Nitrospinaceae bacterium | reverse complement strand
ACAATTTATGCTGAAGGACAACGTCGTTATATTGAATCCCTTTCTGCTTACGCCAGACAATTCATTGATCAATTAGATAGACCAGATGTAGATTTGATAGAGGGTTTGTCTCCAACTATTTCCATAGATCAAAAAACAGTTAGCAAGAATCCTCGTTCGACGGTAGGAACTGTTACAGGTATTTATGATCATTTGAGATTACTTTTTGCAAAAAAAGGAGTTCCTCATTGTCCTGGCTGTGGTCGTTCATTAAATGCAATGAGCATAGAGAAAATGGTTGAAAGAGCAATGGAGTTTAAGAGTGGCACAAGCCTTTTGATACTATCTCCTATTGTTAGAGGAAGAAAGGGAATATATCAAAAAGAATTTGATGAATTAGAAAAGAAAGGTTTTACCCAAGTAAGAGTAGACGGTTGTTTCTATGAACTTTCTGATGAGATACAACTAAATAGAAATCAGAATCACGATATTGAAGTTGTAATAGATAGAATCGTAATTAGAAAAGGGTCAGAATCAAGATTATTCTCTTCTATTGAGACGGCATGTTTACTTTCTAAAGGTCTAATTTTGTTTTTGGTTGATATGGATAAGGAGTTTCTGTTAAGTGAGTTTTTTGGTTGTTCTGAATGCGGAATCACTATTCCAGAAATGGAACCTCGTATGTTTTCATTTAATAGTCCACAAGGAGCATGTGTAAATTGTAAGGGGTTAGGAACAGAATTTAAAATAGATCCTCAAAAAATAGTCCCAGATGTTAAGAAAACAATAAATGATGGAGCTATCATTCCTTTCGCAGAGAAAAACAATCTGCTTTCATCTTCCTTAGACGCTTTTATAGATCAACAATCGATAGAAAGACATATTCCATTTGATAATCTTACTGAGAAGAAAAAAAAGCTTTTGTTTTATGGTTCCAAAGGAGAAAAATTAAAAGTAACTCATAAAACATCGACAAGAACCATTCGAAGACAAAGAAGATTCCTTGGAATTTTTCAAGAACTGTTGCTTTCTTATGAAAAGACTAATAGTGAAAAAACTCGTTCTGGCTTAGAAAAATTCATGAGTGTTTTTTTGTGCGAATCATGTTCTGGGGGAAGATTAAAAAGAGAGAGTTTGTCTGTAACTTTTCAGGGGAAAACAATACAAGATATGGTTCATCTTCCAATTTCGAAATTGAAGAGTTTTTTCGAGATGCTTCCAGTAAACGTTAAGGACGATTTTGTAACTGGTCGTATAATTAAAGAAATTGAGGGTAGATTAGGATTTATTGATTCTGTAGGACTTGCTTATCTAACTTTAAATCGTTCTACAAAAACACTTTCTGGAGGGGAAGGTCAAAGAATCAGGCTTGCAAGTCAGGTTGGTGTGAATTTGTCTGGAGTTCTTTATGTTTTGGATGAGCCAAGCATTGGATTACATCCAAGAGATAATCATCGTCTTTTGTCTACACTCTTTCAATTAAGAGATAAGGGAAATTCTATTATAGTTGTGGAACACGATAGAGATACGATAGAGAATGCTGATTATGTAGTAGATATGGGTCCAGGTGCTGGAGAAAAAGGAGGTCATATAGTTTCTGTAGGTAGTCCAAAAGAAATAGCAAATTCTGATACTGTCACAGGCAAGTATCTTTCTGGGAGACTAAGTATCCCAATTTCTAAGTCTAAAAACCTTAGAATAGATCGTTACCTTAAGATAATAGGTGCTGCTGAGAATAATCTGAAAAAAATAGATGTTTCTTTTCCTTTAGGAGTTCTAAATTGTGTAACTGGGGTCAGTGGAAGTGGCAAAAGCACATTAGTTGACACTATTCTTTTTCGAGCCTTATCAAAGGAATTCTATAACTCAAGTACGGTGCCAGGTCAATTCAAAAGAATAGAAGGTATTGAAAACATTGATAAAGTCGTAAATATAGATCAATCAGCTATTGGCAGAACTCCGAGAAGTAATCCTGCTACTTACACGGGTATTTTTACCCCGATTAGAGAAATCTTTTCTAAGACTATTGATTCTCTAAGTCGTGGATATAAGAGTGGTAGATTTAGCTTCAATGTTAAAGGTGGAAGATGCGAAGCATGTGAAGGAGGAGGTTTTTTGAAAGTTGAGATGCATTTTCTCCCTGATATATATATTAAGTGTACTGATTGCTTAGGTAGAAGATTTAATCAAGAAACTTTACAAATTCGTTATAAAGGGGTTTCGATTTCTGATGTTCTGAATATGACAGTTCGTGAGGCACATGATGTTTTTGAAAATATAAAGTTAATAAGAGAGAAATTATCTACTTTACTTGATGTAGGTTTGGGATATATCAGGCTCGGTCAATCGGCCACTACTCTTAGTGGTGGTGAGGCACAAAGAATTAAGTTAGCAAAGGAGTTGTCTAAGAAGAGCACTGGAAAAACTCTTTATATTTTAGATGAACCTACTACGGGATTGCATTTTTCAGATGTCGAAAAACTCTTAGGAGTTTTAAGATTATTGGTCGATCAAGGGAATACAGTTATAATTATTGAACATAATATGGATGTAATACGTTTTTCAGATCATGTTATTGATCTAGGTCCAGAAGGCGGGGAAGAAGGTGGTTATGTAGTTGGAGAAGGTTCTCCTGAGGTTATTTCTCTTGTGAACAATTCATCCACAGGTAATTTACTTCATTCTCTAATTTAATTCAGGTTATTACAATTTGAATATACCTACTAAAAAAAGATTTGCTATAAAAATTGAATATGATGGTACCAATTTCATGGGTTGGCAGGATCAGCCAAACCAAAGAACAGTTCAGTCTGAAATAGAGACTGCTCTTGAACAAATTTCAGGAAAATTAACAAGAATTGTTGGTTCGGGAAGAACAGATTCAGGAGTTCATGCTTTAGCGCAGGTTGCCCATTTTGACATAGAAAGAGATATTCTTCCTAATAAGATACGTTTAGCTCTTAATTCTTTGATGGATAGTGATATTGTTGTAATACAATGCGTGGAAGTCAAAGATAATTTTCACGCGCAACACGATACAAAAAGCAAGACATATGAGTATAGAATTTTAAATCGTAGTTCAGAAAGTGCTTTGCGTCGGTTACGTGCATGGCATATTAGGAGCAATTTAAATATTGATTTAATGAGAGAAGCTTCTTCTCATCTTATTGGGAAAGTTGATTTTGCCAGTTTTTGTCAAAAGAAAAGTCTTATGTCATGCAACGTAAGAACATTAAATATTTTAAATATTGAAGAAAGTTCTGATGAAATAATTCTACGAATTACAGCAGATGGATTTTTGAGGCATATGGTTAGGAACATTGTAGGGACATTAGTTGAAGTTGGAAGAGGCGAACGTTGTCCTGGTAATTTGCCTTTTTTAATAGAATCGAAAGATAGGACATTAGCTGGTCCAACTGCACCATCACATGGTCTTTTTTTAGCTAATGTCGATTATGGAAGGGATATTTTTCGAATAAAGAACCCAAAAATTGGAATTGAAATGAGTTGACTGTATCTAATTCTATTAGTTATCTTCGTTTCTTATTCTATTTTCTTGTTCTTTGCTTTTTAACTTGGAGTTTCTCTAAATGCAAGAATATTTTCCTAGTTTGGATGATTTCGGCAACTTGTCAAAAATGGGTAATGTTGTGCCTATTTTTAAAGAAATTCCTGCGCTTGCTGGAGATCCAGTATCAGCCTATTTGAAAATAAGAGAGAAAAAATATTCTTTCTTATTTGAAAGTGTTGAGGGAGGAGAAAAGTGGGCTAGATATTCTTTTTTTGGCAATGATCCTCTTATTATTTTAAGGAGCAAAGATACTAAGATGGATGTAATTCGTGGGGAACTGACAGAGACTTTAGAAGTATCAGATCCATTTGAATTCATGCAAAACTTTATGTCTAATTACCATCCTGTTAGGGTTGAAGGTCTCCCACGTTTTTGTGGTGGTGCAGTAGGGTATATTTCTTATGATGCAATTCGTTTTGTCGAAACACTCCCAGATTTATCAGATGACGATCTAGAATTACCTGAACTTTTTTTTATGCTTACTCGTTCTATGGTGATTTTTGATAATCTAAATAAATCTCTGAAAGTCGTTTCAAATGCATTCCTGAATCATGGAAGTGTAGACCCTTACAAAGAAGCGATAGATTCAATAGATGATTTAGTTGAACGTCTTACTCAAAAAAAATCATTTATTGTGAATTTCAAAGAAAATAGTAATGTAGGAGAAAAAAAAGAAAGCTTAATGGAGGATCAATTTTCATCTTCTTTTACTTCAACACACTTTGAAAATTCTGTAAGTAAGATTGTCGAGTTAATTAATGAAGGGGAAGCTATTCAGGTAGTTCTTTCTCAAAGACTTGAGAGACAATTACATGTTGATCCTTTTTCGCTTTACTGTGCACTAAGGAAAGTAAATCCTTCTCCATATATGTTTTTTCTAACGCTTGACGAGATTGTTCTAGTTGGAGCTTCTCCTGAGGTCCTAGTTAGACTCGAGGACGATATTGTAGAGGTACGTCCGATCGCAGGTACCAGAAAAAGAGGAGAAAATGAAAAAGAAGATCTTGAATTAGAAAAAGAACTCCTTGCTGACGAAAAAGAAATTGCTGAACATATTATGTTACTTGATCTTGGAAGAAATGATATTGGAAGAATCTGTGTTCCTGGAACAGTTAATGTTACCGAAAAGATGATTGTCGAACGTTATAGCCATGTTATGCATATTGTTAGTAATGTATCCGGAAAACTTGTAAGCGATAAGGACGCATTCGACGTGATTCGCGCAACATTTCCCGCAGGCACAGTTTCAGGAGCTCCAAAGGTAAGAGCTATGGAAATTATTGAAGAGATAGAGCCGGTTAGGAGAGGTCCTTATGCAGGTGCTGTAGGTTACTTTGGATTTGATGGTAATATGGACACTTGTATTGCAATAAGAACTGTTTACATAAAAGATGATAAAATATATTTGCAAGTAGGCGCTGGTATTGTTTCAGACTCTAAACCAAGCTTTGAGTTTGAAGAGACTATTAATAAAGCAAAAGGGATGTTGAGAGCAATTCAAGTAGCTAGAGATGCTATAGTAGTAGAAAGGAATGGAGGGAAATAGGTGTCAAAAGTTTTAATGATAGATAACTATGATTCATTTACTTACAATCTCTTTCAGTATTTTTCTGAGCTAGGATCAAGCGTAGATGTTTGGAGGAATGACTCTTTTGAACTCAATGATATTGAAGATCTTAATCCGGATTTGATCGTGATTTCTCCGGGACCAAGTAGGCCTGAGAAAGCAGGTCTTTCTATGAAAGTGGTAGAAACTTTTTCTAAGAAATTTCCTATTCTTGGCGTTTGTCTTGGACATCAGGTTATAGGTGCAGTTTTTGGTGCTAGAGTGATTCGTGCAGAACGAATAATGCATGGGAAGACATCTGAAGTTTTTCATGATGATAAAGATCTATTCAGAGGAGTTTCGAATCCTGTAACTGCAACTCGTTATCACAGCCTTATAATTGAAAATAAAAATTTGCCTGAGAAAATATCTGTATGTGCAAAGACGGATAGGGATGAAATTATGGGAATTCATGTTAAAGATACTTTAGTATTTGGAGTACAGTTTCATCCAGAATCTATTTTGTCTGTGGATGGAAAACTACTGCTTAAAAATGCAATAAAATTAAGTAGTTCTTGAGAGGTATCTCGTCATCTATTTATTTGAAGGGAAGATATGATGATTGAAAAAGCAATTGGAAAACTAGTAGAAAATATTCATCTCACTTCTGATGAAGCTGAAAGTGTGATGGATCAGATTATGAATGGAGACGCCACAGAGGCGCAAATTGGGGCTTATCTTGTGGCATTGAGAATGCTTGGAGAGTCTCCAGATGAAATAATTGGCAGTGTTCGTTCGATGAGAAGTAAGTCTACTAAGATAAAAAGCAGACATTCGGAAATAGTGGATGTCGTCGGAACTGGTGGTGATGGTACTCATACATTTAATATTAGTACGACGTCTGCTTTAGTTGTTTCTGCTACAGGTCAGCCAGTTGCAAAACACGGGAACCGTTCTGTTTCTAGTAGTTCTGGTGCTGCAGATGTATTGAAAGAACTAGGAGTAAATATTGAGATTCCCCCTGAAAAAGTTGGAAGATGTTTGGATGAAGTAGGAATAGCTTTTCTTTTTGCTCCACTTTTACATGGTGCTATGAAACATGCAATTGGTCCTAGGAGAGAACTTTCAATGAGAAGTATTTTTAATGTTATGGGACCCCTTACAAATCCGGCAAATGCAGATACTCTGCTTGTTGGTGTTTATTCTGAAATGCTTACCGAATTAATAGCTGATGTTTTGTCGAAATTAGGTTGCAAAAGAGCATTAGTTGTTCACGGTTTGGATGGAATGGATGAAATTACTCTTTGTGCTTCAACAAAGGTTTCAGAATGGAATGGCGAGGAAGTGAGAACTTATGAAATCAGTCCTGAGGATTTTGGATTTCAAAAAGTGAAAAGTAAAGAATTGCTAGGCGGCAAACCGAAAGAGAATGCAGAAATAACCAGAAGAATTCTAAACGGAGAAAAAGGAGCTAAGAGGGATGTTGTTCTAATGAATGTTTCGGCTGCTCTATTAGCTTCTGGTCATGTCGATAATCTTTTAGACGGAGTGAATCTTGCAGCAGAAGTAATAGATAATGGTAAAGCGATTGAAAAATTAGATCAGCTTATTGAGGTAACTAATTCGTGATACTTTCAACAAAAACAATTCTTGATGATCTGGTAGATGGTGTGAAAGATGATCTTTCTTCAAGCAAGTCTAAAATAGATGAAAGTGAACTTCGCAAATCATTGAATGATATGCCATCTACTGTTAGTTTGGTTGAAGCGTTGAAATCAAATTCAACAAGATTAACTCGCAAAAGTCACTATATTAATGTAATAGCAGAAGTGAAGAAGGCATCACCTTCTAAGGGTCTTCTCGTAAGTGAATTCTCACCTTCAAAGATAGCTGCTGAATATGAAGAATCAGGAGCCTCTGCTGTTTCAGTTCTTACTGAGAAGAGAAAATTTCTTGGTAGTCTTTCTGATCTTTCTGAAGTTGCTTCGAGTGTTAAAATTCCAGTCATGAGGAAAGAATTTATTTTTGATCCTTACCAAATTTTTGAGGCTCGAGCATCTGGTGCAGATGCCATTTTATTGATTGCAACAATTTTAGAAACTAACCTATTGGCTGACTTGCGATTATTAGCGGCAGAGTATGGTATGGATGCTCTTGTTGAGGTTTATACAGAGAAAGATTTAGAACGAGCTTTAGAAGCTGATTCAAAGATAATAGGTGTAAACAATAGAGATTTGAAAACTTTCAAAGTTGATACTGGAAATACTTTGAAAATATTTTCTAACATTGCTCCGTCTGACAGGAAAAATTTTGTCCTCGTTTCTGAAAGTGGTATTAATGGGTGGTCTGATGTGGAGCCACTTGTTGAGGCTGGAATTGATGCAATTCTCGTTGGAGAATCTCTTATGAAATCCTATTCTCCAAAAAATCTTATTAAGGAACTACGTGGAGAGTAATTTTTCAAAAAGGATTTGTTTTGAAAAATACAATTGAAGGTTATGAAAATTTATTTAATGTGAGTTATCTAGGTCCTGAAGCAACTTTTACTCATGATGCTGCCTTGCGTTTTTTCTCAACTCATAAAACAGCTATATATAATCCAGAGGACGATATTTCATCGGTTTTTAAGAGTGTAGAAAATGGCAAATCTATATATGGCATTGTCCCGATTGAGAATGCACTAGAAGGTACCGTCAATATAACACTAGATTTGCTTATTGAGTCTTCTGTTCTAGTTACTGGTGAAATTTATCTGCCAATCGACATTCATCTATTGTCTAAATCAAATAGTTTGAAAAAAATAAAAAAAGTATTGAGCCATCCTCACGCTATTGCACAGTGTAGGAATTGGTTTCTCGAGAATGCCCCTGATATAGACTTTGAGGAAGTAAGTAGTACCTCTCTTGCTGCAAAATATTGTTCTAAGGATCCAAGCCTTGGTGCGCTTAGTAATCCGATTGCTGCAGATATTTATAGTTTGAATATACTTGTTGAAAAATTAGATACTTCAGAAAGCAATTCAACTCGTTTCTTTGTAATTGGGAAAAAGCAGAATGAAAAAGAGAGTGAATCTAAAACAAGTTTATTGTTTGTTTTGAAAAACCAACCGGGGGCTTTGTATAGATTCCTTAAACCTATTGCTGAAAGAGATTTGAATTTAACTAAAATTGAATCTAGACCATCAAAAAGACAAGCATGGGATTACGTTTTTTTTGTTGATATTGAAGGTCATGCTGAAGATAAAAATTTCAGGGAAACAATTGTTGAATTGAAAAATGAAGTAAGTTTCTTTCGAATTTTAGGTTCATATCCCAAGTATGATGTTTCCCCCTAGGTAAAAGTGGAGGTAGATTTGAAATTTAAGTCGAGAACATCAGATTGTGTTGAAGATATTATAGTATATCTTCCTGGGAAACCTGTTGAGGAGTTAGAGAGGGAACTGGGATTAGAGGAATCGATCAAGTTAGCTTCAAATGAAAATCCTTTAGGTCCTTCCCCACTTGCTGTTGCAGCTATGAAGAATGGATTCTCTGATCTGAATCGGTACCCAGATGGCAGCGGTTTTTATTTAAAAAAAGCACTCTCTCAATTTCATGGTTTAGATGAAGAATGCTTTATTTTTGGTAATGGAACTAATGAAGTTTTAGAGATTATAGCCCATGCTTTTTTAAATCCTGATGACTCTGTTGTGTTCTCTGAAGGTGCTTTTATAGTATATAAAATTGTTTCTCAACTCAGTTGTTGCAAGATGAATATTTCTCCTATGAAAGATTATACTCATGATTTAGATGATATTTTGAGAAGAGTTGATGAAAAGACCAAGATAATTTTCTTGGCAAATCCTAATAATCCTACTGGAACTTCTTTTGGAGAATCTGCACTCTTGAGATTGTTGGAAGAGATTCCAGAAAATATTTTAGTTGTAGTTGATGAGGCTTATTGTCAATTCGTCACAGATGATAATTATCCAAGAACCTTAGAACTAATGAGTAAATATCATAATTTAATTGCTCTTAGGACATTTTCTAAAGTTTATGGTTTGGCAGGCTTGAGGATAGGTTATGGAATTGCACAACCTGAAATAATTTCGATACTTAGCAAAGTTCGAGAGCCTTTTAACGTAAACTCTTTGGCATTGCTAGCTGCAGAGAAAGCTCTTGGAGATCAAGAGCATGTAAATAAAACTATTTCCGCTAATATAGAAGGACGTGAATTTTTAGTAAAAGAATTAACTTCACTTGGGATATCATTTGTGCCGACACAAGGAAACTTTCTGATGGTTGATGTTTCTGATGGTGATCGTGTATACGATATGCTTTTAAGGAGGGGTGTCATAGTGAGACCTGTAACAGGGTATGGATTTCCTTCACATATCAGAGTGTCAATTGGTACGATGGATGAAAATCGCAGATTTATTAAAGATTTAAAGGAAGTAGTTAAATGACTCAACTTTTTGAACAAATGACAATTGTTGGAGTAGGACTTATAGGTGGTTCTATGGCAAGAAAAGCTAGAGAGGAAGGCCTAGTTGAAAAGTTTATTGGATTTGGTAGAACAAAAAAAAATTTGGATAGTGCAGTTTCTCTTGGGGTTATAGATAGTTATGAGTCAGATCTTATGGATGCAGTTAAAGGTTCTGATTTGGTAGTGATTGCCACACCGGTAGAAAAGTCGATAAATATTATATCTTCACTTTTGCCGAAACTTGATTCTCAAACTATCATAACCGATGTAGGAAGTGTTAAAGGGAAAGTGGTTGATGTTTTTAAGGAAAGTTTAAATGCGAATGCCGAATTTATTGGTGGTCATCCCATAGCAGGAACAGAATCTTCTGGTGTTGAAGCTAGTTTTGCTAGTTTATTTGAGAATCATGTGACGATTCTAACTCCTATTGAAAAAAACTCAAAAACTGCTATTGAAAGATTAAAAAACTTTTGGATTGGTTTAGGTTCGAGAGTTGAACTCTTAGACCCAGACAAACATGATCGAATTCTTTCGGATATTAGTCACTTGCCCCATGTTGTTGCATACGCTCTTGTGAATTCAGTGCTAGAGGGTAATGGTATTTCTTATGCTGCAGGTGGCTTTAAAGATTTTACTCGTATTGCTTCTAGTAATCCGGAAATGTGGAGTGAAATATGTGTACAAAACAAGGAAGCAATTTTAGATTCTATAAAGACTTTTCGTGATAATCTGAATTCTATTTATGATTTAATTGAAAATGCAGACGAAAATTCTCTACAGGAAATGTTTCTGAGTGCTAAGAATGGAAGAGATTCTTGGCTAAATGCAAAGGAAGAGAAATGACAGGGATACCTGTTGATGAAGGCATAGGAATAGTTGTTGCTATTGATGGTGCGGCTGGTACAGGTAAGAGTAGTGTTGCAAAAAAACTCGCAACTTCATTAGATTGGGATTATCTTGAAACAGGTGCTTTATATAGAGGAGTTGCTTTTTTAATGGGAAAAGAAGGCAAAGGCACTAGTGACCTTGAATTAGCTTCATCATTTGCGAAGAATATGAAATTTGATAGTAAAAAAACAAGTTTAGGTTGGAAAAACTTTATAAATGGTCAGGATGTTACAACTCTTCTTCGCCATGAGAAAATTTCAGAACTTGCTTCATTTATCTCGGCAGATACGAGTGTACGCACAGTACTTTTAGGTTATCAAAGAAAATATGGGAGAAAAAAGGGTGCAGTACTTGAAGGAAGAGATATAGGAACTGTTGTTTTTCCGGATGCTCATCTTAAATTCTACTTTGATGCTGATGAAGAAGTTCGAATAAAGAGAAGATTAAAAGAATTGGGAGATAATAACCTTGGAAGTAATCTTGAAAATGTGTCTATACAATTAAAAAATAGAGATGATCGAGATAGAACTAGGGCTAATTCTCCACTGAAAAGAGCAGAAAACGCTATTTTAGTTGATACGACTGACAAATCACTTGACGAAGTGTTTCAGTTCGTATTTGATAAAGTAGAAAAACATCTAATTTCACGATAACAAGCCTAGACGTGTTGACGATTTCTTTTCCTTAAAGTAGCATTCGTCACCTGTTACATTTAAGTTTAAGTCTTTTTATTAAATTATAGAGGTTTATCTAAATTTATGGATGATACAACCCAAGATAGTTCTACTGAAGAAAAAGTAAGTACTGTTAAGACTTTTGCGGAACTTATGGACGGTATCGATGATTTTGAATCTTTAACTCCAGAGAGTATGGAAGATGTTTATGCTTCTACATTTCAGATTAAGGATGGAGAAATTGTCAATGGAACAATAGTTGGTTTCGAAAGTGATTTCATCCTCGTTGATGTAGGATACAAATCAGAAGGTTTGGTCCCGAGGTTAGAATTTCCATCTAGGGGCAGTGAACTGAATGTAGGTGACCCTGTAGAGGTATTTGTAGAGAACTGTGAGGATGAAGATGGTGTTTTAGTCTTATCAAAAGAGAAGGCAAACCGGATAAAAATTTGGGATGAACTGACCCTTGCTTATGAAAAAGAAGAAAATATTATGGGAAGGGTAACTGCACGGATTAAAGGTGGTTTGACTGTAGATGTTGGACTGAAAGCATTTTTGCCTGGCTCACAGGTTGATTTGAGGCCGGTTAGAGATCTAGATCAGTTTATTGGAAAACAACTTGAACTGAAAATAATCAAATTAAGTAGAAAAAGAGGAAATATAGTTTTATCACGTAGAGTTTTGCTTGAAGATGAGAGAGCAGAAATGAAACGTGAGACTCTCAAGACTATCGAAGAAGGTCAACAGGCTGTTGGTATTGTTAAAAATATTACAGATTATGGTGCATTTATAGACTTGGGTGGGATTGACGGATTACTTCATATTACAGATATGTCATGGGGAAGGGTTAATCATCCCTCAGAAGTTGTAAGTCTAGGAGATACAATCAAGGTTCTTATTCTAAATTATGACAAGGAAAAAGAAAGAGTTTCTCTTGGACATAAACAGATAACACCGGATCCCTGGGATAGCGTAACAATAAAATATCCTTCTGGTGGAAGAGTTAGAGGAAGAGTTGTTTCTATAACAGATTATGGTGTTTTCCTTGAGTTAGAACATGGAATTGAAGGTCTTGTTCATGTTTCGGAAATGTCTTGGACAAGACGAGTAAGACATCCTTCGAAAATTGTTTCTATGAACGATATTGTTGATGCTGTCGTTTTAGATGTACAAGTTGATTCACGAAGGATATCGCTTGGGATAAAACAAATTGAGAAGAATCCTTGGGATAATGTTCATGATAGATTTGCAGTAGGAACACATGTTCAAGGACAAGTTAGAAATCTCACTGAATTTGGCGCTTTTGTTTCTTTAGAAGATGGAATAGATGGGTTGATTCACATTTCTGATATTTCCTGGACGCAAAGGTTTAAACACCCGTCTGAAATTTTGGACAAGGGACAAGAAGTAGAAGCTGTAGTTCTTAGTATTGATACAGAGAAAGAAAGACTTTCTTTAGGTATGAAACAACTTTCTTCTGACCCGTGGGTAGACATAGAAAAAAAATATTCTGTAGGAGACAATATCAAGGCAGAAATAACCAAGATAACTAATTTTGGAGTTTTTGCTTCTCCGGAACCCGAACTAGAAGGCCTTGTTCATATTTCAGAGCTTAGTGAGGAGAAAGTTAATAAACCGGAAGAGATTGTTAGAGTTGGGGATATTTTCAATATGAGAGTTGTTAAAATTGAAGCAGATCAAAGAAGACTTGGTCTAAGTATTAAAGAATATATTGAAGCAACAGGTGAAGATGCATTAATTAGTCAGGCTTCTATCCCTGAAGAAACGGTTGAAGAAACAAAGAGTGAGGTATCTGAATCAGAACCCGAAAAATCTCCAGACGTGACTGAAGAAGATTTGTCTTCTGATGATAAAGAACAGAAATAACGATTGAGAAGATTGATAAAAACATTATTTAGTAATCGTATTAGTAAATATTTATTGCTCCTTTTTTTTATAGCTTTATGTATTTCCTTTTTTTTCACTCCCAAAAAAGATAGAAAAGTCTTCTACCCAACTCTTCCAATTGGGAACAATTCCGTTGGCTTAATCAAGATAGAAGGTATTATCAAAAAATCAGAAGAAATAATTTCAAAAATTGATCTTTTTAGAAAAAATCCAAAAATCAAGGTTTTGGTAATTTTTATTCAAAGTAGAGGGGGAGGAGTTGGCCCTACTCAAGAGATTGTTAGTGCAATTAAACGTTTCAAAAAGTCAGGGAAGAAAATTATTGCTTCTATAGGTTCGGTAGCAACTTCAGGCGGGTATTTTCTTGCTAGTGCTACCGATAAAATATATTCTTATCCTGGTTCAATCATAGGGAGTATAGGGGTTTTGATGATGCTTCCAAATGCAGAGGGGCTTTTGAAGAAAGTTGGTGTGAAAATGACTATAATCAAAAGTTCAGAACACAAGGATATGACTTCTCCTTTTAGAACAATGACAAAAAAAGATCTAGATATACTGAGGCTGCTTGTAGATGATATTTATATGCAATTTGTAGAAGAAGTTAGTGTTGGAAGAAAATTAAAGAAAAAAGACGTTTTAAAAATTGCAGATGGAAGGGTATTTAGTGGAGAGAGAGGAAAGACACTTGGTCTAGTTGATTTCTTGGGTACAAGGAGTGATGCAATAATGGAGGCGGCAAAACTTTCAGGTATCGTAGGTGAGCCAAGTGTAATTGAATTGAAGATTAAAAAAAGTTTAATTCCTTCTTTTTCAAGCATAATAAATACTTTTCCCTCTTGGCTTGGAGGTGATCTTTTGATAAACAATAATGATATCTTACATTATATATGGAATTAGATTGTTTTAATGTGATCCATTATTTGTTTGGAGTTTCTATGACAAAGGCAGAACTTGTTGATATCTTATCTTCTAAGATTAATCTTACTAAGAAAGATTCTGAACGTATTGTAAATATTGTGTTAGGAAGTATTGTCAATTCTCTTGCTGAGGGTGACAAAGTAGAATTAAGAGGTTTCGGAAGTTTCCGTACAAGAAAGAGAAATAGTCGAGATGGAAGGAATCCAAGGACAGGAGAGTCAGTTGCCGTGCCGACTAAAAATATTCCATTCTTTAAGGCTGGAAAAGACTTGAGAAAAATAGTTGACGACGGTTTTTTTCCAGATGACAGTAGTTCTATAAATCTTGAAGAAGAATTAAAGAATTTCTGATGTTTTAATTATCAAATCCTCGTAGCTAAAATTTCTTCATAAGTAGTCTCTAGTCTTTTTCTAAAGAGTTTTTAGATATTGTATAATTAGGTTGAATGAATATGGGTGATTTTTCCAACAAGCCTTTAATTATAATTTTAGGGTGCACTGGTACTGGAAAAACTGAGTATTCTATTAGGATTTCCAATTTCCTGAAAGACAAAGGTTTTAATTCAGAGATTGTAGGAGCCGATGCGAGGCAGATATATAAAGAAGTTTCTATAGGAACAGCGAAACCTTCTTGTCTTGAAAGAAATCAGATCAAGCATCATATGGTTGATTTTTTAAGTCCACATGAAGAGTATAATGTTTCACTTTATGCAAACGATTGTTTAGATGTCCTTAATGATATTTATAGAAGAAATGTTTTTCCAATTTTGGTTGGCGGAAGCGGATTATATATTCAATCTTTGGTAGAAGGGATTTTTGATGGTCCATCTTCCGATTCTTGCATAAGAAATAATTTAATGGAAGATTATGAGAAGAATGGAGCTGATTATATGCATGAAATATTGGATGATATAGATCCGGATTCAGCTAAACGGATTCATCCTAATGATAAAAGACGTTTGATAAGAGCCTTGGAAGTTTTTCAAATTTCAGGGCATCCTCTGAGTAAATTTCAAAATCAAAACAGTAACCCAAGATTTGAAAACCCTCTCTATATTGGACTAAGTTTGTCTAAGGAGGACTTGAACTTCAAAATAGAAAAAAGAGTTAGAAAAATGCTGAACTCGGGGATGGTAAAAGAGTCAGAATTCTTAGTAAAAGAATCTCTACAGAATTCGCGGGTTTTTGAAGGATTAGGTTTTACCGAAGCTTTTATGCTAAGCAAAAAAGAAATAGATTATGAAACTGCAGTAGAAAAAATTTGTACTTTACATAGACAATATGCAAAGAGGCAGAGAACTTGGTTTGATAAAAACCCACTAATTCATTGGTTTGATCTCAATGATTTCAAGGAAGATGTGCTTGTTGAAAATCTGTCTTCATTGATTCTTGAGTATATAGATAAAAAAAATTACAAGGAATTATTTTGAAAATTATTTTAATAGGTTTTAAAAGTTCAGGAAAGACAACGATTGGAAGAAGTCTGTCTGAAAGACTAAACATTGATTTCTTAGATCTTGACCTACTTATAGAAAAAAGATTTTTAGAGGAAAAGGGGGAGGCAGTTTCTTTCCGTGAAATTTTTCGTAAGATTGGTAGGGATAATTTTAGAGAGTTGGAGAATTCTTTGCTTCAAGAGCATGTTTCTGTAGATTCTTGTTTGATTTCTCTTGGGGGAGGAACAGTTGATGATAAAAGAAACTGGAAATTACTTGAGGATTGTTGCGTGGTTTATATCCGTGTTCCCATAGAAGATATTTTAAGTCGAATACGTAAAATAGGATATCCTTCTTATCTTGATGGTTCTAAAGATCCAGACGAGGATATTCGAAATTTGTATGTGCTTCGCGAACCTGTTTTCGAAAAAATTTCAGATATAGTTATAGAAAATCCAAATTCAGTAGAATTTAAAAAATTAATTCTAGATTTAACTAGGAAAATATTAAATTTGGTGCAGAATAATGATTGTAATTAAATCTAAAGGAGAATCTTTTGTCTAATACTTTTGGTCGTATGTTTCGATTTACTACATGGGGAGAGTCTCATGGTCATTCTCTCGGTGTTGTAATTGATGGTTGTCCGGCTGGAGTGAAGTTGGAAGAGAAAGATATCCAAAAAGATCTTGATAGAAGAAGACCTGGGCAAAGTCGTGTTACGACTCAAAGGAATGAAGCGGATTATGCTGAAATTTTATCAGGAGTTTTTGAGGGATATACTACGGGTGCTCCTATATCTATAGTTGTTAAAAACAAGGATGCCGATTCCTCTAAGTATGAATCTTTAAGAGAAACTTTTCGTCCGGGACACGCAGATTTTACTTATCATGCGAAATGGGGGAGAAGAGATCACCGGGGAGGAGGAAGATCAAGTGCTAGAGAGACCTTGTGTAGGGTAGCTGCTGGAGCAGTTGCAAAAAAATTGCTTGATGTAATTGGGGTTTCTGTTTTTGGTTTTGTAGACCAAATAGAAAACATTGTATTTGATGAAAATAACTTCAAAAAAGATGAAATAGAAAAGAATAATGTTCGCTGTCCAGACAAGAAGGCCGCCAAGTTGATGGAGGAAGCAATTTTGAAAGCTAGAAAGGATGGAGACTCAGTAGGAGGCGGAATTACGATTTTAGCTGAAAATGTTCCTCCAGGATTAGGAAGGCCGCTTTACGGAAGATTAGATGCTGATCTAACTTCTGCCATAATGAGTATCAATGCGGTGAAGGGAGTAGAAATTGGTTCTGGTTTTGACTCAATAGCGATGAGAGGTTCTATTAATAATGATCCTTTGATTATGTCTAAAAAGAAAGTAGTTTTTAAGTCAAATAATGCGGGGGGAATACTTGGTGGTATTTCTACTGGTGCTCCTATTAAGTTAAGATTTGCCGTAAAACCGACTTCTTCTATTCTTTTTGAACAAGACACCGTTACAACTAAGGGTAAGAAAACAAAGATTAAAGTCGAGGGAAGACATGATCCTTGTGTTGCAACAAGAGCAGTTCCTATTGGAGAAGCAATGGTTGCAATTGTTTTAGTCGACCATTGGTTAATGGGACAAAAAGATAGGATTGATTAGTTATGCATTTTTTGTATAGCTTTCTTCTCTTTTTTGATTCCGGTTTCGGGTAAGGAGATTATGAATTGAATTCTAAACTTGTTTTTTTTGCTCCTGAGGCAAGAAAGCCTATTGCAAATTTGAAAAACAAACTCGAAGTTTACGGAGAATTTAGAGAAGGGGGTGGCGAAAAATGGACAGAAGAGCAATTGGTGAATGCCGCTCATGAATGGGATTTTATTATAGTCACTTCGAGAGAACGAATCACTTCAAAGGTCATAAATGCTGCCACCAAACTCAAGGCAATATTAAAAATTGGAGTTGGTGTTGAAAATATAGATATAGATACTGCAACGGAAAGGAAAATTCCTGTTGCAAATTGTCCAGGTGCAAATGCAGTAGCTGTAGCTGAAACTGCTATAGGGCTTATGCTTGCGTCTAGTCGTCGTATCCCAGAAGGGGTTCAGAAGTTAGTCAATGGTGAATGGAGAAATAGCATTCATATTGGAAATGAGATGACAGGTGCAACTTTTGGAATTGTAGGTTTGGGTAATATAGGTAGTAAGTTAGCAAAGATGTTGTCAGGGTTTGGCGGAAGAATTTTGGCCTATGATCCATATGTCTCTTCCGAAAAATTTGATTCTTTTGGAGTTGAGTCTTCTAGTCTCTCCGATCTTTTGAAATTGTCTGATTTTATTTCTATCCACTGTAGTCTTACGGATGAAACTAAACATCTATTTAACAAATCTACTTTTGAGCAAATGAAGTCAAGTGCTATAATTGTTAATTGTGCCAGAGGCCCAGTAATAGATGAAAAGTCTTTGTTGAATG
This sequence comes from uncultured Nitrospinaceae bacterium, assembly GCA_964558115.1. Classification (GTDB taxonomy): domain Bacteria; phylum UBA8248; class UBA8248; order UBA8248; family UBA8248; genus UBA3496. The sequence goes on along the minus strand of CAZLCI010000025.1, from coordinate 9,390 downwards.
CTTTGAAAACCAAACAGATTGCCGGTGCAGGGCTTGATGTTTTTGAGTCAGAACCACCGGATGTTTTGAATCCAATTTTCACACTGCCAAATGTAGTAGCAACTCCTCATCTTGCGGGTGCTACCAACGAGGCTCGTGAAAAAATCAATGATATAGTTTTTCAGAACATTGAATTAGTTATAAAAGGGGAGCAAGTCATGGGGTATACCCTACTAAATCCTGAGGTATATTAATACTGTGTTTGAAATCCATCGCTTTTTTATGTAACTTAACCCCTTAGTTTTTTTAGATTGTATTTAGAAGGAGATCAAATTGGAAGGTGCGACTGATCATATATGGATGGATGGTGAATTCATCCCATGGGATGAGGCTAAAGTGCACGTTCTGACCCATTCTTTACATTATGGGCTAGGTGTTTTCGAAGGGATTAGATGTTACGAAACAAAAAAAGGACCTGGGATTTTTAGGTTAAACGAACATGTCAGGAGATTATTTGATTCAGCTAAGATAGTTGGATTGGAAATTTCTCATAATCAAGAAACAATTTCTGATGCAATTCAAGAAACAGTTCTACGTAATGAATTGAATGCGTGTTATATACGTCCTTTAATTTGGTTGGGATACGGCTCCATGGGTGTAAATCCTGCTGGTGCTCCAGTACATTCTATGGTTGCTGTTTGGAAATGGGGTGCTTATTTAGGAGAGGAAGGATTGCAAAAAGGGATACGTGTAAAAATATCCTCTTATACGAGTCACCATCCAAATAGTTATATGACAAAGGCTAAAACGACGGGGAACTATGTTGTAAGTCAATTATCTAAAATGGAAGCTGTCAGAGCAGGTTATGATGAAGCACTTATGTTAGATCCTGAGGGATTCGTTACCCAAGGGTCTGGCGAGAATTTGTTTTTGGTTAGAGATGGAGTTTTGCGAACTCCTCCTTTGCACGGTGTTTTAGCTGGAATTACTCGTGAAACTGTTTTAAGAATTGCTGAAGATTTAGGGATTCCGGTTGAGGTTAGTTCTTTTGCAAGGGACGAAATATATATTGCAGATGAAGCGTTTTTTACTGGCACTGCTGCAGAAGTAACTCCTATTAGAGAGGTTGATGGAAGTTTGATTGGTGGTGGAAAACCAGGAGAAATTACCAAGAAAATACAATCTTCTTTCTTTTCCATAGTTAATGCAGAAGATGAAGCCAGACATTCCTGGCTTACATTTTTGAAATAAGGGTATAAGGGAACAGTTTTGCCTATATATGAATATGTATGTCTCCAATGTGAACACGAACTAGAAGTTGTGCAGAAGATCACTGCAGGAGCTCTAAGGAAATGTCCTTCTTGTAATTCTTTGAAATTACGAAGAAAAATTTCTCGTTCTGCTTTCCACTTAAAAGGAGATGGTTGGTATGTTACTGATTACGCCAATGGCGAAAAGAAAGAAGAATCTAAAGAATCAGGGAAAGTAGAAACAGATTCAAAAACTAAGGATACTGCTAAGTCTAAAGAATCAAAGAATTCTACTAAAGAAAAAACTAAGAGTAATAAGTCTGATAAAGTAAAATCTAGTACGTAATACTCTTTTAAATCGTTGTAATTTATGTGTATTTAGTAGTTGACCAAAATTTGAAACAAGTATATTCTCGCTGTTTAATTTTGCAATTTTCTAATAAGAGGGTGATGAATGAGTAGGTATGTTGGGCCAAAATGCAAAAGGATGAGACGTGTAGGAATGGACCTTTCGTTGAAGAGTGGATCGAGACCTATTGCGGATAAATGTAAAATAGAACAAAGGCCTGGACAACATCCGAACCAAAGGGGAAAGCTTACTGAATATGGGGAGCAACTCCGCGAGAAACAGCGATTGAGGTATATGTACGGTATTCAAGAAAAACAATTTAGAAGTTACTATAAAAAAGCATCTTCTGCTAAAGGCGTAACAGGAGAAAATCTGTTTGTTATTTTAGAATCGCGTTTAGACAATGTAGTTTTCAGGATGGGTTTCGCTTCTACAAGAGCAGAAGCAAGACAACTTGTTACTCATAAAGCTATTATGGTGAATAATGTTGTAGTGAATGTGCCTTCATATATGGTGAAAGAAGGAGATAATATACAGATTCGTGAGAAAGCAAAAAAGCAAGATAGAATTGTTGATTCATTAAATACCAATTTTTCAAAGGGAATTTGTGAATGGGTAGAAGTTCTTCAGGAAGAAATGAAGGGGACCTTTACGAGATATCCCCAAAGAACAGAACTAAATTTAGATATAGATGAATCGAAAGTTGTAGAATTTTATTCACGTTAGTTATATTTTTGAAATTCTTCTAGATGTTATTTTTCAAAAAAGACAGAGAATACTCTGTCTTTTTTTTTTGTATATATATTATTTTAGGAGATAAAAATGGAAAATAATCGATATAAAAAAGGAATTGAAATTCGGAAGTCGCTGGGAGTATACGGAGAAGATGGACTTTCTGGTTCATACACAGAATTTGAAGATATAGCTCCACATCATTCTAAATCTATCGTGGAATATTGTTTTGGTACTTGTTGGGATCAAGGTCTTCTTGACCATAAAACTAGAGAAATGTTGGTTGTGGCAGCTGCAGCAGCTCAAGATCTTCCTGAAGAAGTTGAAACACATACACGAGGGTTAATGAATCAAGGTGTAGCATCTGGAGAAGTCATAGAAGCGATTGTTTCTTTGTGCCCTTATATAGGGTTTCCAAAGACAAATCATGCTCTTAGAGCTGCAAAAAAAGCGATAGAGTCTAACTGACTCAAGGTTATAGGCATATATTAGTTTACTCTTTTTTTTCTGCCAGTCCATTCCTGGTCACGGAGTTTATACTTTTGTATCTTTCCAGTTGAAGTTTTTGGTAGTTCTCCAAATTCGACATATTTAGGAGCTTTGAATTTGGCAATTTTTGATTTTACATGTTTTATAATTTCTTCACTTGTAACTTTGGCATTGTCTTTTTTAACAATAAATGCTTTTGGTACTTCTCCCCATTTGTCATCTGGAACTGCAACTACGGCAACTTCTAAAACAGACTCATGAGATGAAATAGCTTTTTCTATTTCAATCGTAGATATATTTTCTCCTCCGGAAATGATTATATCTTTTGCTCTATCTTGTAGATCGATGTATCCATCTTCATAAGTTATTGCAATATCTCCACTATGGAACCAACCTCCATTAAATGCTTTTTCGGTTGCCTCTGGATTTTCATAATATCCAGCCATCACTGTATTTCCTCTCATCATGACCTCGCCTTGTGTTTTTTTGTCCCATGGAACACTCTTCATGTCCTTGTCTTTTACGTCACATTCTCCCGTAATCACAAAAGGTACACCCTGTCTTGATTTTAATTGTGCTCGTTCTTCATTATTTAGAGTGTCCCAATCAGGATTCCATGTGCAAACAGTATGTGGTCCATAGGTCTCGGTTAATCCATAGACATGAACTATTTTTCCCCCGAGTTCTTCTTCTATTGTTGATATAATAGTTGGAGAAGGAGGTGCTCCTCCAGTCATTACCGTTACAGGTTGAGGAAAAGGACCGTTTTTGGCTGAGGGATGGTTGCTTAATCCTGTTAGTACTGTTGGAGCAGCACAAAAATGTGACACTTTTTCTTCTCTTATTAATCTAAAAATTTCGGCAGGGTCATTTGTCCTGAGGCAAATATGTCTTCCACCAACAGAAGTTACTCCCCATGGATAACACCAGCCATTACAGTGAAACATAGGGAGAGTCCATAAATAATTCATATACACAGAACCTGTAGCTTCAAGAATGCCAGACAATGCATTTAAATAGGCACCTCGATGAGTGTACATGACTCCTTTTGGTTTTCCTGTTGTTCCACTCGTATAATTAATAGAAATTGGCGTGAGTTCATCTTCTATTTTCCATGGCAATTGATTGTTTTCTGATGAATTTATAAAACTTTCGTATTCTGGACCTTCAAATATCGCATCTTTTTCACCAAAACCTGCTTGTTCGTCAATCACATTTACAAAAGTCTCAATTGTAGAAAATTTTTCTTTGTGAGTGCTTAAAGGAATTGCAAGTTCAGCATCCGCTATAAGAATTTTTGCACCAGAGTGGTCACAAATATAGGCAATTTCATCTGGGGAAAGACGGGTATTCATCGCTACCAATATTGCACCTAGTAGTGGTACGGCAAAATGCGCTTCTAGCATAGGAGGAATATTTGGACATAGGTAAGCAATTCTATCCCCAGGCTTAATTCCTGCATTTTTTAATGCGGAAGCACATCTTTGAACACGATCAGAAAATTCTCTGTAGGTATACTTTTGAGGGCCATACATTATCGCTTCTTTGTTTTTATAGACCCATTGATTTCTTTCTAGGAAGCTTAAAGGACTAAGTGAGGCAAAATTTACAGATTTGTCGATGTCCATATGATTATCCAAAATTCCTAAATAGAAAAACTTTCTCCGTTCAATTCAATTGTGCTGGTTAATGGAACTGCTGCTTCTAACATCTTTTCTGCAAAACAACCCTGTTTAGCATTTTTTATCAGTTGTTCGATCTTCTCTCTAGGTTCGTCCGAATTAACGATAAAATGTGTTCTGGCAGCAGAGCATCCTGAATTGACCGTATTTTTCAGTACTGATCCTTTTAAAAAATAATCTAGATCTACATTAACGGTCGCTTTTCCTACAGAGAGTTTCATCATATGCGCGTACCGCGCAAGCTGTGTAAGTAGTCAGAATCCAATTCCCATAGCAATGTAGCAAAGAGGTTGTGGATGTGAATCTTCTCCACCTATCCGTTGTGGCTCATCGCAGAGGACTTCAAAATCTCTATGATATCCAATTTTAAGTTGTCCTTTTCCTTCCACAGTTTCTGTACTTGCAGACATAGTGAAAGCGTATCCCTGCTTTGGAAGTTCAGGTTTGTCAATGGTTCTCTCTCCAGGAACTGCACTGTCTTTTCGAGGGTCTAGTGGTTGTTCGGTCAACGTTTTTCTCCTAATTTTGTAAATAATATCCATTGTAGTTGATTACTAAAAAAAGACAAATTTCATTTTATTCTATTCCTGTTTATAATTAGCTAAGTAAATTAATATAAAATATGGAGGTTTCAATTGGATCGAGTCCCAGCGATTACTAGAGTTGAAGCAAAGGGAGAGGTCGCCCGCTTATATAAACATGCGGATATACTTCTCAGCAGAACACCCAATTCATGGATGGTTATGGCACGTCAGCCGTTTGCCACAAAATTTATGTTGCCTCTCACATCTACATTAATGAGGCAAGGAATCGGTTCTGTTTTAGAAACCAGAACAAAGGAATTGGCTATCATCAGAACAAGTCAAGTGAATGAATGTGCGTATTGACTTGCCCATAATGAACCGGTCGGACGATCGGTAGGTATTTCTGATGAACTGCAAAATATGATGAGCTCAGGGGAGTATAAGAATTCTCCCGAATTTTCTGAAAAGGATCGTTCGATTATTGAATGGGCTGAACATGTTACTAAGGGAACAGCGAGTTGTCGTGATGATATTTACGAGAATGTTTCTAAACATTTGTCAGATGTCGCCTTAGTCGAACTTACGATGACAATTTGTTATCTAAATATGAGAAATAAATTTAACGATGCTATGAAAGTCCCGATTGAGGAAAAAAATTATATCGAACGTTCTCTTAGTAGAAAGAAAGATCCTGAGGAATTAAAAGCTTATCTTCAAGCGGTTATAGATGAATGGCCTGAAGAATTTCCTGAAGAAATAGCTTGACCGGAAAACGGATTTGGGAAAATCAAAAGGAACTTGTTGCGATAGAGTTTATCTTCTCTATATTTCCTTCTGCTCCTAGGCCAATGCAATGACCATAGGACATGCTTCCGTTTGAATTGTTGTGGGCCCATTCGGTGATAGTAGGTTCTTTTGCAAAGTGACCAACCTCATGAGCAAGGTCGGTATTGTTTAAAGACAGGGCTAAAGCCAAGGCCATAGATTTGCCTACTAATGATTCATAAGATGCACTGATTACGCATTTTTTCCCTGCGCTTTCGAGTAGGTTCGCAATTTTCTTTGCTATTAGCACTCCGCCGAATTTAGAAATTTTTATGACTCCTACATCTAGGGCGTCTTCTTGTACTAAAATTTCTGCATCTTGAAGCGAGAATAAAGATTCATCCACTGCGACGGGAATTCCCATTTCTCTTATTTCTCTAAAGATTTCAAAGCAACGATCATTGGATGGAAGCACTGGTTGTTCAAAATGTTGGACTGCAACTGGTAAGATTAGGTTGCAAAATTCAAAAACTTCTTCATTCGTATAGCCACCATTGGCATCCATTCTTATTTCGATATCCTCCCCGAATTCTTCTCTTAATGCGATAAGACGATTTGCATCATCCTTTACATTCACTCCCACTTTTACTTTCACAGTAGAAATACCTTCAGTAAGATAATTTTTTGTTTTCTGTATTGCATCTTCAGGAGATTCCAGACCAATAGGGCCATCTAAATTTGCTTTGGTATGACTCCCTCCCAGTTTTTCAAGTAAAGATTTTTGTTCTCTTTTGGACTCAATATCTAGTAATGCACATTCGATGGATGAGCGAGCAGCCTTAAGTTCAGATAAATCGTGAAGATCATCTATTACGTTTGAGTTTGAAATAGGTTCAATTTCTGACATTTTTTTCAGAGATTCTGTGATCGTTTGCATAGCCTTTGTGGCGTTGTTTGCTTTCTCGGTTGTAAAAATAATAGGCATCATTTCTCCCCATCCCTCATTGCCCTTTTCGTCTTCTAGGCGAAGAAGAGTTCTCTCTAAAAAATTCACTGCGCCATATCGATTACGGGATTTTTGTTCTACCTTGCTTTTGATAGTCCAAATGTTTGCATTTTCAATTTTCATTTTTCCCTCAAGAAAGAATCGATTAATTGTAGGGTCTATCTTAACTCCAATTCTTTTGTAATTTCTCTTACTGCCAATCGGATTCCTTTTTTATTCCAATGGTTGTTATTTTTCCATTCATTATCAGAAAAATAGCATTCATTACAGTTTCTGAAAATGTCATAAAGATTTAAGGTTGGAAGACTCTTTGAGACCGTGCTAGAAATTAGTTCTGTAAGATTATTTTGCTTATATTTAGGACATAAGGTTTTCAAGTCCTTGCTAAATTCAGAATTGTTTGTTGTGACATCGACTTCGGATGGTTGTATTAGAACATTTCCTTGAAAATTGAGTTCTTTTGATGTTTCCAAGAATCTTGAAAAAATGAAATTTAAACGTTTTCTTGTTTCTTTTATTGCAGTTGTGTTTGTAAAGCAGGAGAACTCGATATCATATCTATCTTGCATATAGATATGGACAAGTCCCTTTTTGAAAGAGTTCCATTCCTGAGGAGTTCCATCTCTTAAACTTTCAAAAAAACTATTTTTTATGATGTACGGTGCTTCGATACATAATTCATGTTTCCCTAAAGAATGTTTGAGAGAAACACTTTTCCAGAATCCTGTGGTAACAAATAATGCTTTTCGAACTGCTTTGAATAAAAGGGATTTTCCAATTATCCCGGGAGCCATATAGCAATATCCATTATTTTGCAGTTCTCCATTTTTCCATGGATAATTATTTCTGATTAAATCTCCTAAATCGTTATCTGCGAAGACATGAAAAATTATAGAAGAGTAAATGTTTTTTTTCGTGAATTTCTCTATCGCGAACAGTGTTTGATCTGGCCCAAAACCCGAAACACCGAAGGTGTCTACCTGCACACAATCTTTTCCACCTTTGTTGAGTGCTGCTGCTAGAAGAGACCCGATATGTTCTTTATCAGAAACAAAACGTCCGGCAATATTTGAATCTCCAACTATGAGAATTCTTTTCTTTTTTACTCTCTCTTTTGTACAGTTGTTTTCGTTTAATCTAAATCCGTTTTTGTCAAAAGTAGAAAGAATTTGGAGGGTGTGGCCGGTTACATGTTTTGGCAGAAAAGGGTCACTATGGTCTCTAATATTTTTGTTTTTTAATACTTTGTTTGGGAAAACAATACGTAGACCGAACTCTAATAATAGAATAGGAATAATCGTTGCCAAAAGAACAACACATATGTTTTTTGTCCAGTTCATTATGATCCATTTTAAAGAAATTTCAGTTTGTGTATTTTGTATGATATCAAGTCATAATAAAAGAGTCTTTTAACTTTCAAATCACTTCGTCTGTGGTATGCCAATTTGTTGCAAATATGATAGATTTACTGAGTTTTAATATGCCGGGGTGGCGGAATTGGTAGACGCACTGGATTCAAAATCCAGCGAGGTTAACCCTCATGGGGGTTCGAGTCCCCCCCTCGGCACCAATAAATTTTCAAGGAGAGTTTGTTGAAGAAATATTTCTTTTTATTCATTTTTCCTTTTCTTCTTTTTGTCTCACTTTCAATGATACACGCTCAGGAAAAACCAACTTTCCTTAAAGCGTTCTACCCTTTAGATGAACCCAGATTTCATTGCATAGATATCCCAGGACATAAATCTAGGGTGAAAACCGAAAGGCCCTTAGTAGTGCATACCTGCAAAGAGGGTATTTGGCATAAGGACGAACTGTTTGATTCTCGTGCGATAGGTAAAAATAAATTGCGTATGCCTGAATATGACTTATGCGTCCAAGCCGATAGTAGTCAAGAGGGCGCAAAACTTGTGTTAAAAGAATGCGAAGTGTCTGATTTGCAGTTATGGGCACATAAGAACTACCGCCTTGTTTTAAAACAGCATCCTGAAAAATGTATAACGATTGGTCCAGAGGCATCTCGTCTCACCCGGGGAGGAAGAAGACTACCTTCCAAACATATGGCCCGATCCCTTTCTCTTAAAAATTGTTCTGAAGAAATATTTCACCGCCAGATGTGGCGATTTGAAGAGCCGCAGAATAGAACTGGCCCAGTGATGCCTTTTAAATAAAGCTGTTTTTTTTATTTAACTTTTGGAGGATTTATGGAAGAAGAACATATAGAAGAAGATCATATGGAAGAGCCAAGTACTGAGCATAAAATTGAGATTCTCAAGGGAGTGATTGAGAAACAGGAGGTAAGAATAAAAAAGATAGAATTGAAATTGTTGTCTCTTCGCATTGTAGTTTGGGGGGGTGTTGCTCTTTTTGTGTTTGCTCCTTATCTTAAAAGAGTATTCGGTTAGTTTCTAGTTGTAGTTAGGATACAGAAAGGCGATAAAAATTGACTAAAACTCTCTTGGTCATCGTTTTTTTATTTCCCATTTTTCTATTTTGATGCTTTAAAAAAATCCCATATCAAAGAACTTACTCCTACTACAGCGTACAGGAAGTATTGGAGATAGAAGGGAGTCAATAGTCAAAACTTTTTTATTTTGGTGTTAATGGGGAAGTTTGC
>CAZLCI010000024.1:0-27304 GCA_964558115.1 uncultured Nitrospinaceae bacterium | reverse complement strand
TGAAAATCTATCCGATCAATTAATAGATGCAACTGGGAAAAGCAACAATCAATTTTCTCATGGTGGAATGGTTACTAAGATAAGTGCAATAAAAGTTTTGAGCCAAATAGGTATATCTACTCTTATGTTAAAAGGTAGAAGTGATAGTGTTATCCTAAAAGCCCTAGATGGTGAAGATATAGGTAGTTTTTTTGTGGCTAAAGAGAAACGTGTTAATGCTAAAAGAAGTTGGATAGGTACTACTGCAAGGTCTAGAGGTTGGTTGAAGATTGATAATGGTGCAGTCAAGGCTCTCCTAGAAAGAGGGCGCAGTCTTCTTCCTAGTGGAGTTATTGATGCTGGAGGTAATTTTATGTTTGGTGATGTTGTAGAACTTCAATCAATTGATGGAAAGTCTTTGGGGAAAGGATTAGTGAATTATAATTGTAACGAAGTTAAACTTATTGCTGGAAAACATACTAGAGAGATTAATGGTATTCTTGGGAGTAAAGATTACGATGAAATTATACATCGTAATAATTTTTTAGGTTTGAATTAATTTTCTTCTTCTTTTAAGGATAGTTTTTGAGAACTGGGATACAAGGTGGGACTTTCGATCCTATACATTTTGGTCATTTAAGTTCAGCGGAAGACGTTTCTTTTCAACTTGAATTAGATCGTGTGATATTCGTTCCGTCAGGGACTCCTCCGCATAAATCTTCTCCTTTTATGGCAAGTTCTTCCGATCGATTTGCTATGGTTGAAATGGCTATTGAAGGACATCCTCTCTTTCGTTCTGATTCTGTAGAATTAGATAGAGAAGGGCTTTCATATACAGTCGATACTCTTGAAATTCTTAGGGAAAATTCTTGTGTGGGAGATGAAATATTTTTTATTATTGGTGAAGATGCTTTTCTGAATATTCATACTTGGAAAGAGCCTTTAGAGGTTTTCGAAAGAGTTAATTTTGCAGTTACTCTTAGAGAACAGACTAGTGCTAAAGAAATTATGATTGAATTAAAAAAAAGATTTGAAGAATTATCAGTTGATTTTAATTTTAATTTTTTTGGTGATAAGCAGTGTAAGATCCTAAATTCGGATAGATTTATAGAATTTATTACTATCAGAAGACTTGATATTTCTTCTTCAGACATCAGGGAGAATGTTCAAAATTCTCGTTCTATTCGCTATTTGTTGCCACGAAGCGTAGAACGCTTTATAATTGAGAAGAAGTTATATAAGGCTATATAGACTGGAGGGTTTCATATTTTAGAAGTGCAGCTTAGAGCTCTCAAAGATGTGGTTCTTGAGAAAGGCGCACAAGATGTTGCAATTGTTGATATGAGAAGCATTGATTCAGAAGTTAGTGCATTTTTGGTTTGTCACGGAAAAAGTAGGAGACAGGTTAAGGCAATTTCTGAAGAAGTTAAAATCAAATTGCCGGATTTTGGGATTAACTTTTATTCTATGGAAGGTCTGGCTGAATCTAATTGGGTTTTAATTGACTGTGGTGACATAGTCGTTCATGTTTTTATTCATGAATATCGTGAAACGTATAGATTAGAAAAGCTTTGGTCTAATGCAGGTGTTATAAATTAAAGTGTTGGATTAAGTATTTAGGAGTCTAAATGTGAAGCATTTAAAAAAGAAAGAAATTAGTATTTTGAAAGATCGTTTGAATGAGGTTAAAAACGAAATATTGGGTGATGTTAAAAAAACTATGAATCATCGAAAAGATACTGGTGATGATGGAATACAAGATATTGCTGATATGGCAGCTGATTCTTATTTTAAGCAAGTTTTAATGGACCTTGGCGAAAGAGAAAGAGGAAGATTTAAAGAGGTTCAAGATGCATTTGAAAGAATGGAAAATGGCACTTATGGAATTTGTGAAGAAACAGAGGACGAAATTCCATTTAAGCGTTTAATCGCATTACCTTATGCAAGGTTCACAGTAGAGGCACAAAATGAAATGGAACGGAAAAGATTTACGTAATTCATTTTCTTTTTTGTAGATACAAGTTTTTTAATTATCAAAATATTTAAGTGATAATTGGAGAAAAATTACTTATGAAACCCATTGCAATAGGTTCAGATCATGCAGGTTTCATTCTCAAAGAATACGTAAAAAAGATTTTATTGCAGAGAGATATTTTATTTGAAGATTATGGTACTTTTTCTGAAGAATCTTGCGATTATCCAGATTATGCAGAATTAGTCTCGAAATCAATTGTATGTGGGGATTCCGAAAGAGGAATTTTGTGCTGTGGTTCATCCTCAGGGATGGTAATAGTTGCTAATAAGTTTAAAGGTGTTCGTGCAGTAGCCTGTCATAGTCTTTTTGCGGCAGAGATGAGTAGGAAACACAATGATTCTAATGTCCTTGCTCTTGGTGAAAGAGTAATAGAATTGGAAGAAGCTACAGATATTATTCATATTTGGCTTGATACCGAGTTTGAAGGTGGACGCCACAAAAGAAGATTGGATAAATTAAGAGAGATAGAAGAGTCTACTTAATCAATTTTCCGCCTGGGAAAATTTAATGAAATGTCCCAAGTGTTCTAGTCCAGAAAGTAGGGTTGTTGATAGTCGAGTAACTAAAGAAGCGTCTGCTGTTAGAAGAAGAAGAGAGTGTGAAGTCTGTTCTTATCGTTTTACGACCTATGAACATCCTGAGATTTCCCTACCCTTAGTAGTGAAAAAAGATGGGACGAGAGTTTATTTCGATAGGGCAAAGCTAGAAGTTGGAGTTCAAAAAGCTCTTGAAAAACGTCCAGTTCCCGCAGATAAACAAGAAGAAATCATAGATAAAATAGAACGTTTGATTTTAGAAAAAGGGGATAAGGAATTAGAATCATCTGAAATTGGAAGTTATGTAATGGAAGAATTAAGAAGAGTAGACAAAGTTGCATATGTCAGATTCGCTTCTGTATATAGAGATTTTAAGACATTAGAAGATTTTATGAATGAATTGAAAGATTTAGATTCAGAGGATGGGAGTAAAAAATAATGGAAATTAAAAATATTAAAGGTAGACAAATTCTTGATTCAAGAGGCAATCCTACTGTAGAGGTAGATGTTTCTCTTGAGAATGGAATTTTCGGAAGGGCGGCAGTTCCTAGTGGTGCAAGTACAGGCCAAAATGAAGCCGTTGAACTAAGGGATGGTGATAAATCCAATTACTTGGGAAAAAGTGTTGAAAAAGCTGTTTCAAACGTTAATGATGAGATTTCGTCTAAATTAAGAGGGTTAGTTTTTTCAGATCAGAGTGATTTGGATAAATGTTTAATAGAACTTGACGGAACAGAAAATAAAGGTCGTCTTGGTGCAAATGCAATATTAGGTGTATCTCTCGCTTTTGCAAATGCGGCATCAAATTCATTGAAGATCCCGCTATACAAATATATTGGAGGAGAGGACTCTAAAGTTCTGCCACTTCCTATGATGAATATACTTAATGGAGGCGCACATTCAGACAATTCTCTTGATTTTCAAGAATTTATGATTATTCCAGTAGGTGCAGAAAATTTCAAAGATGCATTGAGAATGGGAGTCGAGGTTTTCCACTATTTAAAGGGTGTTTTATTACAAAAAGGATATGCAACTTCAGTCGGAGATGAAGGTGGTTTTGCTCCTGATTTAAGAGGAAATGAGGAAGCTATAGAGATTATACTAGAAGCCGTTATCAGTGCAGGTTATAAACCCGAAGATGATATATGTTTAGCACTTGATCCAGCATCAAGTGAAATTTACGAAGACGGACATTATGTTTTTAAGTGGTCTAATGGAGAGAGAAAAACTTCTGAACAGTTAGTAGAATTTTATTCTGATTGGGTTAGACAGTTTCCTATTATATCTATTGAAGATGGATGTGCTGAAGATGATTGGGATGGTTGGAAAGAACTTACTAACGTGTTAGGAGGAAAAATTCAGTTAGTTGGAGATGATTTGTTTGTTACAAATAAGAAAATTCTTCAAAGAGGCATAGATGAAAATATAGGAAATAGTATTTTGATTAAGTTGAATCAAATTGGAACATTGACAGAAACTATGGAAACTATTCGATTAGCTTCTTCGTCTGGTTATACTTCTGTCATATCTCATAGGTCTGGTGAGACAGAAGATACAACTATTGCAGATCTTGCAGTTGCGACAAATGCCGGTCAAATTAAAACAGGTTCTGCAAGTCGTTCAGATAGACTAGCAAAATATAATCGTTTGTTAAGGATTTACGAAGAATTGGATAATGATGCTTCTTTTCCAATCAGGAGTGAAATTTTTAATTTCGAGAATTAAATTAATTTACAATTATAGTTACATCTTACTTTCCGAGTTTACGAATATGGAGATATTATAAGATGGTGCAATCCAATAAGAGTGACAGTTCTAATATAGAATCCGGAGATATTCCAATCCAGCAACTTTCTATCAATACAATTCGAACTTTATCAATGGATGCTGTCCAAATGGCTAATTCAGGACATCCTGGAACGCCAATGGCGCTTGCACCACTTGCGTATCAACTTTGGGCACATGAGATGAAATATAATCCATCAAATCCTTCTTGGTTTAATCGTGACAGGTTTGTTTTGTCATGTGGTCATGCTTCTATGCTCTTATATTCTGCTCTCTATCTTTCGGGGTATGATATTTCTTTGGATGATATTAAAGATTTCAGACAGTGGGATAGTAAAACACCTGGACATCCAGAATATAACTTGACTCCCGGAGTAGAAACAACAACTGGTCCACTTGGACAGGGTTTTATGAATGGAGTCGGAATGGCGATGGCTGAAGCACATATGGCTAAAATTTACAATAAAAATAATTTCAATATTGTAGATCATAATACTTATGTTCTTCTAAGTGACGGAGATATTATGGAGGGAGCATCCCATGAGGCTGCATCTTTAGCGGGTCATTTAGGACTAGGAAAATTAATTTGTATTTATGATGATAATAAGATAACGATAGATGGAACAACTGATTTGTCTTATTCAGATGATATTGGACTTAGGTTTAAAGGATACGGATGGGATGTTGTGAACCTAGGAGATGTTTCTGAAGATTGTACCCAAATAGGGAAATCTATAAATGATGCTAAAAATATATATGACAAACCCTCATTAATAGTACTTCGAACTCATATTGGTTATGGTTCTCCTAAATATCAAGATACTTCTAGAGCACACGGTGCTCCTTTGGGGGAAGAAGAAGTAATCGAAACAAAGAAAAATTACAGTTGGCCCTCTGAGGAAAAATTTCTTGTTCCTGAAGCAGTTTTAGAACATATGAATTATTCTGAAAAGGGAAAAAGATTAGAGAAAGAATGGAATGAATTGTTTGAGTCCTATAGTTCAGATTTTCCTGAAATGGCGAAGAATTTCAAAATTGCAATTTCAGATCAAATCCCAGATGATTTTGCTCAAGAAGTTCCAAAATTCCCTGTTTCAAAAGGTGCGATTGCAACTAGGGTGGCCTCTGGAATGGTACTAAATGAGATTGCTAAAAAAATCCCTTGGTTAGTCGGAGGTAGTGCCGATCTTGCCGCATCCAATAATTCGTTGATTGAAAATTCTGGAGATTACGCTAGAGGTTCTTTTGAGAACAGGAATATTAATTGGGGTATCCGTGAACATGTTATGTGTGCTGCTTCTTCAGGTATGATTTTGCATGGAGGGGTCAGACCTTTCGCGGCCACTTTTTTTGCATTTACTGACTACGCTAGACCTGCGATTAGACTGTCAAGTCTAATGGGACTCCCTGTAATTTATGTTATGACGCATGATTCTATTGGACTTGGTGAAGATGGACCAACTCATCAACCTATAGAACATTTAGCTTCTCTAAGAGCTATTCCTGAACTTCATGTTATAAGACCTTGTGATGCAAATGAAACTGCAATTGCCTGGAACGTTGCAATTCAACGCAAGAATGGACCAACAATGTTAGTGTTAACACGACAATCTCTTCCGATTTTAGATAGAGATGTTTTTTCATCTGAAGAAGGTTTGGCTATGGGGGCATACATTATTTCTAAAGAAGAAGGAAAATCTCCTGATGCTATTCTTATTTCTTCTGGTTCAGAAGTTGCTCTAGCTATCGATGCACAAAAAATTTTAAAAGATAGGGGAGTGAATGTTAGAGTTGTAAGTATGCCTTGTTGGGAGTTATTTCGTTCTCAAGAACAAGCATATAAAGATTCTGTTTTTCCTAAGGAAATTAAAACAAGATTATCTATAGAAGCAGGTTCTGATTTTGGATGGCATGAATGGGTTGGAAGTCATGGAGATAGCGTAGCTATTTCAACTTTTGGTGCAAGTGCTCCAGGTGGAGAAAATTTTGAAAAATTTGGATTTAATATTTCCAATATTATAAGTAGGCTTGAAAAAATAATGACTTGATTTAATATTTTTTACTTAGTTTTTTTGAAGTTTCCTTTCTTTAGAAATTCCCATAAGATTATATTTAACATTTACGGACCTATTTTTGCTTACGAGTTTGTAGGAGAGGTAATAGATGAAGAAGAAATATTTTTTCGTTAGTTTAATTCTTTTTGTTCTTGTTTTTTATAGTGTTTCCAACTTTCATGTTTCAGTAGGAAAGAAATCTTTTGCTAGGAATAATAGTTCCTATAAGGATCTTTCGACTTTCACAGAAGTTTTAAGTTTAATAGAACAAAATTATGTAAAAAAAATTGAGCCCAAAAAAGTTGTCCGTGGTGCAATTGATGGAATGTTACGTTCATTAGATCCCCATTCAGGATATATGACTCCTGAAATGTTTAAGCAGATGCAAGTTGAAACATCTGGTCAGTTCGGTGGTCTCGGAATTACAATTACACTTAGAAAATCTGTTTTAACAATAGTTTCTCCTATCGAAGGGACTCCTGCATATAGAGCAGGGGTAATGGCAAAAGACCAAATTGTGAAAATTAATGGTAAAAGTACTAAGGGTATTACTATTTACGATGCAGTTAAAAAATTGAGAGGGAGACCTGGTTCCGAAGTTGATATTACGATTTATAGAAGAAGCACTAAAAAGATGTTTGTTCTCTCAATTATTCGTGAAATTATAAAAATTAAAAGTGTTAAGAGTAGACTCATAGAGGGTAAGATTCCTTATATCCGGATTCGAAACTTTCAATCTAGAACAGTTAAAGAAGTTCAATCTGAGTTAGATAAGATGGATGATTTCAAAAAAAATGGTTTGATTATTGACTTGAGAAATAATCCAGGTGGTTTGTTGACTCAAGCTGTTGCAGTGTCTGAACTATTTTTGCCTGCAGGCAAATTGATTGTTTATACTAAAGGTCGTGTGATAGACCAAAATAGAAAATTTATCTCTAAAGAAAGGGATGGGATTAAAGAAGTCCCTATGGTTGTTATCGTAAACGCAGGAAGTGCAAGTGCTTCTGAAATCGTAGCAGGGGCATTACAGGATTGGCAAAGAGCAACGGTTCTTGGAGAGAAAACATTTGGGAAAGGTTCCGTTCAAACCGTTATGCCATTATTAGATGGATCAGGTCTTCGTTTGACAACTTCGTTGTATTACACGCCGAAAGATAGAATGATTCAGGGAGTAGGAATTGAACCGGATATTAGAGTTGTTGATCCCTCAAATAGAAATAAATCTGTGGTTAGAGAAAAGGATCTTCCTAGACATCTTAGAAACAATAGAAATAAAAGTAAAAAAAATATTAGAGAAAAGATGGATGAAAAACCTGATATTGCTTCCAAAAATAAAGATGATGTTCAGGATTATTTATTAGAAAGAGCAGTGATGTTTCTTAAGAAAAAAAATCAAAGGTAGAAGACTTTTTCCTTTTGAGTTTTGAAAGGCATTTTTTGATAGTTTTAGGTATTGAAACAAGCTGTGATGAAACTGCTTCTTCTGTTGTTCATTTTGGTGAGGAAAAATCTGCTCCTGAAATTCTTTCTAATGTAATTAATTCTCAAAGTAAACTTCATTCGCGTTATGGCGGTGTTGTTCCTGATTTAGCTTCAAGGGCACATGTAGAAGTTATTGAGCCCGTTGTACTCGAATCTCTAAATCTGGCAAATATTTCACTTGATGACATTGATTTAGTGGCAGTTACGCGAGGTCCAGGATTATCAGTTTCTCTTTTAGTTGGTGTTTCAATCGCTAAAGCAATTGCTTGGAGCAAAGGTCTTCCTCTGGTAGGAGTTAATCATTTAGAGGGTCATATTTGTTCTCTTTTCTTAGATTCAGAAGATAAAAATGACATAGTTGAATCTAATCAAAAATCTGATTTACCTCCATTTCCGCATCTTGCTTTGATTGTTTCTGGAGGACACTCAGATTTTTATAAAGTAGAAGAACAGGGCAAGATTTTGCATCTTGGTGGAACTCTAGATGACTCTATAGGAGAAGTCTTTGATAAAATAAGTGTTGCAATGGGTACTGGATATCCAGGAGGTCCCGTAATAGATAGGTTATATAGGGAATTTATAGAGAAAAAACAAGATTCAACAATTATGTTTCCTCGTCCTTATTTGAAGGACAGATTCTATAGTCTTAGTTTTAGTGGTTTAAAAACAGCTGTTTTAGCACATCTAAAAGAATTAGGGTTGTATGATTACACAAGTAAAATTCCTCCCTGGGAGCGTAGAATTAAAATTCCAAACGAAATTTCAAGAGAGATTGCAGCATCTTTTCAAGAGGCTGCAGTAGATGTGTTAGTAACAAAATCAAAGATGATTCTTGAGAGAGAAAAACTTAAGTGTATAACTGTTTGTGGAGGAGTTGCTGCGAATAGTCTTCTTCGGAAAAAATTTTACGATATGGAAAGACAACAAGACATTTCAGTTTTTTTTCCATCTATACGTTTGTGTATGGATAATGCTGCAATGATTGCATGTGCAGGTGGTTATAAATTTTTAAGACAGAGGCATGAAAATTTTTTAGAATTTAGTACTATGGATGTGGATCCTAGGTGGCAAATTTAAATTATCATAAGGAAATAAAATGAAGCCAGATGAGGCAGGACCAAGGATTTTGGAAGAAAATATTTTGCATGTTCCTAAGGAGTGTAGAATTCTTTCAAATTCATTGAAAATTAAAAATCTATTTTTGAAAAATAGATTACTTATGGCTCCTATGGCAGGATATACGAATCTTCCATTCCGTTCATTAGTTTCCGAATACGGAGCAGGTATGGTTGCCACGGAAATGGTTAGTTGTGAATCATTAATTAGAAGAAATGAAAGAGCTTTTGATATAATGAAAAATGACTTGAAGGAAAAACCTGTATCGATCCAATTGTTTGGTTCAGATCCATGTAAAATGGCGGAAGCTGCTTCTATAGTTGAAGATTTTGGTGCTGACGTAATAGATCTCAATTGTGGATGTCCTGTAAAGAAAATTACAAAAAGCAAATCAGGTTCTTCTTTATTAAGAGATCCAGCTCTTACAGGTAGAATAGTTTCTTCAATGGTCAGAAAAGTTAAAAAGCCAGTGTCTGTAAAAATGAGAACTGGATGGGATACTATTGGTACTTCTAGCGCAGAAGAATTTGCTAAGGTTGTTGAAGATTCTGGTGCTTCTTTCATTACTGTTCATGGACGTACAAAGAATGATTTTTTCACTGGGCTAGTCGATTTAGACACTATTGAAAGAATCAAGAGTTCTGTGAAGATTCCGGTTTTTGGAAATGGAGATATCCGCTCTCCGAATGATGCTATTAAAATGTTGAGCAGAACAAAGGTAGATGCTTTGATGATCGGAAGGGGTGCAATTGGAAATCCATGGATTTTCTCAAGACTTCTTAGGTGGAGCAAGACAGGAATCCTACCTTCACCACCTTCTTCGTCTGAAAGAAAAAAAGTCTTGTTTTTGCATCTCCATAGAATGAAGAAACATCTCGGAGAGAAACTTGCCATTCTTCATTCTAGGAAACATATTCCTGCATATACAAAAGGTATGGAGGGTGGTTCTTCTTTTAGACAAAAATTAATGGAACTAAGTTCTTTTGATTCTGTTATAGATTTGACCGAATCTTTTTTTAAGCCTTTTTTACTTAATTAGCTGAGTTTTTTTGGGAATTAAAATGGAAAATAAAAAAGTTTTAGTTACAGGAGGAGGAAGAGGTATTGGGCGAGCAATTGCACTTTCATTTGCCAAAAAGGGTTTCGATGTAGCTCTAGTTGCAAGAACAAAATCTGAAATTGATTTAGTTTCTGATGAGATTGTTAGTCTTGGAGTAAATGCGATTGCAAAAGTTTGTGATGTAACGTCTTCTCAAGAAGTAGATAGGGTTTTTACTGAAATAGAAAAAACAATGGGGAAAATTGATATTTTTATTGCAAATGCAGGTTTGTTACTTAAAAATGAATTAATTCATACTGATGACAACTTATGGAAAAAAATTATTGATACAAATTTAAATAGTGTTTTTTATACAACAAGAAGTGTAATTAAAGGCATGATAGAAAGAAAATCAGGTAAGATTATAGTTATTAGTTCAGTTTCAGGAAAACTGGGTGGTGCATATAGAAGTGCTTACCACGCAGCGAAACACGGTGCTATTGGTTTTGTTAGGTCAATCGCATTAGAAGTTGCTGAATATAATATTACAATTAATGCGATTTGTCCTGGATTTGTTGAAACAAAAATGATGGCAGATAGTCGGGAGTTATTTGTAGACTCTGACTCTATTGATATAGACAAAGAACTGAAGAAAGATATTCCTATGAAAAGATTTCTCGAACCTGCTGAAATTGCAAGTATGTCACTTTATCTTGCAAGTGATGCCGCTTCTGGAATTTCAGGGCAAGCATATACTATATCGTGTGGAGCGGTCCAAATTTAAACTAGTTCTTTTCTAAATATTTATTATTTCAAGGGAAAATCATGTCTACTTCTTGTATAATACCTTTTCTGAATTTCAAAAGGTATAATTCCCTTATAAAGTCATTATTTTTTATTCCTTTTATTCTTCCAGTGACTCCATGAAATTCTTTTAAATTCCTTAAATATTTTTGAATATCTTGTTTTCGTCTCTTTCCTTTTGCTATGGCAGAGAATATAAGTTTAGCAGAATCGTATCCTAAAGCTTCTAATAATCCAGGTTTTTTACTATATAATTTCTCATAGTCCGCAACAAATCTTTTAACAATTTCCTTTTTGGAAGAATGGAGAAATCCGTCGACAAAAAAAGCATTTTTAATATAGCTTCCTGTATGTTTCGCAATAATTGGATTGTTCCAGTTTCTATTCCCTAGCAGAAGAATTCCTTTAATGTTGTAAAAAGGTAATTCGGGAACTATTAAAATAATCTTTTCTGCTTTGGCAGAAATCAAAATACTTTCGAATTTGAGGGGCACTCTAAAATTACTTTTTCTACTAAGGCGAGGAAATTTTGCTCTAAGTTGTGAATCACTTAAACCTCCAAGAGATAACATTTCGGATTGAAAGTCATTTGCAGTCATAGGGAATGAAACAATTTTTGTGAAAATTCCACCAAATTCAGATATGATTTTTTGGTATTTTTCTTTCATAAGATTTTGATATTTGTTTTTTCCATGGACTAGAGCAAAGCGCCTGAGTCTTAAACGGTTTATAGCGAAATTAAATATTGCTCTATTTTGCATTTCATTATTTAGAGTATTCCTGAAAACCCATTTTTTCTCCTTGTCCATTTTGAAGTTTGGAGCGTAAGGAATTATAAGCGGGATTCTTTTTTCTTCTGAAATTCTAGAAATATCTTTTGCTGCTGGACTAAATAGAGGTCCTATTAATGCTATAGTATTTGAACTATTTATAATTTCGTAAGTATATTTTTTAGCAAGCTTAGATTCTTCTTCTGTACTCTTGATATTCTGCACTGATAATTCTACTTGAAGGTCTGGACGTATCTCTAAAAGATGACTAAGAGCCATTTGAATTCCTCGATATACTTTTTCTCCTTCTTTTCCATTTTTCCCGGATAAAGGTAATAAGACTCCTATTTTTAGTAATTTATTAGAAAGATTTTTTTTGATGTTCTGTTCTAGAGCAGATATTTCATTGAAATATTTATGTTTAGGATATTCTTCTATAAAAATTCTTGCGCTTGCTAAAGCTGTTTTTAACTTTTTTTCCCGAATAGATTTTCTAATGAGTGCAATTCTAAAGTAGGGTCCAGCATTCTTTTTTCGAAAAATATTTGTGAGAGTAACAAGTTTATGTGAAGGGTCAATTTTTTCTGAAAGATTTACTAATTTTGAAGAAAGAAGATTGTTATCTTCAGTATTTTGTGAAATCGAGAAAGCCTTAGCATAGTATGTCAGAGATTTATATAATTTATTCTCTGATTCGTAAATTCTTCCTAAATATGAGAGGTATATCGCTTTTTCTGATGGCACCTGTTCTTTTTTAATATTTTCTTCCAATTTAGTATATGCTTTTCTTTTGTTACCAATTTTAAGATAGGCAAGAGCTAGTCGAAATCTACTTTCATTTAGTATGTCAGAATTCGGAAATTCTTTTTCAAGGGTTTGGAGATTTTTTATTGAACTCTTAAAGTTCTTTTTTTTAAAGGATATCTTTGCTTTATTTAAAAGCAGGATATCTCCTCTGATTTTCTGTTTTTTTCTGATTGATGAACTAGGATAAATCTTTGTTTTACTAAAAGAGTTCAGTTTTTTCTCATTAGACCAAGAAGTACTTTCTTTAAATTCTTCATCAAGAAAAGATAAAGTATTAAGTGGTATTTTCTTCTCTTTTTCTGTCATGAAACCAAGATCTTTTGAGCATGAAAGAAGAATAGGTAGTATCATGAAAGATAGTATTATGTCCAGAATTAACTTATTTTTTTTGTTTTTCATTCCTAATGTTTTCGATAAATTTTTGTATTTTCTAAATGAAGATAAAATTTATATATTGGAATGTCAAGAAGTTAGGATATTCGGTTTTATTGAATATCCATTTATATTTTAAAGTTTTTCTGGTAAGTGTATAGTTGCAAAAGAGATCAAGCATATAGGATTATAAGTAATTATCTTTGGTTTTAAACACTGACTGTAAGATATAGTCAGTGTTTTCATTGATTTATTCATTTTTTCGGGAGTTTTGATGAAGAAGGTTAAGCTATCTCTAGGGGATAGATCATATTCTATTTCTGTTTCAAAGGGATTGATAAAGAATATTTATAAACATACAAGTTCTTTTTTCCCAGGGAAAAGAATTTTAGTTGTCTCAGATACTACTGTAGGAAGATTGTATGGACGACAATGTGTTCAAGAACTTAGAAAAGGCGGAATGACTACGGAAATCATAAATGTTCCAGTCGGGGAAAAAAGCAAATCAATTACACAATTA
The DNA here is from genome assembly GCA_964558115.1 of uncultured Nitrospinaceae bacterium. GTDB lineage: Bacteria > UBA8248 > UBA8248 > UBA8248 > UBA8248 > UBA3496. Next base: position 14,005 of record CAZLCI010000024.1, on the reverse strand, counting down.
GACAAAATTTATAATAAATTATCTAGATTAAAAATTGGAAGAGAGGATGGCATTATTGCTCTAGGAGGTGGTGTAGTAGGTGATCTTGCAGGTCTTGCAGCAGCAACTTTCTTAAGAGGAATTTCATTGGTTCAAGTGCCTACTACTTTACTATCGCAAGTTGATAGTTCAGTTGGTGGGAAGACCGCCATAAATACTATTTATGGGAAAAATTTAGTTGGGTCTTTTTTCCAACCTAAAGTTGTTTTATGTGATCTTGAAACTATGTTTACTTTAAGAGAAAGGGAATTTCGAAATGGTCTTGCAGAGGTTGTAAAACACGCGGTAATAAGAGATGAATCTCTTTTTGATTTTCTGGAGAAAAACTCATCTGAAATACTGAGTCGAGATCTTCGATCTTTAGAAAATATAGTTTTTAGGAATTGTCAAATAAAAGCAGATGTGGTCGAAGTAGATGAAACAGAAAGAGGGATACGGCAAATTCTTAATTTTGGACATACTCTTGGACATGCTTTAGAATCTTTGTATGGGTTTTCAAAAAAACTATTGCATGGAGAGGCAGTTGCTATTGGAATGTCAGCAGTAGCACAGATGTCATTTGTAGCTGGTTTTTGTGATAAAGCGGATGTGAAAAGATTACAAAAATTACTCTCGTGTTTTAAATTGCCAATTAAACTTCAAAATTCTCCATCACTAAGAGAAGTTAAGAGATATGTCTTGCATGACAAAAAAGTTAGAGATGGCAAGCCTAAATTCGTTGTTTTAAAGAAAATTGGGAATGTAGAAAGTGGAATTGAATTAAACTCTCAATTGTGGTCTGCTTCGATAGAGGGAAAGCTTGTCTGATTTAGATTGAAGGATATTCTGTTTTTAGAAACTTTAAAGGGGTGAAAAATGAGAATTTTGCTTCTAAATGGTCCAAACTTAAATTTGTTAGGTACCCGTGAAAAAGAAGTATATGGAGATATTTCATTATCAAATATTGAAAAATCTCTTGCAGAATTTGCCTGTAAAGAAAAAGTAGATTTGGATGTGTTTCAATCTAATATTGAGGGTGAACTTGTTGATGCTCTTCATAGAGCTGCAGGTGTAAAAGATTTAATTCCTGATTTGCCGCCTTTTGGTTCTTGTTGTGCATGTATTTTTAACCCTGGTGCATTTACTCATACAAGTGTTGCCTTAAGGGATGCCGTTGCAGCAATTGATTTACCTGTATACGAAGTGCACATTTCGAATGTATTAACTAGAGAAGATTTCAGACATTCTTCGATGATCGGTCCTGAAGTCTCCGGTACAATTATTGGATTTGGAGCGGAGGGATATTTGATTGCATTAAGAACAGCAATTGATCGACATATTAAGGGAATAAATTTTTTGTAGAAGGAAAATCATTGAAATCTCGTTTGAAACAAATCCGGAAAATCCTTGCTTCCAGACGTATTAATTTATTGCTTATCTCAAATCCTTTTAATGTCAGATATTTAACTGGATTTACTGGTTCGACTGGATTTTGTTTGATTGGACAAAACGTTGCAATTTTCTTTTCCGATTTTCGGTATCGTACGCAGTATGAAAAACAGGTAGATAAGTCATTTCGATTTGTTGAAGGCAATAATTATTTCGACTTGATTGTACGAGAAGTGAAAGTTCGAGGTTTTAAGCGCCTTTTCTTTGAAGATGAAAGTTTGAATTATCGCAACTTTAATTTGATGAGAAAGAAATTAGGGAAAATTAATTTTCATGCAAGCACTGGAATCGTAGATTCCATGAGAATCATTAAAGATAAAAAAGAAATATCTTTTATCAAAAAAGCAGCTTTTGTGAATTCAAAAGCACTATCAGAACTTGTCCCTGAAATTAAAAGTGGTGTAAGTGAGATAGATCTTTCAATTTTTCTTGAATCGTCTATGAAGAAATATGGTTCCGAAAGGAATGCTTTTGATACTATCGTTGCCTCAGGAGTTAGGTCTTCTTTGCCTCATGGATTAGCAAGTGCAAAAAAAATCAACAAAGGAAATTTGATAACTATTGATTTTGGTAGTGTTGTAAATGGTTACCATGCGGATACAACTAGGGTTTTTTCTTGTGGTGAGCCTAGCAAGAAATCTAGAAAAATATATGACATTGTATTGCGTGCCCAGAAAGCTGCTATTGAAAAAGTAGCTCCGGGTGTTAAATGTCGAGAAGTAGATGCCGTTGCAAGAGAAATAATCCAAAAGGAAGGATATGGAGAATATTTTGGTCATGGGACTGGTCATGGTTTAGGGCTTTTTATTCATGAGGCACCAAGAATTGCACCGAATCAAAATGCTGTCCTCCAACCAAATATGATTTTGACAATCGAGCCAGGAATTTATCTTCAAGGTTGGGGGGGGGTAAGAATAGAAGATATGATTTTAGTAACTGAACAAGGGAAAGAAATTATAACATCTGATATTTCGAAAGAATTAATTGTCTGTTAATTTTCGTCTAGGAGAAATTTAGGTCATGCCATCAACAAATGAATTCAGAAATGGTCTTAAGTTAGAAATAGAAGGAGATCCTTTCTCTATAATTGAATTTCAGCATGTTAAGCCAGGGAAAGGTGGAGCCTTTGTCAGAACAAAACTTAAAAATCTAAAAAATGGTCGTGTTATTGATAGAACATTTCGTTCAGGTGAGAATATTGGTTCACCTTCACTTGAAGAGAAGAGTATGCAATTCCTCTATAGAGAGGGTGATGTTTTCAATTTTATGGATACAAATACTTTTGAACAAATTGGACTTGAGAGATCACAACTTGGGGAAACAGACGATTTGTTAAAAGAAGAAACGATCGTAAATATTCTTTTTTATAATGGTGAACCAATTACAGTTGAATTGCCCACTTTTGTAGAACTTTTAATTTCTAAAACAGAACCTGGGTTTAAGGGAGACACTGCAACAGGTGGTTCAAAGACAGCAGAACTAGAAACAGGAGCAGTAGTTAATGTTCCGCTTTTTGTTAACCAAGGAGATCTACTTAAGATAGATACTCGAACTGGAGAATATGTGGAACGAGTAAAATCAGCTTCTTGATTTTACTTTTTTATTTATTTTTGGAGGAAATTTAATGATTTATGAGATGAGAACTTACGAATTGAAAGTAGGTAGTGTGCAGGAGTTTGAAGAGAATTTTTCAAAAGTTATAGAAGAGAGGCAGAAATTTTCCAGAATGGTTGGTTTTTTTCACTCAGAAATCGGAGACCTTAACCGTGTGATGCATATTTGGGAATACGAAAATTCTGCGCATCGAGATGATGTTCGTGTCCAATTAAGTGGGAAATCATGGTGGCCACCAAAAAACGCACATATAATTGAATCTCAAGTTACTAAAATGTTAACTACTCCGAGTTTTAAAAAGGAGCCAATGACTGGTGAGTTAGGTAATTTTTATGAATTTCGAACTTATACAATCTTCACTGGAAAAATGTTGGAAGTAACTTCAAGATGGGAAAAAGAGATTGATTCTAGGGAAGCAGTCTCACCCTTAGCAGCATGTTTTATGAGTGATATGGGAACATTAAACGAATTTATTCACGTTTGGCCTTATAGAGATTTAAATCATAGAATGGATGTTCGAATAGAAACTCATAAAATGCCAAATTGGCCTCCAGGGTCAAGACCATTTATTGCCAAACAAAATACAGAAATATGGATGCCTGCTTCTTTTTCGGAAATGCGATAGATGATTCCTTAGAAAAGAAAGAGAGTAATTAGACCTATTGCTGAGCAATAAATAGCGAATGATTTGAAGTTTGTTTTTTTCGCAGCTTTCATAAGCAAAGAGATAGCTAAGATTCCGATTAAACAAGAGGTAAGGATTCCTATTGTGTATCCTTCCCATGGTATATCCTCGAGTTTTGATAAAGTAACTGATTTTACAATGACAGCTCCTCCTATCGTAGGAATACCGAGCAATAAACTAAATTTAGTTGCATCAGTTCTACTCATCCCTAATATTATGCCTGAAGCTATAACGAATCCTGATCTTGAGATGCCGGGGATTAAGGCAATAACTTGAATAAGGCCAATTAAAAATGCATGTTTCCAATTAGGTGTTTTGGACAAATTAGAAAATCTAAATTTAGAAGATGCGTATAAGAATACACCCGTAATTATTAAAGAAAACCCTACAATTTTAGTTTTGTTGAATAAAGAATCGAAAAAATCCTCAAATAAGAATCCAAAAAGAGCTGCTGGGATAGTTGCAATTAATATCAACCATCCTATTGAATTAAATTGATATGATTCATTTTTGTAGTTTAAACATTCTTTGTACATTTCAATAATTATGTTTCTAATATCTTTCCAAAAGAAGATAAAAATAGAAATTAATGTTCCAAAATGCAGAAGGATTTCGAAAGATGAATTTGGGAACTCCAGTGAAAAGAGCTTTTGTCCAATTACAAGATGCCCAGAACTACTGACAGGAAAAAATTCTGTTATTCCTTGAATTAAACCAAGCAGAAAAATCTCGAAAAAATTTTCGGAGGCAGTTATCATTTTTTGTCTATTTTTTTGGAGGAAGATTTTTCTATTTTGTTCGCGAAAATACCTATCTTATTTGCTTTGCTTTTTTTGCAGATTAGTAAAGCATCCCTATGCTCTATGACTATCAAATCTTTTACATCAGAAGTGATTACAAATTTTTTATTGGTGCCAATAACTAAATTCTGAGAATTTTCAGAAATTATATTGGTATTTTTATCGACTAACCAAGTATTGTTGTTACTATCGTTTTTGAAGATTTTGTCAAATGATGCCCATGAACCTAAATCATTCCATTCCAAATTACTTGAAACAACCATTAAATCTTTAGTTTTTTCGACAATTGCATGGTCAAAACTTATTTTTTTGCACTGCTTGAATATGGTATTAAATTTTGAAATATTTCGATTTTTCAGGAAGAAAGATGCTTCCTTAGTACAGGCATATATTTTCGGTTCAAATTTTTCTAATTCTTCTAATCCTCGAGATACTTTTAAAATAAAATATCCACCATTCCACAAAAACCGTTTTGACTGAAGAAATGATTGGGCCTGTTTTAAAATTGGCTTCTCTTTGAAACTTTTTACTTGATGAGCATTAATTGTTCTTGAAGTGAAGATTTTGTTGCCTTTCTCTATGTAACCAAAACCAACTTCAGGAGAAGTTGGTTCGATTCCAAGAGTGACAATTTTATCTTTTTTAGCATATTGAGTCGCTTTATTGAGAATTCTTCTGAATAAACTTAGATTCCCAATATAATGGTCAGAGGGGAGAACTGTCATTATAGCGTTGGAATCAACATCATTAATTAAATGAGACGCTAAACAAATTGTTGTAGTTGTATTTCTGGCCTCAGGTTCAAAGATTAAATTTGATTTGGGTATTCCTCTAGCTGATTTTTGTATGAGTTTTCTATGATTATTTGATCCAGCTATAAGAATTCTTTCATTAGGAATAATTCCCTTAATTCTTTCGATAGTTTGTTCCAGTAAGTTTCCCTTAGAATCTTTTGGTTTATTCTTCTGGAACAGGTTTGATTTAGAAATATCTAAAAACTGCTTTGGTTTTTTTGATGTACTTAAAGGCCAAAGACGAGTTCCGTTTCCGCCCGCCATAATTAATGCCCAAAGTAATTTGTTTTTATCAGTCAATTATAAAATGACCCTAAAAAGGAGAAAACCTAAAATAACAGTCACAAATAGAAGGATTGTAAAAAGATTGAAATACTTTTCCAATATAAAACGTATTTTTTCACCAAAATAAAAAATCAACAAGCTTTCTAAGAAAAATCTCGCAGAACGACTGATCACTGAGCACAGAAGAAAAATTTTAAAATCTAAAAGGAATACTCCAGAAGCAATTGTGATTAATTTGTAAGGAACAGGAGTAAATCCTCCTATAAGAACCATCCAAGCCCCTTTTGAGTTGTAATATTCTTTTACAGTTTCAAATTCATCTATCCCACCGTATAAGTCAAAAATTAATTTTCCAATTGATTCAAACAAATAATATCCAATGATATAGCCTACTATCCCACCAATGACAGAAGCAAAAGAACAAAGCCCGGCATAAAAAAAAGATTGTTTTGGTTTTGAAAAAGCAATTGCGATTAAAAGAATGTCAGGTGGTATTGGGAAAAAAAAAGATTCTGTGAAAGAGAGAAGTACTAATGCATATAAAGCATAAGGGGTTGAAGCCCAATTCAAAACCCAATCGTAAGTTTTTTTTGCAATATTCATTGTGAGCTTTTTACCCCAAATTGGCCTAGTTTTTCATACACTATTTTTTCATAAGTTGTCAGCAATGCTTTATTTTTAGCTTCGAATCTTAAAACTATTACAGGTTCAGTGTTTGAAGCTCTGATTAATGCCCACCCATTTTTGAAGGTGATTCGTATTCCGTCTATTTCATTTATTTCGTATTTTTCCTTGAAAATCAATTTCAATTTTTTAACTATCCTAAATTTAATACTGTCGTCTTTGCAAGGAATCCTTATTTCTGGAGTTGAAACAGATGACGGAATTTCTTTTCTAATATCTGATAAAGTTTTTTTGAATCTTGAAAGGTAGGAAACTAAGCGCGCAGATGTATATATGGCATCGTCAAATCCGTAGTATTCGTCTGAAAAGAAAATATGTCCAGATAATTCTCCTCCAAGGAGAGCTCCTTCTTTATTCATTCTGTCTCTGACTAAGGAATGACCAGTAGGTGACATGATAGGCTTTCCTCTCATTTTTTTAATAGAATCTGGAAGACGAGAAGAGCATTTAACGTCAAATACTATCGATGCTCCTGGCTTTTTTTCCAATACGGATTTCGAGAGAATTATTAGAAGTTCGTCTCCTCTCATAATTTCGCCTTTTGAATCCACTACGACAATCCTATCTGCATCTCCATCAAGTGCTATGCCAATTTCAGATTTTGTTTTTCTGACCTTTTTTATTAAGGAGGTAAGGTTATAGTCTACAGTAGGATCTGGATGATGGTTTGGAAAATTGCCATCTGGTTTGATAAATAAACCATGAACGGTTGCTCCAATTTTTCTTAAAACTTTGCAGGCCAATTCACCTCCAACACCGTTTCCTGAGTCTACTATAACTTTTATTTTTCTACTGACTTCTAAGTTTTCTGTTGCTTTTTGTAGATATTTAGTTTTTATGTTTTTCTTTTGAAATATTCCTAGTTTAGATGACTTTTTTTTATGTTTCTCTTTTGTATATTGAAAAATTTTTTTAATTTCTTTTCCATGAACTGATTCTTTCCCCAATGTAATTTTGAATCCATTGTAATCTTTTGGATTGTGACTTCCGGTTATTTGTACACCGCCTCCTACATCTAAAAATTGTGTGGCAAAAGACAGACAAGGTGTGGGGACTATTCCCACTCCTATTACATTGCATCCCGAAAGTAGGACGCCTTTTATGAAAGATTCGTAAAATTTTGGTGAAGATAGTCGACAGTCATGTCCTACAGCAATTTCGGCTACCTTTTTGCTGATAAAATATTTGCCAATGGCCTCGCCTAAATTAAGGACAGTCTTTGAGTTTAAATCTTTAGGGACGATTCCTCTGATATCGTATTCTCTAAAAATAGATTCATTTAACTTGTTCATGAATTGGATCCTATCTAATTGATTTGTAATTTTTGACTATCAAAGGTTGGTTTTCTTGAGAACTCTTAAAGTATAAAATGATAATATTGGGCGAATAAAAGTGTATAATGCCACATCCTTTTTTGTTGATAAATAACAGGGATGAATTAAATTGTTTATAAAAGGTTATTGACAATGGGCAGGTTAGAGAGATTATATGACAGATTTATACTAGCATCTAGCTTTCAAATAGTTAATTTTTTTATTCGTTTTTTTGTAGATTGTAAGGTATTTGGTCAAGAAAATATTCCTCATGGAAATAGAGTACTCTTCTTAAGTAACCATCTTTCTGCTTTTGATGTTTTTTTAGTTCCTTGGGCTATTTATACAAAATACCCAAATGAATTTATTCGTCAGGCTGGAAAACAAGAACTTTTTTCTATTCCTTTTATTGGATGGTTCCTAAAGAAAATAGGGGGATTCCCCATAAAACGTGGAAGTGCAAATTTAAGTTCTATCAGATCAATTGAGGAACACATAATAGAAAGTAGAGTAGTTCTTTATCCGGAGGGTACTAGAAGTGTTGATAGTAAGATAAAATCTGGAAATAGAATGGTTGGAAGAATCATAAAGACTACCAAACCTACTGTTGTTCCTGTTTTAGTTAAAGGAACAGAGAGACTCATTCCTGTGGGAAAGATCTTTCCTAGGTTTGGTGTTAAAATTGAGGTTCGGTTCGGCCCACCTATAAATTTTAAAAAAGAGTATCAGAATCCTAGTGTCAAGGACTCGAGTACAAAAATTATCGAGAAAGTTATGGATGCAATTACAGATTTATCTTAGCTGACTTTGTTTCGTCTTTATTTAGGTGAAATTTTGAAAAATTTTAGATTTAGCAAATTCAGGAAAATGGAAGAAATTTTCAATTCTTTAGGTCGCAAAGAGTCTTGGGCTAAACATTTCACCTTAAGTGAAATGTTTAAAGCATGGAGTGAGATAGTAGGACCAGATATTTTGAAGATTGCAAGACCCTCTCTTCTTAGAGGGAAAACAATTTTTGTGGAAGTTGAAGAAAATATTTGGTTGGCACAGTTACAGTCTGAAGCAGAGGAGTTGAAAGAAAAATTGAACGAACATCTAGGAGATAAAAGAATCAAGGAAATTAAATTTGTTCTTTCTAGTAAACCTTTCGGGTCTTTTAAGTTTTCGAATGATAAATCCGAAATGAAAGAGGAATATGAACCTAAACCCATTTCTAAAGAAGATGAAGAAAAAGCATGTGAATTGATAGATGAGATTGACGATATGGAATTCAAAGAAATGGCTAAAAAACTATTAGTAAAAATAAAGAAAGTGGAAGATTGATGATTTGGAATTTAATACGATTGCAGTTTCTTTTAATAATTTTTTTTGTATCCGGTTGTGTCTCTCCTGACTTAGCAAATAAATACAGACCTCCACTGTTTAAAAGTTCCTCTACTGCTGAATCATATAAAGATTTTATAGATGGATATATGGAAGAATTGAAAGGCAGGTTTGATTCAGCAAAATTCTTTTATCAAAGAGCTTTGAAAAGTGATCCTGGTTCTTCATTTCTGTACTTGCGTATCGCTGAATTAAATTTGCGGCAGGGAGATATAGATAAAGCAGAAAAGAATGCCTTGAAAGCAATAGATAGTAACTCCGAAAACTTCAGGGCGAATTTTATTCTGGGAGGATTATATAATTCCTCAGAAAAATATTCTTTAGCGGAAAAATATTACAGAAAATCAGTCAAACTAGATTCCGAACATTTTGAATCGAAATTGTTGCTCTCTAGTGTTTTAATTGAAATGAAAAAGTATAATCAGTCATTAAGATTGCTTAATGAAATTAAAGAAAAACGACCTGGAAATGTTTTGATTTTATTTTATATTTCAAAGGCGTATTACCTTTCTGGAAATTTCAAACAATCTCAACGAAATATAATTGCATTATTGAAAATCAACCCTAATTATAAGGCAGGTCTTTTTCTTTTAGGTAGTTTGTATGAGAAACAGGGTTTGTTTACGCAAGCGCAGATTATTTATAAAAGATTTTTGAAAATTGTTCCTAATAATCAACTAGCTCGTTACAGATTAGGTCAACTTTTCATAAAAGAGCAAAATTATAGTCGAGCCATCAACGAATTTGAATCGATAAAAAAAGAAACTCCTGGGAATATGCAAATACATAGTGTGTTAGGAATTCTCTACTATAAAAAGGGTAATTACACACGTGCACTTTCTGAATTTCGTTTCGTTATAAATAAAAATCCAAAAGACCAAGAGGCGAGATTATTTGTCTCTAGAATATATCAAAGACTTGGTCGTATTGATTCGGCGAAAAAAGAGTTGTTGTCATATCTTGAAATTGAAGGTTCTGATTTAGAGATTAGTCTTGAACTTTCTATTCTTTATGCAAAAACAGAAAATTGGAAGAAGGCATTTTATATTTTAAATGATATGAATAGATTATATCCTCAAGAGTCGAGAATTGATTTTTTGAGAGGGAAATTTCTCTCAAAAAAAGGAGAAAAAAAGAAAGCAATAAAGATTTTAAAAATTGCGCTCAAGAAAGAACCGAAGAACCTACAATACCTATATTATCTAGCAACAGTATACTACGAAACAAAAATGTGGAAAAAAGTAGAGTCTGAGATAAAAAAAATATTGTCCATTGCACCTGATAATTCGAATGCATTAAATCTATTGGGTTATATGTATTCAGAATTAAATATCAAAATAAATATAGCTGAAGAACTTATTCTAAAAGCTCTAAAAAAAGAGCCAAATAATCCTGCTTTCTTAGATAGTATAGGATGGGTATATTTCAGGCAGGGAAAATTTCAAGAGGCACTTGAAAAGGTACTCATTGCATTCAAAAAACTCCCAGATGATCCTGTAGTTCTTGAACATTTAGGAGATATTTATCTTTCTTTGAAGAAGAATAAAAAAGCTATATTTTTCTGGAAACAATCCATAAAAAAAGGTTCAAAAGATTCTAGGAGAATTAGAAAAAAAATTGAACTTCAAATGAAACGAAAAAACAATGATTGAATATAATTTTAAAAAAAAGAAAAAATGCCTTCATGTAATCGTCCTTCTATTATTATCTGGGACTTTATTAAGTTCATGTAGTTTCAATAATTTTCTTAAGGATAAGGTAGAATTTTTCGCTGAAAAAGAAGAGATTTTTGAGATAATAAAATCTAATAAGTCTGTCCGATCTATCCGTTCTTTCGCTTCTTTTGAAATCTTTTTTCCTGAAACCAATAAGAGTGGAAGTGTTTTTCATCAAGAAATTGGATTTGAAGAAGGAACTTTTTCTGGAAATGCTTTTCTAGTCTGGGAAAAACCAAATTCGTTTAGAATGGAAATCTTAAGTCCTTTCGGGAATCCTTATTTTTCAATCTTTGCAAAAGGAAAGAGTCTAAAGATTTTTCACATCACAAAACAGAAATTGTATGTAGGAGATTTTACCAAAAAAACTATGGAAAATTTGTTTGGAATACCTGTAGAGTTAGATATGCTTCTTGAAATCTTTAGCGTTCTGAAACCAAAATTTCAATCTAAGAATTATAGATTTGATAAGATAGAGGGAGTTTTAATACCTATAAAGAAAGATATGAAAAATTCTAGAACTTTTTGGATAAATAAAAATTCTTTAATGCCAAAAAAAGTCGAAATTGTTTTATCTGGACAAAAATTATTTGTTCGGTATCTTTCTTATGAAAAAATTGATGGGATATTATTTCCTAAAACTATATTATTAGTGAATCCTAAGAATAAAGCACACTTAAAAATTGAAATCGAGGAACTGAATAGTTCAATATTTAGTTCTATTCAAAGAAATGCATTTAATTTTAAAGTTCCTTTAGATGTTACTATTCATCATTTGTTTTTCGATTAGTAGGAGAAATGAAAGTTGTCTTCAATTCGAATCTCAAGTCCAGCTAAAATAAATTTAGGACTAAAAATCCTTGGGTTGAGAGAAGATGGGTTTCATGAGGTTCAGACACATCTTGTGCAAGTTGATCTTTTTGATCAGTTTCTAATAGGCAAAAGAAAGAGGAGAATAGACATTTTTGTTGATAATTCTTCGATAAAAGGGAAGCATAATATTATATATAAAGCTGCAGACCTCCTTCGTGAAGAATTTGGTGATAAAGAGTTAGGTGCAACAATACACTTAGAAAAGAAAATTCCTATTGGAGCTGGTTTAGGGGGTGGAAGTGGAAACGCTGCCTTCGTGCTGTGGTTTTTGAATAAGCTTTGGGGAATCAATTACCCTTTGAAAAAACTTGAAAGTCTAGCAAAGAAATTAGGCGCAGATGTGCCATTTTTTTTAGGTGGGCCAAGTTATATTTTTGCGGGGAAGGGTGATGAAAAATTGTATCCTTGTAAATTTAGCCCTAGATATTATGTTTTAATTGTCAAGCCTCCTATCTCTTTATATACACATGAAGTTTATGGATGGTCTAGGGAGAAAATATTAAAAAGTAGCATTGAAAATACTCAGCTATCCAGATTAAGCAAAAGATATGATTGCCGAGAAAATGACCTAGAAGAGGTTGTTTTTCTAAGATACCCTTTTCTTAGGGAGTATAAAAATAAATTGTTAGAATTTGGATCAAAACTAGCACTTTTAAGTGGCAGCGGTTCTGCCTTATTCGGAATTTACTCGAGAAAAAATGACTTAATTAATGCTTTTAATTTTTTTTCTTCCAAAAAGAAATTATGGGTTTCAGTTGTTAGACCTTTGCAAGGAAGTATCTTGAAGAATAGTAATTTTAAATTCTAATGAAGAATCACTTTGGAATGTTTTTCAATATATGCGATAAAATGTGATTCTCTTTAGTTTTTTTTTAAACTGGACTTGACAAATTATACAGATAGAGTAAGAACTTCGGTTTTATCGTTCTACTTGAGTCTAAAGGGTATTGTTTTGACAAACAGGCGTATAAAAGTTTTTTCAGGTAGGTCTAATCCACTCCTTTCAGATTGTATTTTTCAGTCTTTAGGAATAGAGAAAGGTGAGATTGATATTGTTGATTTTAGTGATGGAGAAACTTCTGTGCAAATTCAGGAAAATGTTCGTGGCGCAGATGTTTTTGTTATACAGAGCCTGTGTCATCCAGGTAATGCAAATTTAATAGAAATGCTTATTATGCTTGATGCTTTCAGGAGATCTTCTGCTGAAAGAATAACTGCGGTAATCCCATATTTTGCTTATGCTAGACAGGACAGAAAAGTACAACCGAGAGTTCCAATTACAGCTAAGTTGGTAGCTAATCTCTTGACTGCAGCTGGAGCAGATAGGGTTATTACAATAGATTTACATGCAGGACAAATTCAGGGTTTTTTTGATATTCCTGTAGACCATCTTTATGCTGCCCCTGTAATGATTAATTACTTTTCGAGTATGGATCTTCATGACCCAGTTATAGTTTCTCCTGATGCGGGAGGAGTTGAAAGAGCAAGAGCTTACGCTAAAAGACTTAATGCAGGTCTTGGTATAATAGATAAAAGAAGAGAAAGAGCAAATGAATCAGAGGTTATGAGGATTATTGGTGATGTAAAAGGACGTGATGTTCTAATTGTCGATGATATAGTAGATACAGCTGGAACATTAACTCAGGCTGCGACCGCATTGGTAGACAAAGGAGCAAGTCGAGTATATGCCTGTTGTACTCATCCTGTTCTTTCAGGCCCTGCATCAAGTAGAATTGCCGATTCGGTCTTGGAAGAATTGGTTACAACAGATACTATACCACTTCCATATGAGTTGAAAGAATCTGAAAAAGTGAAAGTTTTGACTATAGGAGAACTTCTTGCAGAAGCAATTACTCGTATTCATGAAGATTCTTCAGTGAGTAGTCTTTTTATTTAGAATAACATTCTATCTTCTTAAAACGGAGCAAGACGTATGGAAGACATAATACTTGAAGCAGAAGTAAGAGAAGGAAAAGGAAAGAGTTACGCTAAAAGGTTAAGGAAAGATGGTCTTGTACCTGCTGTTGTTTATGGAGTTGATGAGCCAGTATCTATCCAATTTGATCCTGAGGTGTTGTCTTCTCTTTTAAATACCTCAGCAGGAAGTAATGTTGTTTTTAAACTAAAGGTTGTAGGCGAAAAGAAGAAAGAAAGATCGGTAATTGTGAAAGACCTAAATTATAATGTTATGAATGGTTCCTATGTTCATGTAGATTTGCTTGAAATTAGGATGGATCAAAAAATTACCGTTTCAGTACCTCTTGTACTTGAAGGAGATGCAGTTGGAATTAAGATGGGAGGTGTTTTGTCTCAAGTTCTTAGGGAACTTGAAGTCGAATGTCTGCCTGTTGATATTCCAGAACAAATTCAGCCGAATTTGGATTAATCAAAT
>CAZLCI010000023.1:10372-27492 GCA_964558115.1 uncultured Nitrospinaceae bacterium | reverse complement strand
TCTTATGACTCATGCATTTTTTAAGGGACTATTGTTTCTTGGAAGTGGAAGCGTAATTCATGCATTGCATCATGCCCCGGAAGAACAACAACAAGATATGAGATACATGGGCGGTCTTAAATCTAAGATGCCAATTACCTATTGGACTTTTCTAATTGGTGCAATAGCAATAGCAGGGGTTCCACCTTTTGCAGGATTTTGGAGTAAAGATGAAATTTTGGCTAATGCTTTTTTCTCTGGAAATACTTTTGTATGGGTAGTTGGTTCTATAGCAGCATTAATGACTGCTTTTTATATGTTTAGACTGATTTTTATGACTTTTCATGGAGAGATGAGAGTAGACTCTCATGCTAGGGAACATATTCATGAATCTCCCCCCGCGATGACGATACCATTAATTTTACTTGCAGTTTTAAGTATTTTTGGTGGAATTATTCCTGGGTTCCCGCCAGAAAAGGGATGGATTCATGATTTTCTAGCTCCTTCTCTCGCTAAAATGTCTCACGTAACTCATCATTCTTCTTTTAATTTGATTACTTCTGCTCATGCAGCTTCAGGAGAAACTGGAGGTCATCATGGCCCAGAAGCTATGTACTTAATAATACTCGCTATAATAATAGCTGTTGGAGGTATTGTAATTGCTTGGAGTATGTATGGGAAAAAATCAAACATGCCTGATCAAATACAACAAAAGTTCCCAAGTTTATATAAAATTTTACTTAATAAGTATTATGTAGACGAATTATATCAAAAATGTATTGTAGAACCGATTTATAGATTGATGCGTTTTTTGTGGAATTTTGATTCTAAAGTAGTTGATGGTGCTGTAAATGGAAGTACATTTGTAACGGTCTTAACAAGTCGTGTGTCTTCCCTTTTTGATATACGGACAGTTGATGGTGCAGTGAACGGCGTAGCGAACTTTGTTCGTTTTTTTAGTCAAGTTTTTAAATTTTTACAATCTGGAATGGTTCAGAATTATTTGCTTGCAATGCTTTTAGGTGTTTTCTTAATGTTAAGTGCTTATCTTTTACAATAGTAGGTTTTGGGGGTCTAAGATATTATGAATAATCTTCCACTTCTTTCGCTGATAATTTTTCTTCCTTTACTGGGAGCAATTATCATTATGCTCTTTATAAAAAAAGAGCAAGTGAAAACAATCAAGATGTTTGCTACTGGTGTCGCATTTCTCGATTTTCTTATATCTCTTCCTTTATGGACAAACTTCAATGATTCTGAGGCAGGATTTCAGTTTGTTGAAAAAGCAAGTTGGATCCCTTCGATAGGGGTTAGCTATTATTTAGGGGTAGATGGAATTAGTGTACTTTTGATTCTTCTAACAACGTTAACAATGTTAATTTCGATTGTTTGTTCTTTCACTGCGATTAAAGAACGTGAAAAAGAATATTATGTTTGTTTGCTTTTGCTAGGAACAGGTATGCTTGGGACATTTTTAGCAATTGATATCTTTCTATTTTACGTTTTCTTCGAAGTTACATTAGTCCCGATGTATTTCTTAATTGGTATTTGGGGTGGAACTAGAAAACTCTATGCTGCTATAAAATTCTTTCTTTATACGCTTTTCGGAAGTGTTTTAATGCTTCTAGGAATCCTTGCTTTATATTTCTTTAATATGAAATCAGGAACCGGTTCTTTAACTTTCAGTTTAACCGAATTGTATCTTGTTGGACCAAAGATACCATTAAGTTTACAAGTATGGATTTTCCTTGCTTTTTTCATCGGTTTTGCTATCAAAGTTCCAATGTTTCCTTTTCATACTTGGTTGCCTGACGCCCACGTGGAGGCTCCTACTGCCGGTAGCGTAATTCTTGCTGGAATTCTATTGAAAATGGGAACATATGGTTTTGTTCGATTTGTATTGCCTCTTCTTCCAGAGGCGACGCAACTTTTTGTACCGTTTATGGTTCTCCTTTCTATCATCGGGATTATATATGGAGCATTGGTTGCGATGGCCCAAACTGACATTAAAAAGCTTGTAGCTTACTCATCAGTCAGTCATCTAGGATTTGTTATGCTGGGAGTTTTTGCATTAAATGAACAGGGGCTAATAGGTGGTCAATTACAAATGATTAATCATGGTATCAGTACCGGAGCACTCTTTTTACTTGTTGGAGTTGTTTATGAAAGAAGACACACACGCGAAATTTCTGAATACGGCGGACTGTCAAAGCAAATGCCAATATTTACCGTAATTTTTGCTATAACAATGTTGAGTAGTATAGGATTGCCTGGGTTAAATGGATTTGTAGGTGAATTCTTAATCCTAATTGGTGCATTTAAGAAAAGTTATATTTACGCCGCATTTGCTGTGATTGGAATTGTTCTTGGTGCCGCTTATATGCTGTGGTTATTTCAAAGAGTATTTTTTGGAAAATTGGAAAATCCAAAAAATGAAAATATTCCAGATTGTAATTTAAGAGAGATTCTTTATCTAGCTCCTTTAGTTATTTTAATGTTTTGGATTGGTCTCTATCCTAAACCTTTTATAAATAAGATGGAGGCTAGTCTTAAAAGAGTTGTGAAAATTGTGGATCAGAGTCAAACGAGTAAAAACGTTGTAATTATACAAGAACGTATTTCAAAGGTATCTGTTAAAAACTAAGATTTTAGTCCATAGGAGTCTTAAATATTATGCCGGAAGTAGTTATACCAGACATATTATTTTCACTGGCCTTTCCTGAGATTAGTCTTGCTATTCTTATAGGAATTGTTCTTATATTTGATCTATTTGTTTCATTAGAGAAAAAGTCTCTAGTTGGTTCTATTAGTTTGATTGGAATAATTATAGTCCTTTATTTTACTTTATCTCAGTGGGGAGTTGGACCAAAAACTACCTTTAGTGATTTTTATATAGTTGATAATTTCAGTGTTTTCTTGAAATCTACTATTTTAGTTTGTGCTGCACTTACAGTTTTGATGTCGATTGATTATCTGAAAGTTGAAAAAATTAATTACGGTGAATTTTATGCCATGCTTCTTTTTTCCGTCTTTGGGATGTTGGTTTTAGTCTCAGCTAATGATCTGATGACTTTATATCTTGGTATAGAAACGATGAGCATAAGCATTTATGTTTTAGTTGCATTTATGAGAAACGATGTATTGAGTAGAGAAGCAGGTTTTAAATATTTTTTGATGGGTGCCTTTGCGTCTGGAATTTTATTGTATGGTATCGCATTACTATACGGTTACACCGGTTCTACATCATTTACAGCTATCTCTAAGGCTCTTTCTAGTTCTAATGTAAATGCGGTAGTATCCCAGCCAGTTTTAATTTTGTCAGTTATATTACTAGTTGGTGGTTTTGCATTTAAGATGGCGCTTGCTCCTTTTCATATGTGGTTACCTGATGCATACACTGGAGCTCCAACAACTGTAACTGCATTTATGTCTGTTGCTGTAAAGGCGGCGGCGATGGCAGTTATGGTTCGACTTTTTATTATTGTTTTACCTACTTTGAGTACAAGATGGACTGTTCTTTTTTGGGTTTTAGCTGCTGCAACCATGATATGGGGTAATGTCGCTGCAATTGCTCAGAAGAATTTAAAGCGTATGCTAGCGTATTCAAGTATGAGCCATGCAGGTTATATCCTGATGGGTTTTGTCTCATGCTTTTCAATTAATAATGGGAAATATATTTTCAGTGATTTTAATGTAAGTTCAGTATTGTTTTATTTAGGAATTTATTTGTTTACAAATTTAGGTGCTTTTGGAATGTTAATTTGGATGTGTCAAGAAGGAAAAAGAGGAGATCAGATTGAAGATTGGCGTGGATTAGGCCAATCCCATCCCTGGTTTGGAATGTGCTTTGTAGTCTTTCTTCTTTCGTTAGCTGGAATACCTCCAACTGCGGGTTTTGTAGGAAAGTTATATCTTTTTGCTGCAGCAATTCAAAATGAATTTTATTGGTTAGCAGTAATTGGAATTCTCACAAGTGCAATTTCTATGTACTATTATGGACGAGTTATTATGGTAATGTTCATGGAACCTGCAAAGGACCCTAATGTTCCTTTTGAATTTTCACGTGCTACCTCATTAATCTGTACTTTAGTCATTCTCTTGTCTATGACCCTTTATCTAGGCCTTTTCCCAGATAGTTTTATTAATATCACTAAGCTGTCAGCTTCAAGTTTATTTTAAATTTAAAATCTATTTAGAAAACTAGAAATTATAGGAATTGCATCAATTAGATTTTCAATTTGATAGTCGCACTCAAATTTTTTTGACTTTGAGAGATGTATAGCAATCATTCCTGCTTTAGTTGCTGCATACATATCGTATTGTCCATCACCTATAAAAAGGCACTGAGGTGCTGGAATTTCAATTAAATCTGCACCTGCAATAACCTGTACAGGATCTGGTTTCCAAAACCCTACATCTCTCGTCACTATTTTTTTAAAGTCAAGATTCAAAATTTCCATCATTTTTGAGATATGTCTTTTTGCATTATTGGTAACAATAGCATGTGGAATTTGTTTGTCTTTTAAGAAATTAATCAAATCACTAGCTCCATCATTTAATTCAGCCTTAAGAGCTGCTTCTATTTCGTAACGTTCGAGAATTTCTTCTACCCTAATGGCATCTTTTCGGTTTGCACTGGAGATATAATCTAAAATGGAAACATCTTCATTTGGAAGATTCATTTCTCTTTTCATTGCCGGCCAGTTAAAAACAGGTTTTGTTATAGTTCCATCAAAATCGAGTAAAACTCCAATATTCACTTTATTTCTCCATAGGATATTTTCTTATATTATTTTGGATATTTCATCCATTTGAAAAAATGGCAAATTATTAGTTTTGTTTCCTACCATTATTTTCTTGCCAAATCTTTTATCAACTAATTTACCAATTCTAGTTGTCTTTATATTTATATCCTTGAGTGTTTTTATAATTTTTTCTTCATTTTCTTCACTTGTGGTTAGAAGAAGAGTACCAGAAGTAATTAATCCTAAAGGATTAAGATTCAATGCTTTACAGATTTCTAATCCTTCTTTATAGATTGGAATTAGTTCATAGTTGACTAAAGCTCCTAAATTTGAAGCAAGAGCAAGTTCATGGATTCCAGTTGCTAGTCCACCTTCTGTAGGATCATGCATAGAATGTATATGACCTGTTTTTGCTGCCGTAATAGCTGCTTTTACAACACTGATTCCAGGTTTTTCTAAAAATCCCTGTGCTTTTTTAAGTAATTTATTATCTATTGTATTAAGTAACTTTTTGTTTTTATGATTAGCTAAAATTGCAGTTCCCTCTATGGGAATTTTTTGGGTCATTAGTATGGAATCACCTTTATTGGCTTTAGAGCCTTGTATAAGATCATCTTTTTTAACTTCACCAAGCATCTGGCCACACAAAATTGGGCGTTCTAAACCTTTTGTTATCTCAGTGTGACCCCCACATAAAATTACACCAAGTTCATTACAGGCTCTTTTGATATCTTTGAATATCTTTTTTATTGTGGATTTATAAGTTTTACCCTCTGGCATCAAAAGAGTAATGAGAAACCATTTAGGTTCAGCTCCCATACAAGCGATATCATTGGCATTAATATGAACTGCATACCATCCTATTTTTTCCTCGGTAAATGTAATTGGATCTGATTTTGCTACAAGATATTTATCCCCAAAGTCGATTACGGCTGAATCTTCTCCAACCTTTGGTCCTACTACAAGACGAGGATGACCTTGAAGATCATTTAATAATTCTTTTAACAGAACATGATCCATTTTTCCTAAGGGTAGAATTCTTTTACTCAAAAATATTCGTCCTTTTTTAGGTTAAATTTTTTGTTCGAGACTAATTTCATAATTTGATTGAAAGAAGTATTATTTGCAATGTTAATTTTTAAATACTTTAATTTTATCTGTGCTTGACGCTGTATTTTGCTGGACCTAAAATTGTTTTTTGAACACTAATCTTTTTTTGATGATTTTGAAAAGTTTTTGTGTGCCACGGTAGCTCAGTCGGTAGAGCAGAGGACTGAAAATCCTCGTGTCGGTGGTTCGATTCCGCCCCGTGGCACCATTTTTTTAATTTGAAATTGATTTAATGAAGTTCGTTTTCTCTTCCAGAAAATTCAATATTATGGAATCTTCTTATCTTAAAAGTGTTTTTTTATTGTCTGGTAGTCATGCCGTCAATTCAGTCTATGCTAGGGTTCTGACTCCGATTTTGCCTCTTATACTACTTGATTTTAAATTGAGTTATTTTGAAACTGGATTAATTGTATCTACTTATTCATTTGCGTGTGGCATCTTTCAATTTCCTATTTCTTTTTTTGCAGATTACTTAAATAGGCATAAACTTATTTTATGTCTATCCCTTGTCATTAGCGCAATACCCTTAATTTTCTTTGGTTTTCTTGAATCATATTTTGTTTTGCTTTTTTTGGTTTTTCTTAGTGGAATTGGCAGTTCTGCTTACCATCCTCCTGCTGTAGCTTTACTTGCAAGGGAAGCGACAAAAAAACTTTCTTTTCATATGAGTATTTTTAAGGCAGGTGGAGATTTTGGCAGTATTTTTACTCCTGTTCTAGTTGGTTGGTTAACATATTATTTTGGTGATTGGAAAACTGCGGTTCAGTTTTTTGTTCTTCCTGGAGTTATATTTTCCTTAGTTATTTGGTTTAGTTTTACTGATTTTTCTAGAGAGAAGAAACAATTAAAGAATGAGGTAAAGAGAACATTTTCTCAATTATTTCATAATAAAATATTAATGTTTATTCTTTTATTATCAAGTTGTCGAGTGATGGGTCTTAGAGGAATTATGACATTTTTGCCTATTTGGATTGCAGAAAGTCTTGGTTTTAATGTCACCTCTATAGGGTGGGTTCTAACACTCTATTTTTTAGTAGGAACTGTTAGCGCTATTTTTTGGGGGAAGATTGCAGAAGGAGATCGTGAAACATTATATATTTCTTTGATGATGATCATTGCTTCTATGTCATTAGCATTTTTATCATCTAATCTTTCAATTTTTTTAACTTTCATATTTATTATTTTACTTGGTGGGACCCTAAATCCTACGCAAGGCCTTATTTTGTCAGTAGCCACGAAAGTCGTAGAAGAGGAGAATAGAGCCAGTTCAATTGGATTATTATATAGTGTCAATGAAGTTGCTTCTATTTTATCACCTTTAATTGCAGGATTAGTTGCAGAGGCTTACGGAGTTCAGAAAACATTTTTGTTTTTCTCATTTTTGTGTTTCATTGCTCTTTTAGTTTCAATGAACATTCACCGACATAGAAGTACTAAGGAAGGCATTTAAATTGCGAAAAAATATAAAAAAGAAAAATTTTTTTTTCTCATACGTTTTTTTGTGTTTTCTATTTTTTTTAGTCGTTGGATGTGAACAGAAAAATAGTCTTCTTCCCACTTTTAAAGAAATTTCTAATTTTTCTCTCATAGATCAGTCAAATCTTATTTTTACGGAGAAAAATTTAAAAGGAAAAATTTGGGTTGGAGATTTAATCTTTACCCGGTGTGATGATACTTGTCCTATGCAATCAATTGAAATGTCAAAATTACAAAAAGAGTTTTTAAAGGAAAAACTCTTTTCACAGTTTTCTGTAACTATAGATCCTAAATATGATACTTCAAATGTACTCCAAAAATATGGAAAACTGTTTAATGCAAATTTTGAAAAATGGTTTTTTCTTACAGGAGAAAAAACGGAAATTAATAATTTAGTTAAATCTGGACTTGGATTAAGTGCAGATATTGCTTTATATAAAAAAAAGAAAAAAATGGCTTCTTTTTTCGATTTGTTATATAAACATCGTTTTTTACCGAATGCATATGCGCATCATCCAAATCATGAGAAAAAAATAAGTATTTTGCATAGTTTTCGTTTTGTATTAATTGATACAGAACTGAGAGTTCGAGGATATTATATGAGTAATAAGAAGGAAGAATTAGATAAACTGAGAAAAGATATAAGTATATTATTAGATTTGAGTAAGTAAAGAAACTAAATCATTCCGCTGTATCCTTCACGAAAGCTTGGAAATAAAAATTTATATCCTGAATTTATTAATTTTTTATTTGAGCATCTTTTATTTGATTTAGCTTTAATAAATGGGATTTTTGTTAAGTATTCAAGTCCATCATTTTTTAATCCTTTTTTTTCTGCAATCCATCTTGCTAATTCAGTAAGATCTGCTGGTTCATTGTCTGAAACGAGATAGATTTTTTCACAATTTGGTAAATTCATTAAGTGAATTAGTGCTTTTGCACAATCATCTCTGTGAATTCTATTGGTATATCGATTATGTGCAAACGTTTTGCCCTCATTAATTATTTTATTTAAAAATCGTGTTCGCCCAGGTCCATAAATACCAGAAAATCTTACAATAGTAGTTTTAGCATAATTTTTCAGAATATAATTTTCTGTTTGGAGAATTATCTTTGCTGTAGAAGATTTTGGTTCTGTTGTAGATTTTTCGTCTATCAATTCTCCAGAATTTTGTGCATATACAGAAGTACTTGAAATGAAAAAAATCTTTTTAATGTTATATTTATTTTCTTCCATACGTTCAACTAAATTTCTGATGCCTTTAAGAAAAACATTGTTATACACATTTTCGTTTCTCGCCCTGGGAGATGGCATATAAAAAACATAATCAATTTCTTTTGGAAGAATTTGCAAGGTGTCTTTTTTACTTAAGTCAGCAGAAATTGATTGAATAGATGGATGAATTGAATTAATTTTTCTTTTAATACCCCATACTTCATGTCCCTGTGAACTTAGTCTTTCTCCAAGTTCATTACCTACGTAACCACAACCAGCAATAAGAATTTTTTTCATTAATCTTTGTTAATAAGGAATGGGTTTAAAAAAATCTGACATTTCATTTAATTCTTTTCTAAGTCCTATGTAAAAAGGACCAAATTCTGCATACCAAATACTTGCCTCATCAAATCTCATTTCGTAGATTAATTTTTTGAATACAAGTGGATCTTGCGAGAAAAGATATACTCCCCACTCCCAGTCATCAAACCCGATACTGCCCGTAATAATTTGTTTGACTTTTCCTGCATATTTTCTTCCAACGAAACCGTGTTCTCTCATTAATGCTTGTCTTTCTTGAATATCTAATGCATACCAGTTTTTCTTTTCTCCTCTTAGTTTATTCATAGGATAGAAACAAAGATACTTTTCGTCAGGGATATCCATATATAATCTACCAAGCATTCTTTCTTTTTCTGATTCAAGTGCTAACTTCCATTTTTCATTCCATTCTTCAGTCCCGAGTTTGATACCTTCGTCAGAAAATCTTTTATGCAATTTTAAAGTCATTTCATAAAGACCTAGTTCTAGAAAAGAAACATATGAAGTAGTTTCTTCCATGTATTTAAAAATTTCTAATTTGTTAAGATATCTTTCAAGCTCATTTAATTCATCGAGTGTTTTTCGAAAGTGCAAAAATAGCAAATCCCCTTTATGTCCAATAATTGAAAAGACAGCAGATTGACCACTTTCTAATTTGTTATACATTTCTATGCTTTGGCAAAGTTGGTCTACCAATTTAACATCAGAATTTAATTTCCATTCATCCCATTTTACCTTGTAAATTTTATGCAAAATTGCCCAACCTTCCAAAGTTTCTGGGACTTTAATATTTGTTTTTCCTCCTGACATTTTTTACCCCATAATTCAAAATGTTATTTTTCTACATGTATTCTACTTATGAATAACAAATTATAAAAGGATGTAGAAATAAGAATTATGTTTCATTAACTATTGAATCTTTTTATAAGTTGTTTAGAATCATGTTAATTGTTCTTTTTTTTGATTTTAATTTGAAAGGTAATGGAAATGCAGATTTTTACTCGTAGTTTCTTCTTTCTACTATCGGCGATTTTCTTTTTTTCACAAATAGGTTTAGTGAGTGCTGGTACTGTTGCTGGT
This sequence comes from uncultured Nitrospinaceae bacterium, assembly GCA_964558115.1. Lineage (GTDB taxonomy): Bacteria > UBA8248 > UBA8248 > UBA8248 > UBA8248 > UBA3496. Next base: position 17,565 of record CAZLCI010000023.1, on the reverse strand, counting down.
GTTATCAAATTTGATGGTAAAGTTCCCAGTGCAAAGAAACTTTCTGTGAACAAAGATAAGAAAGTATGTGCAAAGAAAGCTATTTATGATCAAAGTCTTCTTGTTCAAAACGGTGGAGTTCAGTATGCAGTAGTTTCTATCGAAGGAGTAAAGAAAAAAAAGAAGTGGTCCAAGAAAATGAAAAAAGTTGTAATAGATCAGAAGGGATGTATTTATCTGCCTAGGGTAGTTGTAATGAAAGTGAAAGGAAAATTGACTATTAAAAATAGTGATAAAATTCTTCACAATATTCATACCTATCCTGGAAAAACAGGAAATAAAACTGCGAATATTGCACAGCCAAAATTTAAGAAAAAATTGAAAATGAGCAAGAGATTCTTTTCAAAACCAGGAGTGGTAAAAATAACATGTGATGTTCATAATTGGATGGTCGGATATGTTGCAGTTTCTAAACATCCCTATATTACCGTAACAGGGAATAGTGGAAAATTTGAAATATCAGATGTTCCTGCTGGAAAATATAAAATTAAAGTATGGCATGAAAAACTTGGGAAAAAAGAACAAATGGTAACAGTTAAGACTAGTGGAAAAACCGAACTTTCTATTAAAATGAACTGATTTTAACTACTAATACAATATTAGGGCGGTGAGTTTTTCTAGCCGCCCTTTTTTAATGCGAAATTTCATTTATAGCAGAGGCAATTTTTTCAATTTCTTTTTCCGTATTTACGTAATGGATTGAAATTCTAACCGAAGAAGGAGATGATTCAACTTCTCGTAAAACAATTTTCTTCTTTAGAAGAAGTTCTACAATTTCAGAAGATTGAATACCTTCAATAGAAAAAGAAACAATTCCAGACTGAATTTTTTCAATTGGCGAAAGAAATTGAATTCTTTCTCGGTTTTGTATCAATTCAATCAGTTTTTCTGTCAGCGTCTTAATTCGATTTTCTATTTTAGATGGGTCAAGTTTGTAGAATAGATTTATACTTTCTATCAGACCAGAAATAAGTCCCATATTCATAGTTCCACTTTCAAATTTTTTTGCTGTTAAAAATGGAGTAAAAGATAGTTTGTTAAGATTTTTTATTCTCGCAGTTCCATATGCTGCTCTTGATAATAGAATATTTTTTAATTTTCTTTTTCTTATATATAGTGCTCCTGTTCCTTGAGGTCCCATGAGCCATTTTTGTCCAGAAATAGTATAAATATCCGCCCCCGTACTTGGAATATTAATTTCTTTTTGTCCTATAGATTGTGCTCCATCTACAACAAGTAAAATATTATATTTTTTACATATCTTCGAAATTAATTGAATGGGGAACATCTTCCCAGAGAGCCATGAGATGTGACTTATACATAAAACTTTTGTAGATTTTGTTATTAAACCATTTAGATTATTGATTAATTGTTCGTCTGTTTCTCCAACCTCCATAATTTTTACTTTAATATTTTTTCTTTTCGCCCAGACCAACCAAGGTAGAAAACCTCCTGGATGTTCTTCATTAGCAACGATTACTTCGTCAGACTTTTTCCAATCAATTCCAGAAGCGGCAATATTGATTCCAGAAGTTGTATTGTCAGTAATAGCAATTTCATCTGCGGATGATTGGAAAACTTTAGCAATTGTGTTTCGTAAAGTTTGTTTGATTTTTAAAGTTTCTTCTCTAACTTTTGGATGGAATGGCCCAATTTTGGATTCCCATTTTAAGAAAGTTGCAATCTTATCAACAATTAATTTTGGGGAAGGGCCCGCACCTCCCCAATTTAAATAGATTTGCTTTTCTAAAGCAGAAATATCTTTCCTTACCTTTTCAAATTTTTTTTCCATTTGGTTTATCTTTTAATTATTCGTTTATCTCCCACCCTGACAGTTATTTTCATAATGTCAAAATGTTCTAGTATTGGTATCGCAAATTTTCTAGAAATTCCTAACAGATCACGAAATTCAGATGCTGTAATTTCGTCATTACTTTGAATAAAGGCTTCTAATGCTGAACGTGCATTATCAAGAGATTTTGAATGAAAAATCAAATCTTTTTTTAAAAGAATCAACTTCTTCTCTGCAACTAAAATCTGAACAATTTCATTTAGCTTATTTTCCGTTATTTTTTCATCTAAGAGAAGATTTTTTAAAGATGGTGGTTGAAATTTAGCATCTAAAAAAATATTTTCAATTTTTTTAGATAATAATTTCTGCTCTTTATCTAGGACTATAGAGTGTGAAGATGTTTTAACTGTTGTTTGATCCTCATTAATAGAGCCAATTCTTTTTAAATCTTCTAACGCCATAGAAAAAATCTTCTCATTAATTTTTCCCAATCTACTTCTAATTTCTTCTTTGGGCGCACTCGATTTCAGGGGGTTATTTTTGTGATAATTTTTAATTTCACTTTCTAAATCCTTTTTGAATTTTTCAAACTCATTTTTCTCAATTGAAAGTCCCGTGTCTAAATCTATAATTAATATTTCTTTTGCCTCTCTTAATTCAAAAATCAATGAGCGTATTTTATCAATTGTTTGTGGAACTCTTCCTGAAAGTTGATTTATGCCCGAACCAGAAAAACCATTTTCTTCAATTATTTTTTTCAATCGTTCTCTATCCGAGCTTTTTTCAAAAAATTCGAATCTAGATTTAGATTCTTTTTTCATTCTTTTTAATTTTGGAGGGTCTACATCTAAAATTTCACCACCTCCTATAGTAGTCATAGGTGAATAACTCCTAATTACAAAACGATCTCTTGGAAGAACTGTAATTGGTTTTTCCAGTCTTATTTGTGCAAAAGTTTTATCTCCTGGATTTACAAAGTTTTTTTCTAAAATAATTACTCTTCCCATAACTTCTACAGTTCCAGAATGAAATCGAATACGTGCGCGATTTTTGAGAGGATTAGATGCATTTTCAAGTAGTTTTAAAGTTACATCAAGCATGTAAGTCGAATGCATTTCTTCAGGAAATCCTAATACATATCCTCTTTCTAATTTAGTTTTTTCAATTCCTTGTATATTGATTGCAGTTCGAAATCCTGCAGTAGATTTGTCTACTGATTCACTATGGACCTGCATTCCTCTTATTTTTGCGTGTTTCTCAGTCGGATATATTTGAATCGTCTGACCAGTTTTAACTTTTCCACTGAAAAGCGTACCGGTTACGACAACTCCAAAGCCATGCATCGTAAAAACTCTATCTATTGGAATTCGAAAAACACCATTCTGATCCTTAGGATTAACTTGAGAAATTAGATTGTTTAATGTCTGTTTCAATTCACTTATACCCTCTCCAGTTTCAGAGGATACTTTAAGGATGGGTTTTTCGTGTAAAAATGTTCCCTTTACAAATTCTTTTAAATCATCTTCTACTAAAGAAATCCACTCCTTTTCAACAAGATCTGATTTTGTGATTACGATAAGACCATTTTTCACACCTAGTAATTCACAAATTGATAAATGTTCTCTTGTTTGTGGCATTACTCCTTCATCTGCGGCGATTACCAGCATAACTAAATCTATACCACCAATACCCGCAAGCATATTTTTTACGAATCGTTCGTGACCAGGGACATCAACTATACCTGCATTAATTTCATCAAAGTTAAACTTTGCAAAACCAAGATCTATTGTTATTCCGCGTTCTTTTTCCTCTTTTAAACGATCTGTTTCTGTACCTGTTAGTGAGCGAACTAGTGATGTTTTTCCGTGATCGATATGACCTGCTGTACCAATAATGACTTGGTTATCCAAAGTAATGATCTCTCGAGGTGTTAAAAAATTTCATTTCGATTAATAAAACCAAGAACTGTATTGTTAAATTCATTTGGATAAGTCAGATAGATAAAGTGACCACCTTTATCAAAAATCTTTAATTCAGAATTAGGTATCAAGGATGCGATTTTTTCAGAGTAATATACTGGTGTAACAAAATCCTCTCTTCCAACTAAGACTAAGATAGGATTTTTGATTTTCGGTAGTTCTTCTAATTGGTCGTGTTTGATAATACAGTCAATTCTTTCAGCCATTATTTCTTTAGGGGGCATATTTATAAGTTGGTTTTTTTCATTTTCTTCTATTTCTGTATAATTATTTGAAAAAAATTCTGGGCTATATAAAGTGAAAGATGAAAGACGATTATGTGTTTTCCATCCCATATTGAGTAGAATCTCCTTTCTAACCTCAAATTGACGAATAAAATAAGGATCGCTCTTAGGCCAAGAACTAGCTATTACTCCACTTTGAATTCTATTTCCAAATTTAATACATAAAATTTGTATTATCGCGCCGCCTGTAGAGGTTCCTACCATATGTGCTTTTTTTATCGAAAGTTCATCCATGATAGAGATAATATCTTCGGCCATTTTTTCTACACTGTATACTCCAGAAGGTTTATCACTTTTTCCAGTTCCTCTGTGATCATGTAGGATTACAGGTCCTCTAGACACGAAAGAAGATAATTGTTTTTCCCATGAATTTCTAACTCCTCCTAGACCACTAATAAAAAAAACAGGAATACCTTTTCCTTCTGGATTTAAAATTTCATAATCAATTTTCACGCCATGAGATTTGACAGTAGCCACTAAATTCTCTTTTTTTGTAAAGCCTAAGTCATTGAAAGTGCTTCTTCAATAGTTTGTTGTAATAATTTCAGGTCTTCATCTTTGACACAAAGCATATCTAAGTAAATCTTGTCATCCTTAATTCTTGCTATTACTGGATTTTTATTTTTACGAAGATATTTTGAAAAAATATCAGGACTTTTATTTTTTGTTTGAATTACTAAACTATAACTTTCTAGTTTAGTAGATGGCATCGTTCCTCCACCTACCTGACCAATTGTTTCTATTATAAAAAAAGTGGCCTTGGATTTTTGTTTTTTTTCTAGAATCTTTAAAAGTTTATTTGCTCTATTGCGTAATGTTCTTTTCTTTTGAAAAAGAATTGAATAAACAGGAATCTCCTTGGCTAACTTTTCTGGATTCAAAAATGACAAAAGAGTTTTTTCTAAGGCAGTAATGACTAATTTGTCTAATCTTAGCATACGCATCATAGGGTCTTTTCTCATTTTTTGAATCCAATATTTTGAGCCCACTATAATACCTGCCTGGGGTCCACCTACCAGTTTGTCTCCTGAGAAAGTGACTACGTCAACTCCTGATTTTATGGAATCCATGACTGTAGGTTCTGTAGATAGAATTGAAAATTTGTACAGTGAACCACTTCCTAAATCTTCAAGTACAGGAATTGATTTTTCTTTTCCTAGTTTTGATAATTCTTCTCTGCTAGGAGTATCAGTAAATCCGGAGATATAGAAGTTGCTTGTATGTGCTTTAAATAGGAGTGCAGTATGACTATTTATGGCATTCTCATAATCTTTGATATATGTTTTATTGGTTGTCCCAACTTCTATAAGTTTTGCTCCACTTTCTTTCATAATGTCAGGAATTCTGAAAGAACCTCCAATTTCGATTAGTTCTCCTCTAGAAACAATTGATTCTCTATCTTTACTCATAACTTTTAGAGAAAACATAACCGCAGCTGCATTATTATTTACAACTAATGCATCTTCTGCACCAGTGAGTTTGCATAAAATCGATTCTATACTATGTTCACGTTTCCCTCTTTTGCCAGAATGTAAATCGAACTCAAGATTTGAATATCCTTTAGCTACTTCAAGTAATGAATTACAAGCAGGATCGCTAAGTGGGGCTCGACCTAAATTTGTATGTATTACGATTCCGGTAGCGTTAATTACAGGTTTTAAATTTTGTTCTTCTTCAGATAAAAGTTCTTTGGTTATATCTTTTTTTATCTTTTGAAGCATTTTATTTGAAGAAATTGTCTTTTTATCTTTAGATGAATTTTTCAAGATCGATTTTCTATATTTTTCTATAGCTTTTCTAACACAATCCGTAATTTGTTTTTCAGAAAAAATACCTTCTTGTAACTGATCAAGTTCTTTAAGAACTTCAGTTACCGAAGGCAACTTCTTGAGGAGAGTTTGAACTTTGTTGGTAGGCGGTTTCATTTTTCACTCAATTCGAAAATTACAAAACAATAGTTTATTTGACTATAAGGTCCCTTCTTTATTAAGGTCAAGTGAACATAAATTCTAAACAATTTATAAATATTTTTTTGATTATTTTTTTGATTTCTATTAATTCTAAAAATGGAAGTTAACTATTTATATGACAGACTTTCCCGATTTATTTAATAATCCTCTTGTAATATTATTTTTATCCTTTGTTATTCTTTTGTCCTTTATGTGGCTCTTCCTTCCTTTTGCCATATATGGATTACGCAATAAGCTAGATAGGATAATAAATTTGCTTGAAGGTATTACTTTTATAATTAATGAAAAAAAAAACAGTGAAATTCTTCATCAAGATGAGGAATCCTCCACTCTTTCCGAAGAAGATCAACGAAATAATATTGAATAGTTGTTTTTATTAAAATAAAAATCTTTAAATTTAATGCCTTGACACTTTTTATAACCCTTGATATTTTCCGCCTCTTGATGAAATTCGTTAGATTTTTTTTGCGAATAACGTTTCTTTTTACTAAATTATAGGGACGTTCTATGGAAGATATTGAGAAAAAAGAGAGTAAAAGGTTTTTTCCAGGAGATAGCTCTAATGTGGTTCCATTAATGAGAGATGTCTTCGTTATTCCTACTTCTTCAAGGAAAAAACCTAAACTTATAGGGTCATTCTGTAAAGAATGTGAAGAACATTTTTTCCCGAAGACTGGTTCAAAAGCTACTTGTTATTATCCTTCTTGTCCACGAAGTACTACTGAAGTGATGTTTGGAGAAAAAGGGAAACTTCTTTCTGCAAATGTTACTCGTGTTTCAATGGATTCAACAGAAGAAAGAGTTTCTGCTGTTATAATGCTGGATGAAGGAATAAGAATTAATTCACATTTAATTGATTGGGAAGGTTTTCGGTATTTATTAATACCTGGAACTCCTGTTGAGCTTGTTTTGGAAAAATTAAATGAAGATGACAGTGGAAATTTTGTTGTTAATTATGCCTATAAATTAGTTACTGGAAATAAAAAACCTAGGTACGATATTCCTGAAGTTCCTGTAAAAAGGGGTAGAGGACGTCCAAGAAAACATCCGATTGTTGAACTTCCAGAGGGTGGGGAAGTTCCTGTAAAAAGGGGTAGAGGACGTCCAAGAAAACATCCGATTGTTGAAC
>CAZLCI010000023.1:0-10272 GCA_964558115.1 uncultured Nitrospinaceae bacterium | reverse complement strand
TTCCAGAGGGTGGGGAAGTTCCTGTAAAAAGGGGTAGGGGACGTCCAAAGAAAAATTAAATTGTGTCTGATTTTAAGAACCTAAAATTTTTTCCTAAGTCTGTAAAATATCATTATAAAATTTTTCTTATTCTTTTCTAATTAATGGAAGAGGTTTCCTCTATGTCTTTATTAAATGGCATAAAAGTTATAGATGTAGCGCAGTTTAATGCCGGTCCAATAGTATCTATGTATCTAGCCTTGATGGGTGCTGATGTAATTAAGGTTGAAAGTTTAGATGGAGATGATAGCCGTTCTATAGGACCTTTTTCAAATAATGAGAGCAGCTACTTTATGAGCTTAAACAGAGGGAAAAGATCGATTTCTATTAATTTAAAAACAAGTGATGGAATTGAGCTTTTTAAAAAAATTGTAGAAAAGTCAGATATTTTAATAGAAAATTTTTCACCTGGGGTAATGGAACGTCTTGGTATTGGTTGGGATGTTTTAAAAGGAATAAATAATAGATTGATATACGGTTCAGTTACCGGCTTTTCTAAACACTCTAAACACTCTAAACGCCCTGCATTTGATAGTCTAATTCAAGCAGCTTCCGGATTAGTTAGTGTCACAGGAACAAAAAATGGAGACCTTGTCAGAGTTGGAGTGTCTATAGTTGATATAACAACAGGTTTATACTTATTATCTGCGGTTTTATTAGCTCTATGGAAAAGAGAGAGAGATTCAAAAGGTCGTAAGATAGATGCTTCTATGCTTTCTGCTGCAGTAAATATTTTAGAAAATCCAATTGTGAGACATAGTTTTTCAGGAACTATTCCTGAACCAGAAGGTCTTTCGCACCCTGTTGTTTCTCCGTTTTCTGGCTATAAGACAAAAGATGGAAGAATTTTCATTGCAATTTCTAATACCAAACGATTTGTGTTGCTTATGGATTCTTTAGAACTTGAAGAACTAGCTAATGATCCTAGATTTATAGATAATGAGAGTCGTGTAAAAAACGATGAAGAACTTCGTCACATCCTTGAAAAAATACTCATAGAAAAGACAACATCTGAATGGGAAAAAATACTCGTACCTCTTGGTGTTCCTGTTAGTTCAATTAATAATATTGAAGATGCAAAACGAGAATTTCCCGAAGCATTTGTCAGTGTATTACATTCAAAAGCAGATGTAGGGTTAATGTCAGGGGCACCTTTTATTTTTGAGGAGGAAGATTTTGATTTTTCAAGACCCTCTCCATTATTAGGTGAACATACAAATGAAATCTTAGGAGAATTAAACTTTGATTCTCAGAAGATTAAATTATTGAAATCTCAAAAAATTATAAAAGATTTTTTAGATAGATAGGTCGTTACTTTTTTTGTTCTTTTGGAAATCGCTTTTGCCACTGGACTCTTTGGTGTCTTAGGATGCCGTATAACATAAATCCACATATAGTTACTAAAATTAAAATTACTAAAAAACCAATTGTCATATATTTCTGAAAATTACTATTTTGTGTTATCAAAAAACTTTCTTTATGTGTAGATTTTTTTTCAAAAGTCTCTTGTTGTGAAATTTTATTAAAATTATCATTTACTTCAGGTGTCCAAAGAAACGGAATTGAAAGCATAGAGAAAATGAACACTAAAGGAATAATTAGTTTTGTAACGTATATTTTCAGCAAAATTATCTCTGATTACATTATAAAATTAAATGTTTATAATTTAAAATTATTTTGACTTGTTCAAACACTTACATAATAGATTTATTATAGCATAAAGTTTTTTCCACTGAGGTTAAATAAATGCAAAAGCCTAGAATAGGAATAAGCTGTGATCTAGTGAAGAGAATTTTTCCTGAAAAGCCAACAGAAAGAGAACGGCATGTATTAATGGATGCCTATATATTATCAATAATAAAAAGTGGAGGATTGCCGTTCCTATTACCCTCTATGACTGAATTAAATTTAACGAGTGATTTTATCCAAAGTTTAGACGGAATTTTAGTTTCTGGTGGTGGCCACGATATTGATCCTTTAAATTATGGTGAAGATAGACATGTAAAGTGTGCTCCTCCTAATGTAAAGAGGGAAAATTTTGAAATATCTTTGATTAAGAAAGCAATGGAATTAAATATGCCCATACTTGGGATTTGCGGAGGTATGCAGGCAATAAATGTTGCAGCTGGAGGTACTTTATTCCAAGATATTCCAAGTTTTTTTGATAATCCTCTTCAACATCAACCAGATAAAGAATCTACTTATTCTTTTCACAATATAGAGATTGAATCATCTAAGCTTCAGGAATTTTTTAGTTCTTCTAGCGAACTTGTTAATAGTAGTCATCATCAAAGTTTGAAAGAAATTCCTGAATCATTTCTTATTAATGCTTTTTCTGTTGACGGGGTTATAGAAGGAATAGAAAGTAAAGAAAATTCTTATGTCGTAGGTGTTCAGTGGCATCCAGAATCTCTTTTTTCTTATATGGAAGAGGATTTTCCTCATTCAAAAAAATTATTTTCATCATTTATTAGTTCTTCTCTTATTTACGCAGAAGAAAAACAATAAATTCTTTTAATAGAATAGGAATATAATTTTGAAATTAGGAATTATCGGATTTGCTAGTAGTGGAAAAACAAGTTTGTTTAATGCTTTGACTGAGAGTAAATCTTCGGAAGTAGGTTCTCATTCTTCACGTTCAAGTATAGGAGCCGCGAAGGTTAGAGATGAAAGAATTGATTTTCTTTCGAGTATTTATAATCCTGCAAAGAAGACCTATGCTACAGTTGAATTTGTTGATGTTCCAGAATTGCCGAGTAAAGATTCTGGAAATACTCAAAATTCATTACAATCTTTGCATGGTGTTGATGCACTTATCATTGTTGTCAGAAATTTTGACGATCCTTCTGTTCCGAATCCTAAAAATAGGATCGATCCGAAACTAGATTTTAGTGAAATTGTTAATGACTTAATTCTAAATGATCTTATTGTAGTCGAAAGAAGAGTCGAAAAATTAGAACGCTCGGTTAAAATGAAGAAAGATAGAGATGAAGTTCAGGAATTAGAAGTTTTGCTTAAAATTCAAGTTTTTCTCGAAGAAGGAGAGGTTATATCTAAACTTGATTTAACAGAGGAAGAGAAAAATATTCTTAGGGGTTTTGATCTGCAATCTTCTAAACCTTTTTTGCCAGTGATTAATATTTCAGAAGATCAACTAATTGAATCAAAAGATTCTTTCTTGGAGTTATTTTCTGAGTTTGAAATAGAACCGATTACTTTATGTGTAAAATTAGAAGAAGAACTATCCCAAATGTCAAAAGAAGATCAAGAGTTATTTTTGAGGGACTATAATATAGATTCCCCTGCAAAGGATACGGTTATTAAATCTTCATTTCAACTTTTAGATCTCGATTGTTTTTTGACTGTCGGAGAAGATGAAGTACGTTCATGGCCAATTGTTTCTAATAGTAGTATTTTAAAAGCTGCTGGAACAATACATTCTGATTTAGAAAGAGGATTTATTAGGGCGGAAGTTATTTCTTATAATGATTTTGTGGAATCGGGCTCTATGTCTGTTGCCAGACAAAAAGGTGTTTTAAGATTAGAAGGAAAGAAGTACAAAGTAAACGATGGAGATATAGTAAACATAAGATTTAATGTTTAGGATACTTTTTCTTTTGTCATAATAATTCTTTCTAAAGATTTTTTTTCTGTCTCTGGGTCAAGTTCTAAATTTTCTATTTTTTTACAAAGAAATTGATAGTTTTTTTCATAGTTCTTGAAATTATTGCATATTAGGGTTATATCGGCTCCCGCATTAATGCTCTTAAAAGCGTTTTTTTCGTTTAATGAAATCGCATTCATGTCAAGATCATCCGTTAGAACAATGCCTTTAAAAGATAATTTTTCTCGCAAAAGTTTGGTCATAATCTTTTTTGATTGGCTGGATATGTAATCCGGATCAATTTTTGTATAAATCGTATGACCTACCATGACAGTTAGAACACGCTCATAATTAAAATTCGAGTCGAAAGCTAATTTAAATGGAATAAGTTCTCTTGTAGTTAGCTTTTTTTCAGAAATATCGCATATTGGAAGTTCATAATGTGGATCTACATGAATTTCTCCTATACCTGGAAAATGTTTAGCGCACGCTGCAATCATATTGGACTGATAATAACTTATAATTTTTTTACCTATACTACCGACTTTTTCTGGATTAGACCCTAAGGAGCGATCTCCTATGACTGTACATTTAGGATTAGTGGACAAGTCTAAGACAGGCGACAGATTTAAATTTATTCCTACCTTTTTCATCTGTTTTGCTAGTCTGAAAATAGAATTTTCTATTCTCTTTTCTTCCTTATATTTTGCCAGAGATTGTGCTGATGGAAGAGAGTCGAAATCTGAGGATAGTCTGCTTACACTTCCTCCTTCTTCATCAATTGAAACAAATAGAGGAATCTTCAATCTGCTTTTAAGAGAGGCTTTTTGTAAGTTGTTAATTAAACTAGAAAGTTGAACAAAACTTTTTATATTTCTTCTAAATAATATAATTCCACCAATTTGTCCATTTTCGATTCTTTCTATTAGATATTTAGGTGGAGAAATACCATCGAAACCTATAATAAAATGTTGGCCTGCTTTTTCACTTGTAGTCCAATTTTTTATATCCAATATTTAACTCATAGTCTTAATTGTGAAAGCTTCTGCTAGTTTATATCCTCCTTTTGTCCCATTTTCTTTTGCACGCTTATAATGTCTTTCTTTTGCATTATATTGTTCTCCAATTTGACTCACGTGGCATTTAATAGACTGAATCTTTGTTTCTATTGTTTCTGCAATATCTACAAAAAAATTGGGATTAGTCGAACTTGTATATAGAATGTTGTCTGTATGATGGGCTTTAATGTTCGCATATGTAAGTTCCGGAAGAAAATGATGATCTCTCGCATAAATTAAACCTTTAAAAGTAGCATGACCAACTGCTTGATGGTCTGGATGTTGGTAATGAGGTCTCCAAGGATCATGTGTGACTAAAGTGTCCGGTTGAAAGTGACGAATTAAAAATGCAATTTGATTACGAAATGCTCTTGAATCTTCTAACTCACCATCTCGATTTCTTAGAAATAAGGTTTCTTTCACCCCTAAAATTTCAGAAGCTTGTAATTGTTCTTTTTCTCTTATTTCAGAGATTTGATGTGTTGAATAATCTTCCTTAGTTCCTTTATCTCCATTTGTGCAAATTATAGTTCTGACTGTAGAACCTTCGGATACCCATTTAGCAATACTGCCACCGGCACCAAGTTCAGCATCATCTGGATGTGCCATAATAATCAAGATATTTTTAAACTGTTTGCTATTCAAAACATTCTCCTTCTTTTTATACTAATATTTTTTTCCATACCCTTATTTCAGCTTTTGCTGTATTTTCCCAACTAAAGATTTGAGCACGATTTTTTGCGTATTTCCCCAATTTTTTTGAAAAACTTTTGTTAATCGAAAGATTATTAAGCGTTAATGCATATTCAGAAGTGCTTCCTTCAGGGACTAAGATCCCGGTATGGTTTTGTTTGATAGATTCTGAAATTCCTCCAACTTTATATGCAACAGAAGGCAATCCGCATGAAGCTGCTTCTAATGCAACAAGACAGAATGTTTCATATTTCGAGGGTATTGATAGTAGTTCTACTGCAGAATACCAGTAACTTAATTCGTAATGTGTTCTTGCTCCAATAAAAGAGAAATTGTCATATACGTTTAATTTTTTTGAAAGTGAAAGAATTCTTTCTACTTCTTTTTTTTGAGAAGTTGATTGAAAATCTTTTCCATTAAGACTCTTTAGGTTATTTCTTTTATCGTTTTTTTTCAAAATTCCTCCTATATGAAGGGCATGAAATTTTAATTTAGGATTGATTAATTTAAGAAAACTTAAGGAATGTATATAAAGATCTAGTCCCTTTACAGGGTCTATTCTCCCAACGCTTAAGAAGTATATAGTGTCATTTTTCAATCCCAGCGTTGTCTTTGCGCCTTTTTTTTCTTTGAAAGAATAGGGGTTAACTCCGCATGGAATAATATGAATCTTTTTAGATCTGATAGCGTAATCTTCGATTATTGTTTTTTTCTCGTTTTTAGAGGAAACAATTATTGCATCACAAAATTCGCATAGTTTTTGTTCAGTTCTTATTCTATTATTGTTTTCCGAAAGTGTATAACTATGGAGAACATTTTTTTTTTGTTGACCTAATGTATGAAATCGTATGATTAGAGGGATTTTCCATTTCTCACATAATTTTTTTCCTATAACTCCGGACAGCCAATAATGTGAGATTGCTAAGTTATAATTATTGCTTTCTTCTTTAGAAAATAAAAAAATTTGTTTAGTGAAAAGGTTTAAATAGTTTGTAAGTTTATTTTTTCTTACTTCATTTTGAGGACCTGCGAGGATTCGGATTATTCTGGAATTTTTATCTAGAGATTGCTTTCTTTCTAAGCGAGTATTTTGAGATCTTGTGAAAATATCAATTTTATATCCTAACTTTGAGAAAGACTTTGTTACTTCAGAAATATAGACGTTCATTCCACCTGAAGTGTCTCCACCAAGTGAACTAAATGGGTCTGTATGGTATGAGATTAAAGCAATCTTTTTTGACATTTTTATTTATCAATTTGTTTTTGGAATTATTATCGACCAAATGTTTGTTTCCAGAGAACCAAAATCATATTTATATGATTCATTTCCGCGTAACATGTCAAAATGAGTCATTTTTTCTTCTATAGCTTCATGGATATTATGCGCTAAAAGGACAAGTCCACCACTAAATTCAGGTGTATTTGAGTCATATCCAGAGTTATAAAGGTAAACTTTCTTATTAAAGATAAATGAAAGTGTAGATGCGATTGGATAATTATCTAGTCTAAGAAATGATAATCGCAACATATTTTTTTCGGACATTCTTTTTGCCATTTCAAAGAAAAATCCTTTTCTTTTATCATTCCAAAACTCAGCTTTTTCCGGTTGGCTCATCGAATGTAAGGAGATAAAGAATTCCATGTCGTTTTCTAAATTGTCCTTTGACTCATAGAAATCAATATTTTGGTCAGTTTCTACTTTCCTGATTTTTCTAAGTAGATTTTTTTTGAATCGTGGTTCTAAGCTTTCTAAGAATAAATCCCAAGTATCTGAAAGTTTAATTATCGGACAAACTTCTTCTTTTATTAATTCTAAGTTATCTCCAACTATTTTCTTTAAAATTTTTAATGTAGGAGACCCATCTGGAATGCCTCGAAATTTAATTTGTTTCCATGGAAGGTCAGAATTTTTGAGATATTTAAGGAATAATTCGAGACAAATTTCTTCAAATTCATTTTTTATAATTACGTCTAAATAATCAGATAAGTCTTTTCCTCCGATAAGACGTAAAGTTCCGCTTTTTTCCAATTCCAGGGGAAAGATTCCAATAAGGTTCTGATTATTATCTCTAATTGCAAATATTTTTAATTTGCCTTCTCCAAATTCTCTCCACCAAGAGAATTGCCATTCTGGTTCGTAAAATGGATGTGGAGTATTCATTAATTTTACTAATTTTGACCATTCACTAGAAAGTATTAAAAATGCGTTTTCTGTTTGATGAACTTCAATTGTGAATGATTTTTTATTTGAATTTATCGTAGATACTTGATTGTTCGAAATATTTTTTGACAAGATTTTTCCTATTTTTTCAAAAGAGACTTATAGATTTTCTATTTAATTTTTATGAATTTTGCAGAGTTATGATTTTCAGTAGGGTCACTTAATTTTTTATTAGAAAAAAATAAAAAACGTTTGTAATAAAGAGTTTGAAATTGTTCAAAGCCAACTTTTGAAACGCCTTTGCGTGAAGCTGTATTCTTATGTTCTACAAAGATTAAGGATCTTTTCAACTCTTCTTTTTCTGCAGTTTCTAAAGCCAATTTTAAAACGGCAGGGTATAGATTATTTCCTCTCCATTTTTCAATGGTGAATGCATCGTATAAGTATGCTTCGTCTACAGAAGGTTTGACTGCCATATTGATTTCGTCAACACCAACACTACCTCTAGATGACCATATGTAACTTGTTACTCTCTCGTTGATGAGTGCTACATAACATTTTTCGCCGCGATCGAACCGAGGGTCTATAATTCTCTTTTCCTGTACCTCATATATAAGTTCATTTTGGGGCGAGTTTCTATCAAGAATTATAGTATTTGATTTTATTTTGGATTCAAACTTTGGAATTTTAGCAGGATGAATAAAATCATATAAACAAAGTTCAACGTTAGATTTTAGTATTGTATTTAAAATATTCAATTAATAATTTCCTTATTTATACTCTCTAATCTGTCCAAATATGGTTCCATTAAATGAGAAAACTTTTTATATTCTTCTAAATTGTAAAAATGATTTCGTACGAATTTTACAGTGTTTGGGATATAAGATAAATATCTAGAATTGTCTTTTTCAGTTCTCTGAAAAGCAAATGTTCCAATGGCTTTAATGTTTCTTTGTAGAGCAGTTTCGAATAATGCATTTAAGAATACTTCTTTTGATTGAAAATAAATTCTTCCTCTACTCATCCAAAAATCGTTTATTAACTTTTTCTTTAATTTATCTGTTATAGATACATAACTGTCATAAATTAGAGAAGCTAGATCGTAAGTGATAGGACCTTTTCGTGCATCTTGAAAATCTAACATTACGATATTAGTTCCTTCCTTAAAAATTAAATTTCTGCTGTGGTAGTCCCTATGAGTCAAAGAATAAGGAATTTTAGAAATTGAAGAAGAAAGATAAGAAAAGAATTCGTTAAATTCATCATTGTTTGTTTTTATATTTAATAGCTTATTGAAAGCAAACTTTTCAGCATGTTTTAATTCTTTGTAGAAAAAATCGTCTGAAAAACTCTCTAAACACATACTCTTGTCACAGCTAGTTTCATAATTAGACTGTAATTTTGAAATTAGATAAACGCTTTCATTATAATAATCTTCTACCTTAGGATGATTTTCAATCATAAATTTTTCTAATAAATCATCACCACAGTCCTCTAGTAAAATAATTCCATTTGAAGAATCACATTCGTATATTTTTGGAACAGGCAAACTGAGTTTGTTGAAATATTTTGAAATTTTTAAAAATAATGACTCTTCTTCTCGGAAAGGTGTTTTATACACCATGGCAATAGAGTTTTTTGAAGTTTGATTTTCATGTTGAATTCTAAAATATTTTCTGTTTGATGCGTCCCCTTGTATACTAGAAATATTACAAATATCTTCAGGGTAAATGTTTTTTATAAATTCATTTACTAAATCGGTCACTTTACAAGACATATTAAACTCATTATTAACTTTTGATATCTAAAAGGGATAATTTTTTAAGGACTTCATCGTAAGACTGATTTTCTTTCTTCTTAATTTCATATGTTAACTGCCCCGTATATTTAAATCTTTTTAGAATATGTTGAAATTTTTCCCAATTAATTTTTCCTTCTTTTGGTGGAAGATGTAAATCATCTTTGCCATCATTGTCATGAAGATGAAAATTAATACAATCCGGTAACATACTTTCTATTGAATCTAAGTATCTTTCTTTTTCTGTTATAAGTGCATGACCAGTATCAATACAGTTTCTGATGTTAGTGTTTCCTAACGTTTTAATAAAATTTGATATTTTTTCTGCCTTACCGAGTATTGATGGAATATTTTCTAGAGCAATTTTTATTCCTAATTTTTCTGTTAGTTTAATAATTCTTTCTAGGCTAAATTCTAGATATTCATAACTATCATTAATGCCTTTATTAGAAGGAGCAGAGGGGTGAATAATAATTCTTTTTGAATCAAAATTTTCTAAACTATTAATTGCAATTTTAATAAATTCAATGCTCTTTTTTCTTTTTTCTAAATTAGGGCAGGAAATAGATAGCCATTCTCCTTTTCTTGCTTCTGATAGATTGAAGTAAAATGGAGCATGAATACTCACAATGTCTAATGAGAGAGATTTTACCCAATTTTCTAATTTTTTTACAAAAAATTTATTTGTGAAGTCTAAATGCGGCTTCATTGCCCATAATTCAATTTGATTAAAACCTGCTTTTTTTATTTTTTCTAGATGATCAAAGGTAAGAATTTCGTAGGCAAATAAATGTGTAGAAATTGCAGTATTTGGAAACAAGATTGATTAAATTCCTATTATTTTTTAAATTTACTATAAATAATTGAGTTCTTCTAATCTAGTTTGATGTTTGACATTATAACACTTCCATACTTATAG
>CAZLCI010000022.1:0-29762 GCA_964558115.1 uncultured Nitrospinaceae bacterium | reverse complement strand
AATTTTTCGTTTGAATTGATGTAAGGAGATTCAAATGTTACTGAACCAAGTAAAAAGATACTTAAGAGATATTCTAGAGCTTAGTGTTCTGGTCGCTGGCATTGCAATTGTTTTGCAAATTATTTTTGGGAGAGATTTTTCGTTTATTGGTTTAGATGTTGTGTATAACCTAGAACAGGTTTTGAAAGTTATAGGAAAGAACAATCTCGTTGGTTTGTTCACTTTGGCCATACTTTCTTGGATCCTGGTTAGAAAAAGATAGTTAAACTTACTCTAAAAGATATTTTTATGTGTCCCTCAGATGAATTTGAATTTTTCTTCGAAAAAGAGTGGTCTGACGGATTGCCAGTAATTCCACCAACAGAAGAAAAAGTAAGTAGAATGCTTTCTTCTATTAAAGACTCTCCCGAAGAAATAGTTGGTGAATTTCCACCTGCATTTTCGAGCGTATCTATCTATTCAATAGCATTACATGCCGTTATGGCTGGTTGTAAGCCAGACTACATGAATCTACTAATCGCCTCAGTTCGTGCAATTTTAAAAGAAAAGTTCAATTTAAATGGACTTCAGGCCACTCTTTCACCTGCCGCTCCATTTTTGCTTGTAAACGGAAACTGCTCAAAAAAAATAGGGCTAAATGGTGGACTTGGTTGTTTTGGGCCTGGGTTTAGGGCAAACGCGACAATTGGGAGAGCGATTCGTCTAATGATGATGAATCTAGGTTCAGGAATACCCGGCATTTCAACCATGAGCACCTTTTCTAGTTCTTCAAGATATACTTTTTGTATTGCAGAAAATGAAACAGAAAGTCCCTGGGAACCACTTTCTGTTACTCTTGGTTTTTCCGAAAAAGAAAATATAGTCACTGCAATTGCTGCGGAAGGTCCAATCACGGTATGGGATGATATGAGCAACGAACCTTTTTCTTTATTAAGAAGCATTGCTGATTCAATGTCTCACCTTGGTTCTATGAATATATGCGGGGATACAGATCAAATAATTGTTTTTTCTCCACAACAAGCAAAAATTTGTTCAGATGCTGGACTATCTAAAGAAAAAGTGAAGGAAATTCTATTAGAAAAAGCTGGAAGATCTATGTCAGAGATTAGAAATACTGGTCGCTATACAGTATCTCGAATTAAATCTTGGTCGATTGATGCAGATCCAGAAGACGATAATTTTTTTGTTCCCTCTGTAAAAAACCCTGATAGATTGTTTATTATTGTTGCCGGTGGAATACCCGGTCCAATGTCAGCTGTCATGAATGGTTGGAATGGGACAAGCCGTGCCGTTTCTGAAAAATTCTGTAGCTAATATAAAACTTCAAAAACTAGACAGAATTTAAGACAGGTTATATGATTTAATTTCTCATTTCTTCGAAAGGAGTATGCCTGTATGGAAGAAAAAAAATATTTCATTGATCCAACTGTCTCCACTAGCAGCGAAAAGATAAATCTTGCTGAAAGACCAGAAGATTTATCTGGAAAAATTATCGGAATGATAGACAATACCAAGGAACAAGCGGATGTAATTTTAGAAGCTTTGGGGGAGCAATTAAAAGAAAAGTATGGGGTTTCTAAGATAATCATTGAAAGGAAAGATCATTATTCTAAACCTGCCCCAGATAAAATGATAGAAGATATGTCTAGGGAGGTTGATGTCGCAATTGCTGCCTTGGGTGGTTGAGGTTCTTGTACGTTATGCAGTGTGCATGACACAGTTCAGTTTGAAAAAAGAGGAATTCCTGCTACGACAATTATCACAGAAGCGTTTAAACCGGCTGCAGAGTTTCAGTTTCGTGGAAAAGGAATGGCAGGACATGAATTTATACAATTCCCACATCCAGTCAGCAATTTAAGCAAAAACGACATGCGAAAAGTTACCTATGATTTTGTAGATCGTATCGTTACGCAAATAGTAAAATAATCCGGCAAACTTTATCAAAATGAAAAGAGGGTATATTTTTGAGCAACTATAAAGAAATTATTTATAAGGAAATAGATGGCATTGGAATTGTCACGCTGAATAGACCAGAGCGTTTAAACTCTATTGGAATGAATTTAAGCGAAGAGTTTTGTGAGATTTCTAGAGAACTTTCAAAAAATAAAAGCATTCGCGTTGTTGTTTTAACGGGTAGTGGGCGTTCTTTTAGTACTGGAAGAGATCTAAAAGAAAGCGCAAATCACACCGAAGAACAAGCTAATTTATTTCAAGACAATACAATGAGCACAAGTACTCTATGGGAGTCACTTCCTATGCCAACGATAGCTGCTGTTAATGGCCATGCTTTTGGTTGGGGAGTTGAGATTACACTCGCATGTGATTTTAGACTTGTTTCTAGAGACGCTACGTTATGCCTTCCAGAATGTAGGTTGGGGATTTTCCCTGGTGGCGGAGGTGTAGTACGCCTTCAGAGATTAATCCCTATTGGTCTTGCTAAAGAACTTATTTTTACGAGTAAGTCAATAGACGGAATAGAGGCTGAAAGAATTGGACTAGCAAATCGTTCATTTGAAAAAGATGTTTTAATGAAAGAAGTAATGAAGGTAGCAGAACAGATTCGAGATAATGGACCTTTGGGTGTGCAGGGGGCTAAATTTGTGATCGATCAAACTATAGGGATGAAAAATAAAGAAGCCTTAGATATTTCTCACAAAAAAAGAAAACCTTTAAATTTTACTAAAGACTTCAAAGAAGCTCTTCTTGCCTTTAAAGAAAAAAGAAAACCTATTTTTAAAGGGGAATGAGGAATTTGTAAGGGTTATATAACATGGATTTTGATGTAAGGAATATTTTAATTTCCATTTCATCTAAAGGAATAGATTCTATTCTAATAGATAATAAATCTACTAAAAATATAAATAATAAAAATTTTGCCAACATTGAAGATAGGGCGAGATGCCAATTAGGCGAATATTTTAAAGGCACTCGAAAAAAGTTTTCGCTTCCAATTAATTACGAAAATTGTAGCGAATTTTCTTATAGAATTTTGAAGGAGACTATTAAAATTCCATATGGAGAGACACGAACATATTCTTGGTTAGCTAAAAAATGTACAAATCGAAAATCTTATCGTGCAGTTGGACAGGTAATGAGACGAAACCCTTTTTTGATTGTTATTCCATGCCATCGTGTTATATCAAGCTCTGGAGAACTTGGGGGTTTTTCTGGAGGAATTGAAAATAAAAAGTTTCTTTTATACCATGAACAAAATGTAATTAAAGAGGAACAAAATGTATAAGAAAATGGATCAATTTATCAAAGAAGTAGAGATTTTAGTGAAGAAAGTGCAAGACGAGTTCGAGTTGACCGCAAAAATTGCTACTTTTATGAATCCTATTTTAGAAAATCCATTTCTCTTAACTAAAGAACAACTTCTTGTGAAAAAAGATGGATTTACCCTTAATCGTGTTCATATAGCAACAGATGAAAGTTTTAGTATAGGTGTTGGAATTTGGGATGTTGGGCAGACTACACCAATTCATGATCATGGGACATGGGGAGTTATTGGGATATATAGAGGAATGGAAAAAGAAGAAAGCTTTTCAAATATTGGCACAAGAAAAAATGGTTCTATGGTCAAAATTAATCCTATAGGAAATCGGTTAGCTAAGCCCGGAGATACTTTCGTTTGTTGTACAAAAGATACAGACCTGCACCGTGTTAGCTGTGCTTCAGACGAACCTGTAATAGGTATTCACGTATATGGAGGAGATCTCGCTAAAATTCCTAGATTTAAGTATGATGAAACTAGCGGAGAGGTTACTTCTTTTGATACTGGATGGGATTTTGCTAAAACTTTTTATAAGAAACAGGTATATTAAACACGCATAGGCATGACGACGTATGTATACTTATCATCGCTTGGCGAATTTGCACTAGATGGCCTAAATACTCCAGGACTTAATGCGTCTTTTATTTCAATAGCTATATTGTTCTCAGTTAGAATACTTAGAACGTCAGTACAATACCTATAATTAAAACCTATAGTCAATTCTTTTTCCGAAAAGTCACATTCTACACTTTCATCCGCCTCTCCAAACTCCGATCCGCTTGTTGAAAGATTAAGTGTTCCTTTTTTAAAAGTAAATTTGACCAATCGAGTATCGCTTGAGAAAAGAGAGACTCTTCTCAAAGCACTTAGTAAATCATTTCTGTCAATGATAACGGTATGATGTTCATCGCTATCAGGGATTACTTGTTGATATTTAGGGAATTCGCCTTCTATTAAGCGTGCGGAAAGCTCGTTGTTAGCTGTCACAAAAATCGCATGATTTTCAGTAATAAACACAGAAACTTCTTCGTCTTTACCCTCGTCGGCTTGCAATAGCTTTGTTAGTTCTCCTAATCCCTTTTTGTGCAAAATTACTCCATTTGCTAACTGAATGCCTTTTTCTTCTCTTTCTATCAAAGCCAACCTATGACCATCAGTGGCGACTAGTCTTAGAATTTGATTTTCAGATTCCATAAAAACGCCATTATATGTATAACGAGTTTCGTCTTGGGAGATAGCAAACATAGTCCTTTTAATCATTTCTGAAAGTTTTTTTGCGGGAATTTTATGTGGCTTAGTTTCTGCCTTGTCAGGCATACTTGGAAAGTCAGAGTAAGGCAAAGACGGCAAACTAAACTTTGCATTGCCACCCTCAATTTTAACTCGTTGGTTCTCTTCTGCTACAAGCGTCACAATCCCACCAGGAGAAAGTTCTCTAATGATATCAAATAATTTTCGTGCATTTAGAGTTAATTTTCCGGCTTTCATAACTTCTGCATCTATATTTCCCTTTAAGCTTATATCTAGATTAGTACCTGATACAGAAATATTCTTTTTCCCACCTAAAGTTTCAATTAAAACGTTTTGCAGTATTGGCATGGAAGTTGCTTTTGTTTCCACTACTCCCTGTAATGACTGTAAAGCGTTAAAAAATAAATCTCTCTGAAGTTTGATTTCCAAAAGAAAGGACTCCAAGTAATATTGAAAGAAAAAGTTACAAAAAGCAGACAGTACATTTATACCAGCTTATCAAAGAAAACAAAATACTAAATGAAGAAACAAAAACCACTACTTTCTTGTTAAATGGCTATTTTTTGTTGCTTAAATTTTTTATTTTTCCTGATTCTAGATGGATAAAAAAATCATTTTTATTTTTAATAATTTCATGGTTGTGGGTGCTTATTATTAGTGTTTTTTTGAGTTGTGATAATTCTTTTATTAAATTTGTAATTTGAGAAATGCTGTTTTCGTCTAAACCGGCAAGTGGTTCATCTAATAGAAAAGTTTCATAATCTATTGCTATACATCTAGCAAGTGCAACCCTTTTTTTTTCACCCACCGACAAATGCTTAGAATCTCTGTTAGACAAATCTAAGGTTCCTGTCTGTTGCATAGCATTTAATGCTTTTATTTTTAATTCTTTTCTAGCAAATTTTCGATTATTAAGACCATACATTACATTTTTAAGAACAGTTCCCCTAAACAAATATGGCTCTTGGGAGAGGAATGTGGTTTTTTGTCGATACTCCATATAATTTTTTTTAGTAATAAGATTTTTATAATTATAAGAGAAGATACCCGTCTTTGGAGCAATTAAACCCGCAAGAAGCTTTAAAAATGTGGTTTTCCCTGAACCATTAGGACCTGTAATCCAAGTTGTTTTAGATGTAGGAATTTCAATAGAATCTATTGCTAACGCATTAAATCCTCCAAACTCAACTTCTATATTTTTTAAAATAAAACTCATTTATAACTTTCTAAATATAAATGACATTAAATTTGCAATAAGTATTATACAAAGCAAAATAATTGAAAGAGCAATACCAAAAGCAAACTCTCCCTTTGTGCTTTCCAGTGCAATTGCAGTTGTTAATGTTCTTGTAAATCCTTTAATGTTTCCTCCTAGCATGAGTGCAATTCCAATTTCAGAGCTAACTCTTGAAAAGGCCGCTAGAATAACCGCTAAAATTTCATATCGTATTTCGCAAATTACTGTCCATGCTGCTTTAAGTTCTGATGCGCCTAATGAGAAAGCAGTTTCTCTGACTCGGAAATCAACAGTTTTTATTGTTGTGTAGGAAAAAACTATTACAATTGGAGTTGCAAGAATGACTAACCCTATAACAATAGCAGATGGAGTAAAAAGCAAATCTGTACCTCCTAAGGGACCTTTTTTAGAAAGGAATCCGTATACAATCAGTCCTATAACAACAGTTGGCAGCCCTAGAAGTGTTTGTATTAGGAGGATTAAAATTTTCTTTCCTCTAAATGAAAAAGTTGCAAGAGAAAAGCCTATAGGAAGACCTATCAGGGTTGCGAAAATAGTTGAAATAAAACCAACCTGAATCGTCGTGTAGGCAGCACTAAGAACCATATTATCAAGATTAAAAATTAGATTAATTGCACTAAAAAAACCTTCTATTAAAAATCCCATCATTACTTCCTTTGAGGTTGGTTATTCGTACACGAACTTGCTGGATAAAAAAGAGGTATTTGTTTAATTTTAAAATTTTCGATTATGCACTGCGCGGTATTAGAAAGCAAAAAATCAGAAAATCTTTTCGCTTCATTATATAAGATTTTTTTATGTTTAATAGGATTTACTTGGATTACGGAATATATGTTTAATAAATTTTTGTCATTTCGCCCAAAAATAATCTTGAGATTGATTTTTTCCCGATGTAAAAAAGAAAGATATGTTCCTCTATCTGATAGTATAAAAGCATTTTTTTCTTCTGCTATTATTAAAGATCTGCCCATCCCTAGGCCTGAAGATAAATACCATTCTCCAAGTGGATTAAGTTTAGCATTTTTCCATAATTCCATTTCTTTGACATGGGTTCCTGAATTATCTCCTCTGCTTATCCAGTTATACTTTTTTGTGGCTATTTGTTTTAAAATGTCTACGACTTTTTCGCTTTTACTTTGCAGTTTCTTAGAAGATGGACCAGCGACTAAAAAGTAATTAAACATAATTTTCTTTTTATTGATCCCATGTTTTTTTCTGACAAATAAGTTTTCTAATTTTGGAGCATGTGTAAGCACCAGGTCGACATCCCCATGTTTTCCTAACTGAAGGGCTTTTCCTGTTCCCGTAATAATTGGATGAACAGTAATTTCTTGTGTTTTTTTGTAAGCAGATAACAATGGAGATAGAATTCCACTATTCGCAATAGAAGTTGTTGTTGCGAATTTGAGTCTTTTTGCATCAACACTTGTAACAGAAAAAAAAATTAAAGCCAGAAATAAAATCGCATTTTTCAATATTAAAAATCCTTTGTTTTTTAAAACTTTTTTATGGCTGAAAATCATAAGAAATACTTGGTGAGTTAGGTAATATATTTAGGGGCATCTCTTTTCCTAGACTTAAAAGAAGATTGCTGCATTGATTTTTATTTTGTGGCATTGAAGTTAAGCGACCTAGCGAATAAATTGTTCCGTCTCTAGAAGTACGATAATTTTTATTTATCCCTTGATAATATGCCAGACCATCATATCCCAAAATTATTGCTTGTAAATAATTTTGCTGTGATGAAATAATTTCAATCCACCATATTAAAGAGCCTTTGTACTCATATGGGTTTATCTTTTCTTTTAATTTATTCATATTCGATTAATAAAATTCAAGTAGTGTTTTGTTTATAATTTTTGGAAGTTCCCTTACAAAAGACGATCTAGGCATAGCTTTATCAAAACCGTATTTTAAGGCCGATTTTAGGAGTGTATTTTCTGTATGTGCTCCCCAAGAAACAGCTAAAGCAGAACTATTTTCAGGATTTTCTCTAACTTCTTTTATTAGAGAAAAGGCTTCTCTGTTGCCCAAAGAGGGATGATGTAAATCGAAAAGAATTAGAATAACATGAAATTTAGTTAGAGCATTTTGAAATTCATTTCGATTTTCTAGAAATTCTATTCTTTCATCTTTTAATTTAAAAAAAGAACGAATTTGCCCTGAAAAAATAAGATCGGAGCAAACAATTAGTATTTTTTTCTCTTTTTGAAATAAACTCATTTTTTTAAGAATTTTAACTACCGCAAAAATATACATAAATGGATGGAAAAATTTTACTGTTTCCGCAAACACTACTTAAAAACCAAAAACACAAAAAAGCTAGGATTAATGTTCCTGCCAACCAAATCAATCCTCGAATCATTTTTTCCTCAAATAATAAATAAAAATTTCTCAAGATTCTCCATAAACACTACTAACTACAAGACCGGTTTTTTTTCTTATCTCGTTTTCTATTTCAACTGCTTCTTCTCTTTCGATCACCTTAAGATCGTGGAGCCTTACTTTTGATTTTTTGTAGTCATATCGTCCCCTTGATTCTATAAACCAAGAAGAAGGATAAGCTCTTTTAGGAGTATTTAGCTGAACTTCATCCGGCTTGATCTCGTTTATTAAGTCACAAAGTTGAGTTGTCATTTTTCTGTTTGCGGGCAGAAACATGATTTGCGTATCGAAAAATCCAGGGAATTCTTTTCGAAACATCTTTGTTCCATTTAAAATCGACTTGAGGGTAATCCCATCAAAAGGTCTATTTACAGTAGCAAACATTTTTTCATCTACGGCATCTAGCTTTACAGATACCCTATCTGCATTACAAAGTTCAGAACGGACAGCTTTATCCTCAAGCAAAGTGCCATTTGTTAAAACATGAGTTTCAATCTTAGTGTACTCTTTAATTTTTTTTAAAGTTTCTCCCAGATTTGTAGCCAAGGTGGGCTCTCCGCTCCCGCTAAAAGTAATAATATCTGATTTTTGCCAGTCGGATTTTAGTAAATCGGACATAACCCTTTCAGTTTCAACAAATAACTGTCTTTCGCTAGTTACTTCTTGTATCGAGCCAAGTTGACAGTAAACGCAATTGAAAGAGCAGACGCTTGTTCTTAAAATAAGATCAACTCCCAGAGAAAACCCAAATCTCCATGAGTCCACAGGGCCATAAATAGTAGATTGTGTTTCTGGAAAATCTCTCATCAAATTCCCTTGTTTTTTAATACTGAATAACTTCCAATTCCTTCTTTCTTAATCCAAAAATAATACCATAACAATAAAAGCACACATGAAAGAATTTGTCCTCCTGACATAGCGATCCAAACTCCTGAACCACCAAAATCTAAAATTATAGAAATTACATATGCTACAGGAATTTGAACGAACCATCTTGTAAAAAATTCAACTATCATTGGAGGTTTTGTATTGGCTGCTCCATGAAAGGCTCCTAGTATCATTCTGAAAATCGCTTCGAAAAACAATCCTACAGATAAAATTCTTAAACACAAGACAGAGACTTTTATTGACAGTTCGTCCTTTAGTCCAAAAAATTCAGATAAGTTCTCTGCAAAAAGAAAAAGTAAAATTGCAATAGAACCCATAAGTACAATTAAAACCAAGAATGAAAACTTTACACTATTTGTTGCACGATTGAATTCTCTAGCTCCTATGTTTTGTCCTACCATTGTTCTAAGTGCAGATTGAATCCCAAAACTCGGATTTCTTGCCAACAATGAAATACGATTTCCAACTGTCCAGGCAGCAAGATAAACAGGGCCAAAAATTGACAAAATTTTTAGGAGAATTAAACTTGAGCCCCGTTCTAATAAATTTTGTGTTGCAGCAGGCCACCCTATCTTAATGATTTGCCAAATAAGCTTTGAGTTTGGAAGCATTTCTTTCGCTCCAAAAGAGATCTTTGATCTTCCGGTGAAAATGATAAGAAACATCAAGCACACACCTATAAATCTTCCCATTCCGACTCCTATTGCTCCACCGGATAGTCCAAATCCGTGAAAACCAAAAAATCCATGGATAAAAAATGGAACACTAAAAAAAGATATTATTGGCGAACAAAGTTGTCCGTATAGCGAGAAGCGGGGTTCTCCTGACGCACGAAATTGATGGCCTATAGTAAAAATGCCATCCACAAATGCAAAAAATAAAAAACTAGTTTGTAAGTAATCAATACCTAAAGACAAAACTTTTTGATCTTCTGTTAATAAGGACATAAGAAATGGAGAAAATATAAATCCAAAAACTGAGATGCTAAGATAATAAATAAAAGCCAATAATATCGTTTGTGCGGCAGCAAATTTAGCGCCTAAAGTATCTCCAGAGCCGATTTTTTGAGAAACTAATGCACTTCCTGCTGTTCGGAATCCAAAACCTATAGCTCGAAGAAAAAAAATTATCATGAACGCAAGGGAAACAGCGGCTAAATATTCTGGACCTCCTAGTCTTCCTATCCAATAAACCTCTACCAGAGCGTCTAGATTCCAACAAACATTTTCTAAACAAGAAGGAATTGCAATCCTAACAATTCCTCGAGAAACTCGACCTTTTGTGAAATTGTATGAATTGATTTTTCTGTCATTTTTCAATTTTATGTGACCAACAGATATTAATTTTTTTAATTAACTAAATAGCTTTTTGTTTTCTTGGCCATGAAAGTATGTACCAGGAAAATAACGCTACTCCGCCCAAAACTTGACTTCCTGCAACAGCCCACCAAATACCAAATTCTTTTAAATCAAAAGTATAAGAAAGCAAATAAGCCACAGGAAGAAGAATTCCCCATCGAATAACCGCTTCTATTATCATTGGAGGTTTGGTATCTGCTGCCCCCTCAAAAATTCCTGCTACAACTCTTCTTGCTGCCTCAAAGCCGACCCCTAAGCTTAGTATTTGAAAACAAATTTCAGCAGTTTTTGATCCTTCATTTTCCATGCCAAAAAAAACAACAATTTCTTTAGCCCAGAAAAAGAAGCCCGCTGTTACAAAAATCATTATAAAAAACAAAAGAGACAGAACGAATTTTGCCGAGAGAGCCGCCCTCTCTATTTTGTCTGCGCCAATATTTTGCCCTACTAATGTTCTGGAAGAGGACTGTAAAACGAATCCTGGCATTCTTCCCATATTATTAACCCTACTTCCAATTGACCATGAAGCTAAACCAATAGCCCCAAATGGCGCTAACATTGATACCAAAACTACATTAGCACTTCTTTCAAATAACATTTGACCCATTGCTGGCCAACCCAAGGAAATGATTTGTGCTAGTATTTTTTTGTCAGGTTTTAGATGGCAGAGTTTAAGTGGAATTTTTGAACGTCCCGAAAACAAAAAATAGGTCATTACCATACAACCAACCAATCTTCCTGCGCCAAGTCCTATAAATACTCCCGCTATTTTTAGAGATGGAATATATCCATATCCATAAATAAGGAGAGGCATTGCCCAAAAAACTATACAGGAACTTACAATCATGCCTTTTAAAGAAAGAGTGACGTCCCCTGCTCCCCTTAAAAGATTTCCGATAGTAAAAATCCCATCTATAAAAATAACCATAATTAAACCGGATCGAAGACAAGTAATTGCTAAAGATCTAAGAGGATCTTCGGAAGAAAAAAATCCGACAAGATAAGGTGCGATTATTATCCCTAAAATGGAAACCGGAACAAAATAAAAAATTTGCAAAAGAAAAGTTTGCCCTGCTACGAGAGCAGCTTTTTCTTTGTCTCCAGAGCCGATATGTTGAGCTACTAAAGCTTGCGCGGGAACTCGAATTCCCATTCCGCCTGCGCGCGCACAAATCAAAGTTATAAAGGCAATAGTCATAGCAGCAAGTGCGCTAGGACCTAATCTGCCAATCCAGTACACCTCCAAAATACTGTCAATATTCCAAGCAACTAGTTCAAAAAAAATTGGCATAGATATTAAATAGACATTGCGGCCTATTGGGCCATCAGTGTAATCAATATTTTTTTTAAAAAGTTGGATTGGCATAGAAAACTAATTTCATGTTGGAGTGATTCCCAGAAAGAGATAAAATGTTAGATAGTCATAGGAAATAAATAGTAACAAGGCTGAATAACACAAAAATGTTATAAAAAAAACCAAAATAAGAAATTTGTGTTTCTTATTTTTTTATTCACTTACTGGAGATGAAATTGAGAGAGTTTATCAAAAAACTCTTAGAAGAAGCGGGCGATATTGCTATTGCGAAACAAGAGACTTTGTCTGTAAGTCAAAAAAAAGATCAAAGCTTGGTAAGTGAAGTGGACTATGAGATTGAATTGTTTTTAAAAGAAAGAATCTTAAAAAAATTCGAAAAAGATTTGTGTATTGGTGAGGAGTTTGGTTTTGAAAATATGCTTACAGAAAGCCAAAAACGAATTTGGGCTATAGATCCAATTGATGGAACTAATCCCTATACTAAAGGGCTGCCTACCTGGGGAATTTGCGTGGGGTTAATGTGTGAGAAGACTCCTTTGGCAGGCGGTTTTTATATGCCGAAAACAAAAGAAATTTTTATAGGGGAGAAGGGAAAAGGAGCAACAAGAAATAGCAAGAAATTACCGTTTTTAAAAGAAATGCAGATTGAAAAACAAACGATGATTTTTGTTCCTTCCTCGCAGAAAAAATTCTTTAATTTTAACTTCATCGGAAAATCTGCCGCATATGGAAGCGCAAGTACTCATATAGCGTATACTGCGGCTGGATGTGCTATTGCTGCTTTGGTTGACAGGCCGCAGATATGGGATATTTTGGCCCCATTAGCAATCCTTGAAGAAGTAGGCGGAGGTGGTTTTCTCCCCAACGGAAATCCAATAGATCTTATTTCGATGGCTGATGGAAAGAAAATAGAAGGCCCTGTGTTTTTTGGGAAGAGAGAAAATATAGAAAAAGTTCTTCCAAATATAGAGATTTTTCCTAATCCAAAAATAAAACAATAATCTAGATCTATAAAATGATAACTTGAATTAACCATCCACCTAATGCTGAAAAACAAACAACTAAAAACGGAGGAACTCTCCAAAATACAAGCAATAGAAATGTTAACATAGCAAGAATAAAATCGTTTACAGAAAGTATTCCGCTAGTCCAAAGAGGGTTATAGAAAGCGGCGATAAGAAGACCTACGACTGAAGCATTTATTCCAAGAAGTCCCTTCGAAATAGATTGTAATTTGCCCAAAGAATCCCAGAAAGGAAGCACTCCTAAAATCAGAAAAAAAGATGGGAGAAAAATTGCAATTAGGCAAATCGTAGCTCCTATCCATCCGTTAGGACTGGATTTCATGACAGTTCCCAAAAATGCAGAAAATGTAAACAAAGGACCTGGTAAAGCTTGTGCAGCACCATATCCGGTCATAAATGCTTCTTTTGAAACTAATCCAGTTTGGACTACCTCAGTTTTTAGTAGAGGCAAAACAACGTGGCCTCCGCCAAAAACTAAAGAACCTGAACGATAAAAACTGTCAAATATCGATAAATTTGGAGAAGTGTAGATTTTACTTAAAAAAGGAAGTCCCAAGAGAAAAAGAAAAAATAAAGACAAACATAAAACAGAAAACCCTTTTGAAATTTGTATTCCAAGCGAAGATTTTGCTGATTTTTTTTCTGCCTTTAAGAAAAAACCTCCCAAGATAGCCCCTAGAACAATTACACCAAATTGCATAACAGTAGTTTCAAAAATTAAAATTAGAGATGCAGAAGTAATGGCGATAGTTATTCTGAGATTGTCAGGACATAGAACTTTTGACATGCCCCAAATTGCCTGCGCAACTACTGCAACCGCTACAATTTTTAATCCATGCAATACTCCGGAAGATATATCTTGGCTAAAATTTATAACTCCGTAAGCAAAAAAGATCATCACTATTGCCGAGGGCAATGTAAACCCTAGCCAAGCAGCTAGAGAGCCAAGAATGCCCCCTCTAGTAAGCCCTAATGCAATACCTACCTGACTTGAAGCGGGACCGGGCAAAAATTGACATAACGCTATCAATTCACCAAAAGATTTTTCGCTTATCCATTTCCTGCGCTCGACAAAGATCTCACGAAAATACCCAAGGTGAGCAATTGGTCCCCCAAAGGAAGTTAGGCCAAGCTGTAAAAATATAAGAAAAATCTTGCTAATTTTTTCATTTTTCATAAATTTTTTTCACCAATTTTTTAGTTGATAGTATTTGCGTAAATTTTAGCTAATTTTTCCAAGCTCCTTTTTGCATTAAAATCGTTAGATTTTTCTTTGGAAAGCGGAGATTTTTTCATCATTGAATAAATAGAAGCTGCGCCAAGATGAAAGAAAGGGCTAATTCCCATTTCTTTGAAAGTGTCAGCAATTTCCTCCATTTCTCCTATCCATCTTCCTGAAACTGAAGGGAGTCTTGGTTGTGTTTTTTTCATCATCTTGTAAATGTTTTTTTGGCTAAAAAGGAATTCATTTTTGAGTTCTTTGGTCAAGCGATGCTTTTCAGCTAAGGTTATTACGGCAGCGTGGAGTGCTCTAGTGCCTTTCGTGAGCGAAGCGTAGCACATTTTCATTGCAGAGGCCCTACCAATTTCTCTTCCGATAGGACATATTTGAATTCTTTTTGTTTCAAGTTCTTTTAATTTATTTAATTGCGATCCGCTTACGTAAAATCTGGTAGTGTTTGTATTTATTGGCGGAGGACCAATTATTCCAGAATCAATAAAAGTACACCCAGTTGCTACAATAATTTGTTTTATTTTTTTTGCATTTTTAGGAGAAATAGCATTGCAATCTACATAAATAGGCTTAGATTTTATTTTTTTCATCTCTTTTGCAATCTCTTTAGCTAAAGCAAGGGATTTTTTAGGCGGTATGATCGAAAGCACTAAATCTGACTCTTCCAGAACGTCCTTGTATGTTTTTAGACAAATAAAACCAGCCTCTTTCGCATAATTTTTAGTTAATTTACTTCTACCCTTTAAACATGTCACGATTGAAAATCCATTATTTTTTAGTTCTTTTCCTACAGCGTGCCCCATATCTCCAGGACTCAATATTCCTATTTTTTTAAAATTTTTCATCTTCGCATATGCCTCAAGTTAGTGATTGAAATAAAATACTTGAATAAAATCTTTATTTTTATTATAATCCAAAAATACTTTTATTTTATCATATAGAATAGGGTATCAATGTTACCTACGAGATAGGTAATATTTATGTGTCTTTTTTTGCTTACAGTTGGTGTAAGCAGTTTTGGTTTGGTCGGAATCCTTGTTGAGTTTGGAACTCCAGATAGGAATTCGCCCGGTGTTTCAGGAGTATGAGTATGCCAGCAGGTACAGTTAAGTGGTTCAATGATGCAAAAGGTTATGGTTTTATTTCTCAAGAAGGCGGAGATGATGTATTTGTTCATTTTTCTGCAATCCAGTCTGATGGTTTTAAGTCCTTGCAGGAAGGCGAGTCTGTTGATTTTGAGATCCAACAGGGGCCAAAAGGATTACAGGCTGCAAATGTAGTGAAAACTGGAGGTTCTTCTCCATCTCCTTCAGCTGATTCAGATTTAGGAGATGACTCTGGAGAGTCTGAAGAAGAGTAAGACCTTTTTTAATCAAAATATTTAATTTAAGGCGGATAAATCTATTTGTCCGCCTTATTTTTGTGAAAAAGATTAAAAATTGCTCAATAAGTGAGTTTATACAGTAAATCTTTATCAATAAAATTCTTCTTTAACTTATACACATTTATTTTAAATTTCGTATTTTTATAACCTGACTCTTCAAACATTGATTTAATAAGATTTTTGATTAGAAAAATTCTTTTCTTAATTTTTTTTTCACTTACTTCGCTCCAGGGCAATATTAAGACAAAGTTTGGAATTCCATTTTTATCAATTTTGCTACTTATATTTATTCTACTAACATGTTTTGAATCGCTGTACAATTTAACAATTATTTCGGAAATATTTTTTATTGTTTCTTCTTTTGATTTACTCTTTGACTCGCGAATAGATTTTATAAGAACTGCTTTTACATCTGCATTCTTAAGAAAAATTGATTTTGCATAAAACAGAAGAAAAATAAATGATATAGAAAACGAAATAAAAAAAATCCAGAAAATGTAATTCTTGTTTTTGTTTTTTTTCATCTAATATTACTTTGTTTTAAGAAAATAAATCAGCTTTTTTGTTTATAACTTATAAAGCATAATTAATTTTATCATAGGATTATAAATTATAATTGAAAACCAACAAAAGAAATGGACTATAGTTTGTGAAAACTTTTGCTTTTTCATCAGATGTGGGTGAGGAGAATTATCGTTATTATGGATGGATGATTGTAGGTTTGTCCTTCACCACTATGGCAATCGCGGGTTCTATAGTGGCAACCTTTCCTGTTTTTTATGTTGCGTTTCTAGAAGAATTCCAATGGTCTAGAGCTGACGCTGCGTTTGGTTTTTCTGTCTCGATGATTACATTTGCTCTTTCGGCAGGCTTAATTGGCGCGATGGTGGATCGTTGGGGCCCGAGAATAGTTATTCCTTCCGGTATCTGTGTATTATGTCTAAGTCTTATCCTTATGACCCAAATAGACTCGCTTCCCAAGCTATATTTTTTCTATGGATTTTTTGTAGCGCTAGGAATTACACTTATCGGTTTTATTCCTACCAGTACGGTAATTAGCTCTTGGTTTTTAAAACGCAGATCAACTGCCATGGGAATTGCTCTATCGGGAAGAAGTTGCGGAAGTGTTTTGATGGTTCCTTTTGCCGCATTTTTAATTAGCTTGTATGGTTGGAGATCTGCTTATTTAATATTAGCAGCTATTGTTTTTTCCCTCGTTTTTCCCCTTAACTTAGTTTTTCATCGATCTTCTAGAAAAGTAGAAGCAAAAGATTTTTCAAAAGAGAATTCTACAGACTGGACTTTAAGAAAAGCATTTAGGGAACCTGTTTTTTGGTTGTTTTGTTTGGCGGGAATTTTCCATGGGATTGGATTTAGTATTGTAGGAGTGCATCAAATAGCACATATGGTTGATGTTGGCATAGATACCTTAACAGCCGCTTCTTTAATAGGGGCCTTGGCTCTTGTTCGGTCTGTTGGAGGAATTATTGGAGGTTGGATGGGAGATAGGGTAGGTTTGGTTTCCTCATATATTACCTTTGGTGTTTTAGGATTTATCGGAGTTGTTTTACTTATGAACTTTTCTGGGGAAAATAATAAGTTGCCTTATTTCTACGTTTTATTTTATGGCTTAGGTGAAGGAGCCCGATCTATTATGTTTGTTTCTTTAAAAGCGAAAATCTTCCCCGGTAAGAGTTTTGGCCGTATCCTTGGATTTAGCCAAATGGGTTCAGGTCTTGCTTCTGCAGCCGGACCATGGTTAGCTGGATACATTTTTGACGTAAGCGGTACTTACTTCTATGCATTTTCTCTGGTTTTGATATTCAAAGTGTTATCTATTTGTACGGTTACATCATGCGCCGTTCTTGCTAAAAAAAATATTTTTTATATCTAAAACTTCAAAAAACTATTTCCTGTTTTTTCTTTTGATTTCCTGTGCCATTTTATGTGCATTCGCTTTTACAAGAGGATATCTAAACCATTTTTCGTATTCTCTTAGGTGCACATTCTCTGCGGCCTTAGCTGGGGTCGTATATTTTTTTAAAGCTCTACCAGTATCATTTTTTAGTTTTAAAAACATTTTTTTATTATCTTGAATTATTTTCTTTCCAGTTGGTGGCATTGGCCCATGCCCAGGAATAATATGTTTAGCTGGGAATTCTTCTAAAATTTTAAAAGCAGATATCCAATTATGAAAATTTCCTAGTCGATTTACAGGATGAGTTTTGTAAGTGAGAAGATCTCCTGCAAACAAAACTTTTTCTTTAGGCATCCATATGACAGAATCGCCCTTTGTATGGCAGTGATCAATATATATAAGTTGAAAAATTCGCCCACCATATTCAATAGTCAATAAATTTTCAAAAATTACTTTTGGAGGGTCTACTTTTAAAGTTTTCAGCAGATGTTCTACTTTTGGGCCTCTACCAACCATTTGTTTTACCCAAATACCTTCATTTTCTTCCCGATACATTTCTTCTACAGCAAATGAATTTCCAAAAGACATAACGCCCATTTTATGATAATAGCCATTATCTGATGTATGATCGAAGTTGTGGTGTGTATTAAAAAGAATGCCGGGTTGTTTCTTTGTAATTTTTTTCATTCCAGTAGTGAATTCTTTTCTGCATCGAATATCATTGTCTATAACTACAGGTTTTTCTTTGGTTAATATTAAGCCAAAATTAGTAGAACCACTTCCTCCAACATAAACATGAATACCATCCTGTATTTTGACAAATCCACTTTTTTTAGAAGGCGCAGATTCTTTTTGTTTCTTAGGCATTTTAGGATTCTCCTTGGGTAGATTCGATTTAAGTGAGGCGCTTGAATAAAAAATGAGCGTATCAAAATCATTATTCACTAACAAGACTAAAAAATAATTATAAATTTAGAAAACAATTATTCAATTAAAATCTCTTTAATATAAAAGGATACTCTCAAGATTTTTAGAAAGCTAATTTTTTTAGTACAATCTGTTTTGGTTAATTTTAGTTAATTTAAATAATATTAGGAAAAATATGATACATATTACGAGACAGGAAGAATTTTCAGCTGCGCATAGATTATATAAAGAAGATTGGAGCGATGAAAGAAATATCAGTACATATGGGAAATGTGCAAATGAAAATTATCATGGGCACAATTATATTCTAGAAGTTACACTTAAGGCTCCTGTCAATGAAGAGAATGGAATGGCTTTTAACTTGGCAGAATTAAAACAGATAATGAGAGATCATATTATAGAAGTTTTAGACCATAAGAATTTAAATATTGATGTAGATTCTTTTATGAAAAAACGTATTCCTACTGCAGAGAATATCGCGATTTCAATTTGGGAGGCACTTAGTCAACATATTCCAGAAAATTTTCTTTTTAAGGTTCGATTATATGAAAATCAACGCAATTTTGTTGATTATTTTGGAGGATAAATTTTGTCGAACAATTCTAATTCTTTAGCAGATCGTAGAATTGTTATAACAGGGGCTTCAAGTGGTATAGGCAAAGCTGCAACATTACGCTTTGTAAGATCTGGAGCAAAAGTTTTGGCTGTTGGACGTGATGAAAAAAAACTCACTCAGCTTGGATTTGATTCAAAAAAATTTAAAGGAAAAGTATTTCCTCATATTTGTGATGTAACTAGTTCTGAAGAAATACAAAGTTTGTCTGAGATTGCGAAAAAAAGATTAGATAAAGTTGATACATTAATTAATAATGCAGGTGCTATCTTTGTTGATGAAATACAAAATTTATCTCTAGAAAAATTTGATTCTGTTATTTCTGTTTGTTTAAGGGCTCCCTTTCTTTTATCAAAGGTATTTATGCCAATGTTGGAAAAAACAAAAGGGAATATTATTAATGTTTCTTCCATTTGCGCAGTTACCGGCTTTCCCGGTTCTTCCGCATATTGTGCAGCTAAGGCTGGATTAGAGGGTATGTCTAGGGCTATGGTTGAAGAATGTCGCCCTAAGGGGATAAAGGTTTGTGTTTTAAGGCCTGGAGCGACCGAAACTCCTTTATGGGATTCTATTCCAGGGGAGTTTGATTTTTCTAAAATGCTAACTCCTGAAAAAGTAGCTGAATCCATGGAATATTTGTTATTACAATCTTCATTTGCTTGGACCGAAACTCTTGAAATACTTCCTCCAGAAGGAAATTTATAGCAAAAAATCTTTTTTTCGTTTGATTTCATTAATCGACTTATGTAGATATAAGTAAATTTTATAAGTCCTGTTTTTTAAAGGAGAGTGTGAGTGGGCGAAATTCGAATCGAAAACTTAGATCTTGTTTATAAAGCCGAAGAAGGAAATTCAATTCTAGATCTGAATTTAGAAAATGATGTTGATCATACTAATGATTGTGGTGGTAATTGTGCTTGTTCTACATGCAAAATTGTTGTCATTTCTGGTAGTGAAAATCTTTCTGAGCAAGAAGAGGAAGAGAGAGATATTTTGGAAGCATATGGATGGAGTCCTGACGAATACAGGCTAGCTTGTCAATGTTTTGTTGAAGAAGATGGCGACATTGTTTTCAATCTTCCTGAACCCGAGTAAAATTCTATATTTTATTCCAGAGTTGAATAATTTTTTTAAAAGGAAATTTTCCGTTCCTAATAAGTTCAGGTGTATCTTTTTGTAAACTTACAATTGTGGAGGCTATGTTCTCTTTTACTGTGCCGGCGTCAAGAAAAAGATGAACATTTTGTAATTGTAAATAAATCTCTTTGATATTGTCTAATATAGGTTCTCCTGTTTTATTCGCACTGGTTGCTAAAAATGGTCCTGAGTGTTCCGCAATTTTTCTGCATAATTTTTGTTCGGGTAATCTGATAGCAATTCCCTCTTCTGTAGACTTAGAATTATTTTTTCTTTCAAAAATGAAAGTTACTGGACTAGGCCAAATACCTTTAAGAAATTCTATTTTTTTTGCGGAAATTTGATTTGTATATTCAAAAAGCTGTTCAATTTTCCCGATAATTAATGGGACACCTTTTTTTTGGGGCCTTCCTTTAATTTCAGAGAGTTTTTTTATTGCATTTTCGCTTTCGCTGTTAATACAAAGACCATAAACAGTGTCGGTTGGAAGTACAACAATTTTACCCGCTTTTAAAAATTCCGAGGTCTTTTCTATAATTTTTTGATCTGGATTATTTTGAGAAACTTTAATAATTTCGCGCATCACAATTAGTTGTTTTGTATAGATCGATCTGAATCTAAAACTTTTTGTTTTTGTTTTTCTACAAAAATATTATATCTTTCTGATATTTTTGAATCTTCTAAAGCTAAAACTCTAGCTGCAAAAAGAGCAGCATTTCTTGCACCCGCAGAGCCAATGCCCATTGTTGCTACAGGAATTCCAGGAGGCATTTGAATTGTTGAAAGAAGCGCATCTACTCCACCTAAAGACGAACTATTAATTGGAACACCAATTACTGGCAAATTAGTAGACGCTCCTACCACGCCAGCTAAATGAGCAGACATTCCAGCACCCGCTATAAAAATCTTTACGCCTTTTTTGGGTGCTTTTTCAACGTATTCATGTAATTCTTTAGGAGTTCTGTGAGCAGATAAAATTCTTACTTCTGAACCGATTTCTAATTCATCGAGAATTTCTTTGCCCTTCAACATAACTTCTGCATCACTCTTACTGCCCATTAGAATACCGACTAAAATATTATCCATTCTATTACGATCCTTTAATGTTAGTTTTGAAATTTTAAAAAACTTAAGCAATTAAAAAAAAAGAAAATTCTCTCTATAATGAGGTAAAATTTAGTAAAGGTTAAGCCGAATTTTAAAAAAGAGTTTTTTCTTAGGAAAAATAGATGGATGAATTATTTAAACCTACTGTAAATAAAAAAGACGTTTCTAATTTTTCAAATGAAAGAAATGTAAATAAGAGTATTTTGATTCCTTTAGCTGAAAAAATGCGTCCTGAAAATTTAGAGGAAATTGTCGGGCAAGAACATTTATTGGGAAAAGGAAAGATTTTACGTAATGAAATTGAAAATGATAGTTATAGTAGTTTGATATTATGGGGACCACCAGGTACGGGAAAAACTACAATAGCCCGAATTATTGCTAAAAACACAAATTCTCTTTTTATCGAAATAAGTGCAGTTTTGCATGGACTTAAAGAATTACGAATAGCACTGTCAGATGCAAAAAAGCTAAAAAAAAGTGGAACTCGCTGTATTTTATTCATAGATGAAATTCATCGATTTAATAAAGCGCAACAGGATGCACTTCTTCCATCAGTTGAAGATGGTGCTATTGTTTTAATTGGTGCTACAACAGAAAATCCATCATTTGAAATTATTTCTCCTCTTCTGTCCCGGTCTCAGGTTTTTATTCTGAAACAATTGGATGAAGAAGATATTGTTGGCGTTCTTAAAAGAGCTTTAACAGATAGAACTCGTGGTTTAGGCGAATGGAATTTTGAAGTAGAGGATAAATTTTTTTATAGCATAGCTAATTTCTCAAATGGTGATGCTCGAGCATCTTTAAATATTCTCGAATTAGTTTCTAATTTTGTTTTATATGAATCGAATCCAAAAAAAGAGAAGAACGTAGTTATGAAACTTACAGTAGATCAGATTTTAGAAATTATTCAACAGAAAACTTTACTTCATGATAAGTCTGGAGATGAGCATTATAATTTAATCAGTGCGTTTCATAAAACTTTACGGTCTTCAAATCCTGATGCAGCATTATATTGGCTGGGAAGAATGATAGAGGCTGGAGAAGATCCGATGTATATCTTAAGAAGACTTGTTCGATTTGCTTCAGAAGATGTGGGAATGGCTGATCCAAATGCGTTGCATATTGTGATTTCTGCGCAGAGAGCTTTTGAGTTTATAGGACTTCCTGAAGGTAAATTAGCTATTGCTCAAGCAACTATTTATCTTGCGCAGGCCCCAAAAAGCGATTCAGTGTACCGCGCATATTTAAATGTACAGGATGCAATACAAAAGTACCCATTAAAACCTGTTCCTTTGCATCTAAGAAATGCACCTACGGAATTTCTGAAAGAAATTGGATATGGAGAAGGGTATCAACATGCCCATTCATCTGTTTCTTCATTTGTTGAAATGGAAGGTCTTCCCGAAGAAATAAATTTTCTTACTTTTTATCATCCAACTCATAGGGGTTTTGAAGAGGAAGTTAAGAATAGGATGAATATTAAAAAAAACATTTTAACGGATTCTCAAAAAGAAGAACTTCAAAGTAAAAATATAGTTTCAGAATTTGACCACAGATCATCAGACCCTGCTATGCCTTTGAAAAAAAGGAAAAAATAGAAAATCTTTATTTTTAAAGATTTAATTCTATTTTTGGGACAAGATTCTTATGGTAAACTTCTTTCACTTTTAACAAGTCTTCATGTACGAATTTTTTCTGTTTTGCATTTCGCAATAAATATGCAGGATGGAAAGTAGGAAGGCATGGGATTCCATGATATGAAGAAAATCTCCCTCTTAATTTACTTATAGGTGTGTCAGATTGAAGTAACCATTGAGATGCAAATTTCCCTAGAGTAAGAATAAGTTTGGGATTGATAATCTCTAGTTGTTTTTTTAAATATGGTTCACAACATGAAATTTCGTCTTCTTCAGGATTTCTGTTTTCAGGAGGTCTACATTTTAAAATATTGCAAATAAATACTTCTTGTCTTGGAACTTCAATTACGTTTTCAATCATTTTTGTTAACATTTGTCCTGCTCTGCCAACGAAAGGGACTCCTTGTTTGTCCTCCTCTGCACCAGGAGCTTCTCCAATAATTACGAGTTTTGCGTTTTTACTACCGCTTCCAAAGACTAAATGGTTTCTTGTGTCTCCTAACTTACAACGCATACAATTTTCAATCGCATTTGAAAGCTCTTCTAATTCCATTTTTTTATCTGGATCGAAAGGCAATTTTGGAGTTTTCATATCTAATCCTTTGCTATTTTTTGTTTCTTTTTTGGAAAATTGAACTTGGTCAGCACTCATTTCATTCTTTAGGGCTATAAAATTTACATTAAAGGATTTTAAATCTTCAAGATAGGCAATCAGAGAATCCGTAACTTTTTTTTCTAGGTTCAAAAGAAAATCCTTAAAAATGTTTTATATTAAATATTTTACTAAATGGTCTAGTATTTTATCGGCTAAAAGTATTTTTTTTGTTTTCTTTAATTTGTACTCTTGTTCTTTTGAGTTTATTAAAATTGCACTAGATTCATCTGAACCCATTGCATCTTCTGGGCCAGAAACTTTGTTTGCAACTATAAGGTCTAAATTTTTATTCTTTAATTTAATTTTTGCATTTTCTAATAAATTAGAAGTTTCGGCAGCAAACCCTATTAAAATCTGTTTTTTTTTCATTTTGCCCATTTTGCTTAAAATATCTTCTGTTTCTTCCAATTCTAATGATAAATCTGTTCCCATTTTTTTACTTTTTTCTTTGCTCGGATTTGAAGGTTTATGGTCAGATACAGCTGCGGCCATAATTACCACATCTATTTTAGACCAGTGCTCAAAAATAGCATTTTTCATTTGTTCGGCGGTTTGAATTTGTATAGTTTTTGGTCCAGATAATTTCGGAATTGTGACAGGTCCAGAAATTAGGATAACATCTGCACCTCTATCAAAAGCATTCTTTGCGATGCTATACCCCATTTTTCCACTAGAGCGATTAGATAAATACCTAACAGCGTCAATTTTTTCTTGAGTTGGTCCTGCGGTAACTAGTATTCTTTTTCCTGTTAAATCTTGTTCTTTTCCTAAAATTTCTCGAGTAGCATGAAGAATTTCCAACGGTTCAGGCATTCTTCCGACTCCATGAACTTCTTCAGAACTTGCCATTAGACCATCGCCTGGATTCATTACCACATGGCCGTTGTTTTTCAGTGTTTCGATATTTTTTTGAACAGGTTTGCTAGACCACATTCTAGGGTTCATCGCGGGAGCTATTAAAACTTTATTTTTTACCGAAAAAAGCAAGGTTGAAACAAAATCATCTCCAATTCCTTGTGCGAATTTGCCGATTAAATTTGCAGTTGCTGGAGCAATAATAATTAAATCCGTATTTTCCGTTAATGTTATATGGGGAATATTGCCTGAAGAAGAATTTTTTTCAATGGGGATAAGTTTTGTTATAGGGCTAATTCCTGTCAAAATTTCAAAAGGAAGTGGCTGAACAAAAGAAAGAGCATTTTGGGTAAGAACAGTTTGTACTTCAGCTCCATCATGCGTTAGAAGTCTTGCAAGTTCTAATGATTTATAAGCTGCAATTCCTCCCGATATTGCGAGGACTATCTTTTTTTTGAATAAAGGAGACTTTTCTTTTTTATTTTGCAAAAATCTATCCTTATTAAGAATTAATTTTTCTTTTTATTATTTTAATTAATTCGCTAGTTGCAACTTCAATCTTTTCGTTAGTAACTATGTAATCATAGTTATTTTTTTGTGCAATTTCAATTTTTGCAATTTCTAAACGTTTATTTATTTCTTCTTTTGACTCAGTTCCGCGGCTAACAAGTCTTTTTTTTAATTCATCCATTGATGGTGGTAGGATAAAAATTAATATGGCTTCTGGAAAGTTCTTTTTTAATTGCATCGCTCCCTGAACATCTAAGTCCATAATTAAACTATTACCTCTTGATAGTTCTTTTCCTATATTTTCTAAAGGAGTTCCGTAAAAATTATCAAAAACTTTTGCCCACTCAGCGAATCCGCCTGATTTTATCTTTTTTTTAAATTCTTCTTCCGACAAGAAAAAATAATGGACTCCTTCTGTTTCAGTTTCTCTTGGAAGACGTGAAGTCGAACTAATTGAATGAGTTAATTTTGGAAAGCAAGTTAATACATTTTGGATGAGTGTGGATTTCCCTCCACCTGAAGGTGAAGACAAAATAAAAACATGACCTTTTTTCTGCTTACTCATTCTATATTTTGAACCTGTTCTTTAATTTTCTCTAGAAGAATCTTTATTTCAACAGCATGTTTCGAAAGATTTGAGTCGATAGATTTGGCGGCTGTCGTGTTGATTTCTCTGTTCATCTCTTGAACGAGAAAATCCAATTTTCTTCCTGATGGACTGTTTGAAGACAGAGTTTTTTGAAATTGATTTATATGACTATAAAAGCGACTCAATTCTTCGCTTATATCTCCCTTTTCTCCGGCTATAATTAATTCTTGTTCCAGTCTGTTTGGGTTAATCTCAATTTTTTTAAATAGTTTCAAGATTCTCAATTCCGATCTTTCTTGCATTTTTTGTCTAGCCTTTGGAAAGAAACCTTCTATTTTTTTTAGATTCAAAACTATTTTTTTTAGATTTTTATCTACATCTTTATGGAGTTCATTGCCTTCTTTTATTCGCATAGTTCTTAAATTTGAGAGAGATCTTGAAAGAGTCTTCATTAAATTAATTCTTATTTTATCTAGATGTATTTCAGCTTCTGAAGGCTTTAGAAATTCTTGAAATTGGGAAATTAAATTTAAATCTATTTTTCCTTCAATATCGAGTTCATTTTGTAATTTTTGAAGTGATTTAAGCAAAATTTCTGTTGATTTAGAGTTTAAATTAGTTTTTTGAACTGACTCTTTTAGATGCGTTATATATACGTCAA
This sequence comes from uncultured Nitrospinaceae bacterium, assembly GCA_964558115.1. Classification (GTDB taxonomy): domain Bacteria; phylum UBA8248; class UBA8248; order UBA8248; family UBA8248; genus UBA3496. Next base: position 3,781 of record CAZLCI010000022.1, on the reverse strand, counting down.
ATCTTCCTCTTGAAAAACTTTTCTTTATCTTTTCTCTTATTTCGTTTTCTAAAGATATGATCCACCTTGGTCCTTTAACTGCAATTTCAAGAAATCGATGGTTAACAGACCGAATTTCAATACATATGGAATCACCATTTTTTAAAAAAAATTCTGAATTTCCGTAACCAGTCATGCTTTTAGACGACATAAATTTCCTTTGTTATAGTTATCATTACAAAAAGTTTACACTAAGGTTGAATTTTTAAGTACTGTTTTTTATTTTTAATAATTTATATGAGCAGAGATTATGGATGCATTTGTTGTTAGGGCGATCTGTGATGAAATATATCCATTGATAAACCAGAGTAAATTATCTCAGGTAAGAGAGGTTGGAAGATTTTGTTTTATCCTACAATTTTATTCTAAAAAAGGTCGTGATTATAATTTGTTGATTTCTGCGGATAATAAATTGTCTCGTTTGTATTTAACCAGCAAGAAACTAATTTCTGTAAAGAAAAAAACGAATTTTATACAAAATTTAAAAAAATATTTAGAAGGTTCAATTATCACTAATATACATACCGGAAAATGGGAACGAATTATTCAAATATCATTTGTCACAAAATCTCAACAGCAAAAATCATATGCATTAATAATTGAATTTTTAGGCCTTTCAAATAATATATTACTTTTAAATGGACAAACTGGTGAAATAATAGACTCCATTAAGAGGAGAAGTGGTAGTAGGAATCTATCGAATATTAAGGGTTCTAAATATACTCTTCCACCTCTACATAAGAAAAAATCTCTTGATGAAATAGATGAGATGTCTTTTAAAAAGACTTTGCTTGGAATGAAAAAAGACGATGCAAACTTAAAACTATTTCAAGATTTATTAGTGAAAAACATTTTAGCCATAAGCCCGGTCTTTGCAGAAATTATTTCGACTAACAATAAAGATTTGCCTTATTTATTCAAACAAATCAAAAATTCCTATATTTCTTCTTCTTTTAGTCCCGCCATTATTTTTTCTGAAAATAATGGCGCAGAAAATTTGTTCGCTTATGGAAAGCTATTAAAATCGCCCTATAAATTTCAGTTATTTGAAAGAATGAACGATGCGGCTGAAATCTATTTTTCAAGACTACAAGATGACCTTGATTTAATTTATAAAAAGAAGAAATTAACTAGCTTTTTACTGTCTAAAATTAAGAGAAAAGTGAAGACAAAAAATCAGATAAGATTAGATCTCGAGAAATCTAAAGCATATAAAATATTTAAAAAAAAGGGAGATTTGATTATTTCGAATCTTGGAAATATCTCTCCAAAATACAATTCTTTTCAAGCGATAGAAGGAAACGATACAGTTGAAATTGTTATAAATCCAAGATTTTCTTTAATAAAGAACGCAGAATGTTTTTATAAAAAGTATAAGAAATATAAACGTATGAGAAGTATTGGAAAGAAACGTTTCGAGATGATTAAAGAAGAAATCATTTTTTTAAAAACTATACTTTTGGCTATAGAAGAAACTAAATCTATGATTGATTTTTCTGATTTAGAAAACAGTTCTGAATTTCTTAAGCTAAAATATTCTGAGGAAAAAACGAAACTTCGAAGCAAGATAGAAAAAATTAAACCATATTTTTATTTTAAATTTCCAGAAGGTTATGAAATTTTTGCAGGAAAGAATGCTCTTGGAAATGAAATGATACTGAGAAATTTAGGTAATAAGGATGATTTGTGGTTCCATGCTAGAGATGTGTCAGGAAGTCATGTTTTGTTAAGAGGAGAAGAAAAACATAAAAAAAAGGATTATAAGTCGAAAATGATATTACAGGCAGCGTCTATTGCCGCTTTCTATTCTAAGTCTAAAGAAAATATTAAGGTTAGGGTAAGTTATCTGCCTTTTGAAAATTTAAGAAGACCACAAGGCAATAATTTTGGAAAAGTCGTTTTCAAACAACATAAGACTATACTTGCATCTCCTGAAATAGGCGAAAAATTAGTAAAATCTTTCAGATAAAAAATTCATGAATTATAGTAGAGATGAGAAAATTTGATTAGATAAAAGCATTCCCTTTTTTGTTAGCTTCAATTTTTGACCATCTTTAATTAGTAATTTTTTTTTATAAAAATCTTCAAAGTTTTTTTGAAATAAAATTTCACTGTCAAAACCAGTCTTTTTTTTCAATTCTAGTAATGAAACACCTTCTTTTAGTCGTAGTCCTAACATTAAAGACTCTCCTAGAATCTTTTTTATGTCTTCCATTTTTTCTTCTCCTGCAGTTGGTGTTTGAGAATTTTTAATATATGTATCTGGGCGCAGATGATTCCAAATACGTTGATTCTCTATAAGAGAGTGTGCTCCTGCGCCAATTCCTAAATAATCACCTCGTTTCCAGTAATTTAAATTATGTTTACAACGGAATCCTGATTTTGCAAAATTACTTATTTCATATTGTTGATAACCTGCATCATGAAGCATTTTATCTCTCATTTCCCACATTTCTAAACTAAGATTTTCACTTATCAATCCATCTAATTCTCCTTTCATGTGAAGTGCGTGGAATGAAGTACCGGATTCTATAGTGAGTTCATATGCAGAAATGTGTTCAGGACTTAACTCAATAGCGTTTTGTAAATCATCATTAGCAATTTCTTTAGTCTGAAAGGGAATTCCGAACATTAAATCAATAGAAATATTTTCAAATCCTGCGTCCCTTGCTAAATAAAAAGCTTTTTTTGCGTCTTTTCCAGAATGGATTCTATCTAAATTTTTTAAAAGTCTGTTGTTAAATGATTGAACGCCAAAACTTATACGGTTAATTCCTATTTCTTTTAATCCCTTAAATAAATCATAATCGGATGAATTCGGATTTGCTTCGAGAGAAATTTCTGTTTGAGGAATAAAATCAAAAAGTTTTCTAGAGGCTAACAAAATTTTTTTAATTTCTTTTGAGGGAAATAATGAAGGTGTTCCTCCACCAAAAAAAACTGACTGAACTTTTCTTCCTGTAAGTTGTAATTCTTCAACTCTTCCTTCAATCTCAATAATTAAAGCATCTGTATATTCGGAAGCCCAATTTTTATCATGTACTTGTTTTCTTTCTATAAGGTTTTGTAATTCATAAGAATTAAAATCACAATATCCACATTTTGCTGTACAGAATGGAATATGAAAATATAATGAAATTGGATTTTCTTTTTCTGGCAATCTCGAGCCCTCTAGTTTAATATTATTGTATTGATTGAACCTAAAATGGTAAAAAATTATTATAGATACAAAAAAATAGAATTACTATAAATTATTGTTTAATCAATTTTTAAATACAAGTTAAAAGGAGTACGCAGACTTGACGATTCATACTCTTTCAACTAACGAACGTTATGGAATAGTTCAAAAGGTAGGACATATTCTAAATTCTAGCCTGGATTTAGATGTTGTTTTAGGACGTTTAGCTGTTGAATTAAGAGCAATCTTTCCTTTGGATCATACGGCACTAACACTTGAAAATCTTGATGGCAAAACATGCACCTGGACTAACATTACTTCAGGAAGTAAAACTCTAAGTTATCCACACAATGATATCCCCATAGAGGGAGCGACTCTCGGCTGGTTTAAAAAAAATTATCAAAATGTACGCTATATTGTTTATGAAGATTTATCAAAGAAGCTTCGTTTTGGAGAAGATGAAATTGTTCTTAAACGAGGTATTAGAAGCGGAATTAGAGTCCCGCTTGAATTTGGAAAAGAAATTTTTGGAAATTTATCAGTTTCAAGCTTTTCTCCTAATCG
>CAZLCI010000021.1:0-30533 GCA_964558115.1 uncultured Nitrospinaceae bacterium | reverse complement strand
CCAGAAAATATCCCACCCTTAATTTGGTTCCAAAGACGCCAGCCTACATCAGAAGAACTAGAACCATAAATACTAGCATATTTCGAAATATTATCTTGCAACTTAGAATTTAAATCTTTTTTTACAAGCTCATGGGTTGTTCTTATTGCATTTTTTACAGTCTTAGCATCACTCCTTCCATGACCTATAGTACATATACCATTAAGACCAAGCAACGGAGCGGCACCATATTCAGAATAATCGGTTTTCCTACGCATTGCATTAATGCCTTCACGAAGGAACAAATACCCTATCTTCCCCTTTACCGAACCTTCAAATTCGCTTCTTAAAAGAGTAGAAATCATACTACTAACACTTTCACTAACTTTCAACGCAACATTACCTGAAAAACCATCAGAAACAACGACATCGGAAGTTCCTTGAAAAATAGAATTGCCTTCAATATTACCAATAAAATTTAAATCAGCTTTTGAAAACAATTCATGAGAATTAATTAGTGCTTCTGTTCCTTTAGATTCTTCACTCCCAACATTAAGCAACCCTACAGTTGGATTAATCTTTCCAAAAAGAACTTCGGAATAAATTGAACCCATAATCCCGAATTGAAAAATATGCTGTGCTCTTGGATTTAAATTGGCTCCGACGTCAACCATTACAGAGAAGCCTTTTAATGTGGGAACAACAGCGGCTATTGCTGGACGCTGAACATCTCTCATTTTTTTCAAAACAAAAAGTGCAGCCGCAAACGTACCCCCTGTATCACCTGCCGTAAATGCTGCAGATGCTTCAGATTTTTTTACTAATTCCAATGCAACCCTTATGGAAGAGTCTTGTTTAGTTCTTGCTGACTTGGTAGGAGATTCCCCCATTTGTACAACCTGCTTTGCTTCCCGAATTTCAAAATTAAAATCAGCAATCCCAAGCCTACTTATTTCACTTTTTATTCTATCAGGCATTCCAACCAAAATAGTTTCTATATTAAATTCTTTTAAAGCAAGGTAAGCACCCTCGACAATTTCCCTAGGAGCACTGTCACCACCCATCGCGTCAACGGCTATTTTCATATGGACCTACAATTATTTATATTAGACACTAGATACATCTATAATTTTTTTCCCACTGTAAAATCCACAAACAGGACAAACCCTATGGGGGAGTACAGAGGCATTACAATTAGTACAAATAGAAACAGCTGGAATATTAACTTTATAATGAGTCCTTCTTTTACGACCCCTTGTCTGAGAATGCCTTCGTTTTGGTAACGCCATTTTTCATATCTCCTAACTTACAAAACAAAAATTAAAAAACGAAAAGACTAAAATATCATCTTTTTAATCTAAAATCTTTCAGAACAGACCATCTATTATCAAATTTCCCAGAATCTTCATTATTTACAGCACAAGATGAAGGTTGGGTTATATTTTTACAAGACTCACTACATCGCGGCTGAACAGGTATAGAAAGTAACAGATGATCTCTAATAGAGGGAAATAAATCAATGCCCTCTGAAGTAATATCAGAGACTTCTAAATCCCTGGAAACAAGCTCAAAATCATCTTCTTTAATTTGCTTATTCTGTAATGGAGGGAGAAAAATTACACGAAAACTCTCCTGCAAACTAATCTGAAAAGGTTCAAGGCAAAATGAGCAATTAAGATTACAGAAACCACCTAATTTAGCCTCAAAAATATATTCAGAGTTTTTTATTCGACGGATCTTCCCATGTAAATTAATATCTATGAATTCGAGTGAAACATCATCTTCAACAGATATCATAGAAACATCCAATTCTGAATCAAGCCTGAGTTCCCCTTCTCTTATTTCTTCTAGCGAAAAAATAAACTCTGAACGATTTTTCATAAGAAACCTCGAAAATACTTGAAAATTAATCATTAAATGTATTGATGATATTTTAGTGTGTCAAGCAAGAAAAAAGGCAAAAAACAACATAAATTTGAGACGCCTAAATCAATAAATCTTTAAATAAATCGATAATCAAACAGACTTTTTAAATCTATCCTTCAATTTCGAGTAGCCTATAGAAGTATGACTAAAGCGTAGACTTTCATCTTCTTTTAAATGCCGTACATATTTAGCAGGAACACCCATCCATAAAGTATCTGGTTCTATTATTTTATATTCTGGCACAACTGAACCAGCTCCAACAACAGAACCTTCTCCAACCTCGACCCCGTTCAGAATTGTTGCGCCCATTGCAACAAGAGCGCCATCTTTCACATCACACCCATGTACAATTGCATTATGACCTATCGAAACATTATCACCCAAAATACAAGAATGTTTATCTGTTTCTATATGCAAAATGGAACCATCTTGTATATTCGTATTTTTGCCCACCTTAATTGGCATGTTATCGCCTCGAAGAACACAATTATACCAAACACTACTATTTTCACCAATTTCAACATCACCTATAACTACGGCCGTTTCCGCTAACCAAGCGGTAGGATGAATTTTAGGTACTTTTCCTTCGAATGGTATAATCATTACTTAGCTAGCCTCCAAAAGTATTTTACTTTCAAAAATCAATCAAAATGGATAAGGAGCATTTACTCCTAACAAAGAACGTCTTACTAGATCCATAGCAAACATAGGAACACGAGATTGAACAAATTGTTCATTGCCGCCAAAACTTGACTCAAAAAAATGACTTCTATTTTCGCGATCATTTAAAACAATATGAGTTGGTCCGAGTGCTGGCGCACGCCTACTCATTTCAGGCTCAATGTTTTCAGGTGGATTTGGTCCAAAAATTGCTAATCCAAGATCTGAATTAGAGTTTTCTCTTATCTTTCTAGCAAAACTTTCTGCCAATATTGCATCTTCTAAATCCGTAGGCAAAGGAAAATCTAAAATTTGTCCAACCTCTTCACGATTAAATCCTACCACGCCTCTCTTAAGAAAACTTACTCTCTGAGGCCAAGCACCTAATCTTTGAATAACAGAACCTCCAGAATTTGTTTCTACAATTGACAGAGTTTTATTTTTTTCGACTAATAGTTTCGAAAGAACTTCATCAAGTGTAATTTCCCCTATCCCGTATATAGAATCACCCAAAATTGCATTTATCTCTTTTTCCATCTCATCAGTCATTTTTTCCGCCTCAGAAATAGATTTTGCTCTAGCAGTAATACGCACATCAACCTGTCCTGGATGAGCTAAAACTCCAATACTTGGATTCACTGAATTTCTAAAAAGATCTCCAATCATCTGATCAACTCTACTTTCTCCTAAGCCACAAGTTTTCAATACACGTGTTCGAATAACATCTCCAAGATCAAATTTTTCTTGAATTATTGGAATTGCCCTCTCTCCAATAATATATCGCATTTCATGAGGAACTCCGGGACTAACAAGAATAATTCCTTTTTCATCTTCACAATAAAAACAAGGTGCCGTTCCTCTTGGATTTTCAATAGGAACTGCACCTTTAGGAATGAAGGCTTGCTTACGATTATTATCCGTCATCTTAAATCCGCGACGTACAAAATAAGCACTAATATAATCAAATAAATCTTGCCTGAATTCTAGTTCTACACCCATGACTTTTGCCACAGCTTCACGTGTCAAATCATCAACAGTAGGTCCAAGGCCACCAGAAGTAATTACGACTTGACTCCTATCGTGAGATTGTCCAATAGTTGAAGCCATACGATCAAGGTTATCTCCTATAATCGTCTTGTAAAACATATTTACGCCAATGGATTTGAGTTGTTGTGCTATGAAGGCGCTATTTGTATCAATTAAATCACCAAGTAACATCTCCGTACCTACCGCAACAATCTCACCACGTATGACCTGTCCCATTTTTTTTCCTTTTTCAGAACATTTATTTTAAAAATTTAACCCAATTGTCATTTGCGATTTATATATTGATCAAATCAATTACTTCCGTTACATCCCTAATTTCAAAATCCGGACCTTTATCTTTTTCAAAAGAAATTTTCTTTCCTTTATTTAACCAAGCAGTTAGCATCTCTACACTTTTCGCTCCGATGATATCCGCATCAAATGTATCACCAACAAAAAGTATATCGGAAGGATGTAATTTCATCTTCTCAGACAAACTTAAAAAAACACTGCCTCTAGGTTTACGGTAACCCTCGTCTTCCGAAATTATACAAACATCAAGAAGAGGAAGAATGCGCGTTTTTTCTAAAATAGACATCGCTCCCTTAGAATGATCAAAATTACTCAATAAACCTAAAAGGATTCCAGATTTTTTAATTTTTTCTAACATTACAAGACGATTACAATCAAAAACGGTAGCGCTCAATAAAGTTTCCATATGTGCTTCCATTGCAATTTTTGCTGCTTCTTCTCTTTCATCCTCCGTCAAATTAAGAAAACGACTAGAAAGACGTCTAAATCTATCTATTGATCTGATCTCGCGATTTTGAATATCCTTTTCCCTTTCTTCCCATACCATTTTAGAAATTTCTTGCCATATGACATGAAACGAAAAAAAATTAGGTAACTCAAACCCTTCTTTGTAAAGTCTGTCATAAGCATTTTTGGAAGTTGTTCGCTCCATTCCTCCTTCAACTTCTACAACAGGCATCAGAGAGAAATCAAAATCAATTAATGTATCAAACAAGTCAAAAGAAACACTTTTAATTTTCAAAATAATCCTCGAATGTAGTAGTTCTACTCCAACTAATTAAACTCTGCATCTAAATCCATTTTCCTATACGAACTTGCATAATAAAGAAGTGGCGCTTTAACATCTTCTTCAAAAAGTGCGCGAGTTACCAAACCAACAAATATACTATGATCTCCACCTGGCACCTCATTGAAAAGATTGCATTCTAATAAGCCAATATTTCCTTTCAAAACAGGCGTTATATTTTCCCCCATATCATAATCTAGCTCCGAAAATTGGTCCTCTGCATCTCGTCCTTTTCCCGCAAACCAATCCGAAATATCTTTTTGTTCTTCTGCCAAAAAGTTCACATTAAATTTCTTGGAATTTCTAATCATTTCTAAGCATGTTGCATTCTGATCCACACATACAAGAATTAAAGGAGGATCAAGAGAAACTGAGGAAAAAGCATTTGCAGTCATACCCCGTAAAGTCTCCCCATCATTTACTGTTACAACTGTCACCCCTGTAGCAAATCTACCTAACGTATTACGAAAATGCTTTGGATCCATTGCCATAAAAACCTCCATATACAATGAAAAAAATTATTTTATGCGTTTAGAACAGCAATTGCCCTGATTGGTGAGCCTGAACCACCCTTTATTTTTAAAGGCAATCCAATATAAAGAAACTCTTTTCCAACAACTTTTTCAATATTGTATAAATTCTCCGTATTCGTTCTTCCCAATTCACGACAAACTAGATGACATGGGTATTCTGGGCTATGAGCCATATCCATACTAGGAGCATCAGTCCCTACATTTAATGCTCCGCATTCTCTATAAACATATTCAGCTGCATCTCTTGTCCAACCCGCATAATGGGTTGTATAAGATTTTTTAGGATAGTGTCTATTATAATGACCATATGTAAAAAGGAGAGTATCTCCTTCTTTAATTTCCAAATTATAGTGCTGTAATCTCTCTTTTACTTTTTCAGCGTCTATATAACTATTATCCTCAACATCTTCAAAATCAATTGCAATTCCTCTACTATAAAAAAAATCAAAATTCATTTCATCTATATGCTTTGCAGTAGGAGATGGGTCAAGATGACTTATTGAATCAACATGTGTTGGTCCATGTTCACACATTTGAATAATCCCAGAATAATAACTCATCTCACTTTCAAATCTACCACTCGCTGCACTTTCTTCATGAGTCATATTAGTCCAACGCCAGGTATCAGGATGTCCTACAAAAACAGGCATACCCGAAAAAATAGGTTGAGTGAGATCTACTATCTCATGATTTTTATATCCCATATCTTATCCTCCTGATTCGAATGGTTTGTAATTATTAATAATTTTGAGTTTATTTAACGCTTAATGATATAATTTATCAATTCAGTGATAGTATTATGTTTTAAATTTGAGAATATGTCTCTTAATAATTTATATAAAACATATCTAACTTAATCTATTACAGACAAAAAAAGATGGATATCCTAAATAAAATTTCGATTATAATTCTTGCGGCTGGCCTTTCAGAAAGATTCAAAGGAAATAAACTACTTGTTGAAATTGATGGAGTTCCTCTCATACGGAAAACAGTGGAAATTTATCTTGAGACAAACCCCTATGAAATTATTGTTGTTGTCGGATACGAACAAGATAAGATTAAATCTGCACTTAACGGATTAAATATAAAATTCGTTTATAATAAAAAATATAAAGAGGGTCAGAGTTCAAGTGTAATTACAGGGATTCTATCGACTAATAAAGATTCAGACGGTTACTTATTCGGTTTGGCCGATCAACCCTTTGTTTCTAAAGAAACAATTAAAAAGATTATTGATTCATTCTACATAGATAGAAATAAAGAAACACTAATTGTTGCGCCATTCCAGGAAGAAAAGAGAGGAAATCCTATGCTTTTTTCTTCTCAACTTAGAGACAAATTGCTTAAAATTGTCGGAGACAAAGGAGCACGTGATATTTATAAAAAAACAAACGACAAATTCCCTCTAACAATCAAAAAAGTTAAAATAGATGAGATTAATACCTTTTATGATTTTGACACAAAACACGATTTTGAAAATTTTGAGATAAATTAAAAATACCTGTTTAAGAAAAATTGAGGAGAAAAAAATGAATCTTAACTTTGAAATCGCATCAGGACCAAAGGTTATCTTTGGTCGCCAATCTGTTTTGAAATTAGGAGAAGAATGTACAAGGTTAGGAATGAATTCTCCAATGGTTTTAACTGACCCAGGCTTGAAATCTAGTGGTGCAATTGATGTAGTATTTGAGAGTCTTGAGAAAGCAAAAATAAATTTTCACCTCTACGATAACGTTGAAGCCAATCCCTCTGATACTAGTATTGTAGATGCAAACCATAAATTCATAGAAGTAGGTTGTGATAGTTTCATAGCTGCTGGTGGGGGAAGTACTATGGATACGGCAAAAGCTGTATCAGTTTTATTTGCTAACGGAGGAAAACTCAGCGATTGGTACGGTATAGGTAAGATTTTAAAACCAAGTCCTCCTTTAATAAGTATACCTACTACAGCTGGAACGGGCAGTGAAGTTACAAATAGTTCAATTGTGACTGACACTGAGCTACAGATTAAAACAACGGTAAGAAATGACACAATGTTTGCAAATCTAGCAATTGTTGATTCTTCTCTACTCGCTAAATTACCAAAAGAACTTGCCGCAGGTGCACTAATGGATGCATTAACTCATTCAATAGAATCTATTGGTTCGCCAAAATCTTCTCCTTGGACAGAAGGACTGGCAAATAAATCAATAGAATTAATTTGCAGATATGCCAGAGAATATATTGATGATAGAAGTGTTGAGAAATCAGCTGATGCAATTTCCCTTGCTGCAACACTTGCAGGAACGGCATTCGGGAATACAGGACTTGGAATAGTTCATTCACTTGCTCACCCTCTTGGTGCCTACCATCAATTACATCATGGAACTGCGAACGGAATTTTTCTGCCTTCTGTAATGAGATTCAACTTACCAAAAATGAAAAAAAAATATGCAGAGATGAATACCTTGCTATCCCAAAATGATGAAAATTTCAAAAATCAAGATGAACTTGAACAAGCAGAAGATACTATCAACAAAATTGATGAATTAGCACGTGATATAGAAATACCTAAAACCTTAAGAGAACTTGATATTACAAAGAAAAACTTAGAAGTAATGTCAAAGGATGCAGCCGAAAGCAATCAGGTTAAAACAAATCCTGTCCAACCAACTGAGAATGATTTGAAAAAATTGTATGAAGAACTTTTATAAAAAAACCCTTAAAAATCTATAAGAGAGAGGACCAAGATATTTACATAAACTTCTAGCAATTAAAACGAGTATTTTTTTGTCCAAAAAATGTTTTTTATTTACGAAAACTAAATCATGCTGTAATAATTTAGGACTCCTAGCAATTGCTACAAAGCCTTCTCTTTCTAACAAACTTAAAACCTCGCACTTTGTTTTTTGGTTTTTCCAAACTTCCTCTGTCTCCACCTCAACATGAATAAAACTCACCAGTTCTTTCACTTTATGTAATCCATTCAAAACTTCATATGCTCCACCTTCTACATCTATCCAAAGAGCTATCTGTTTTGGGAGAGTGGGTAAACTCAATACGAAGGAATCAACTCTTGTAGATTGTACTCTTATAATTTCATGTCCTCTGCTAATTTGATCCGTTCTTACTCTTGTCGAACTAACTCCACCATGCCTATTGTCTCTGCCTTCTTCTTTTATAAATTTTTCTTCTTCATAGAAATCTACCTCCCCATCAATATCTAAAACTGCTTTGTTAATGATAGAAATATCAAGCGAGTTAAAAATCGGATTATCTTGCATCTTCTTAAAATTTAATGAATTAGCTTCAAAAGAAACTACTTTAGAATCAGGGAGCAAATTTGTCATTCTAATTGCATCTCTTCCATCTAAACTTCCGATATCAAAAATTAAATCGGGTTGAAAAATAAACAACAAACTATTGAAAAGATATTTTGTTCTTTTCAATACTGTTTCCATATTAATTCCCTCTTTTTTTTACAATAAGAACTCATTAGCTTAGAATATAGGACACAAATAAACGAATTTAAAACTTCGAATCTATAATTTTTATTTTTTTAAAACAAATGAAAGGCTATTCTATAAATGGGAATTGGCAAAGTAATTATTTCAAAGGAATCTATAAAAAAACGAATTATTTCACTTTGTAGAGAACTTGAACAAACAACTTTTTCTCGATCACTACACGTGATTATTATTTTAAAAGGAGCAGCTTTTTTTGCCTCAGACCTTCTAGCTAATCTAAAAAAAGAAACTACTTTAGGTTTTATCAAAGCCTCAAGCTATGGGAATAAAACAAAGAGTTCCGGAAAAATAAAATTAAATATTTCAGAAATGGGATCTATAAGAAACAAGCATATATTACTCATAGATGATATTTTAGATACCGGTCAAACTTTAGAAGCGGCAAAAAATACAATTGTTAAGTATGATCCGAATTCAGTGAAGACATGCGTACTTCTTGATAAACCCTCACGTCGAATTGTAAACTGCAAAGCAGATTATGTGGGTTTTACGATAGAAAATGTTTTTGTAGTCGGATATGGACTAGATTTCAATAACAAATATAGACACCTTGGTGATATACATACATTTACCCCGTGAAAAAAAACTTTCACAAAATCTTTTTAGAGGCAAAAATGTCAAAAAAAAGAAAAATTACAATCGTTGAAGTTGGCACAAGAGATGGTATGCAAATTGAAAAGAAGTTCATTTCAACAAATGAGAAAATTAAAATTGTCGATATGATCACTAATTCTGGTATTCAAAGAATAGAAGTCACAAGTTTTGTAAGTCCAAAACATGTCCCACAATTATCAGATGCAAAAAAAGTTTTAAAAAATATAAAAAGAAAAAACGAAGTGCAATACGAAGCACTGGTTCCTAACATGATAGGGATGGAAAGAGCTTTAGAATGTGATTTAAATAGAATTAGTTTTTTTGTATCGAGTAGCGAAACATTTAATAATAAGAACTTAAGAGCATCACGATCGGAGATGATAAAAAAATCTAAAGAGATGGCTAAAATAGCAATCGAGAACAAAAAGAAAATACGTGGCGCAGTAGTAACTGCATTCGGTTGTCCTTACGAAGGAAGGATAAATTTTGATTCACTAGAATGGGTGGTCAAGGAATACATTCAGATGGGTTGCGATGAAATATGTCTTGCAGATACAGTCGGAATGTCTAATCCGAAAAATGTTAAAGATATTACTGATAGAATCAGAAATATTGCTCCTGATGTTCAATATTCTTTACATTTTCACAATACCAGAGGTTTAGGACTTGCAAACGTTTATGCAGGCTTACAAATTGGGATTGAAACTTTTGACTCTTCATTAGGAGGACTTGGTGGTTGCCCATTCGCACCAAAAGCAACAGGAAATATAAGTACAGAAGACACGGTTAATATGCTTCAAGAAATGGGATATATTACGAACATCAATCTTGAAAAAATTATTCAAGTGGTATCTTATCTAGAAAAAATCCTATCCCGTCAATTGCCAGGACAACTGCTACACGCTGGAAAACCTAAATGGTAATGTAATCAAATGTATTTTTCATAATAAGAACACTTGTTAAAAAGAAAGAATTGTATACAATATACTAAATTTAAAAAGAGAGATATTGTTATGGAAAATAATTTGGACGAATTAAGAAATGTCCTGAGTAAAGCCTCCATGTATGGTGGAAGCGCCTCAAAGGAAAAACAACATAAGCAAGGTAAACTAACGGCCAGAGAAAGAATTTCCTTTTTACTAGACAAAAATACTTTCTCAGAATTAGGCCTATTAATGGAATCTAGGTCCTCTGACTTTGGGATGGATTCTAAGAGGAGTTCAGGAGATGGAGTAATAACTGGAAGTGGAAAAATATCTGGACAAAAAGTTTTTATTGGTGCACAAGACTTTGGAACACTTGGCGGTTCACTAGGGGAAATCCATGCACAGAAAATTATACGTATTCAAAAATTAGCATTAGAAACTGGGACCCCAATAATTTTAATTCTTGATTCAGGGGGAGCAAGAATACAAGAAGGAGTTTTATCCTTACATGGATATGCTCAGATTTTCAGATTGAATACATTATCTTCAGGAGTTATTCCTCAAATTTCTATTATTCTTGGTCCATGTGCAGGAGGTGCAGTGTACTCTCCTGCAATAACAGATTTTATTTTTATGGTCGAAGGGCTCAGCAAAATGTTTATTACAGGGCCTGACGTAATTAAAGCAGTCACAGGAGAAGAAGTTACTTTTGAAGAACTAGGTGGGGCAGAAGTACATTCTAAGAAAAGTGGAAATGCTCATTTTACATCTAAGAACGAAAAAGATTGTTTTAATTTAGTAAAAAAATTATTGTCTTTTTTGCCATCAAATAATATAGATAGCTTACCAGTCGCAGATGTTCCTGAGTCTATTTCTGAGGAAAATACCACTCTAGACAAAATCATTCCTACTTCTTCCTCACAATCCTATGATGTAAGAGAAATTATTTTAAATGTTTTCGATAATCAAGATTTTCTAGAAGTTCAATCAGAATTTGCTAAGAATATAGTAATCGGTTTTGCAAGATTAGGAGGAAATTCAGTGGGCATTATTGCCAATCAGCCTACCCACCTTGCCGGTGTTTTAGATATAGACAGTTCAGACAAACTAGCGCGTTTTGTTCGGTTTTGCGATTCATTCAATATCCCTATTATTAATTTTGTTGATGTGCCTGGATATTTACCCGGAACCCAACAAGAGTATGGAGGCGTAATTCGTCACGGAGCAAAAGTCCTCTATGCCTATAGCGAAGCAACAATTCCTAAAATTGCCGTTATCGTTCGTAAAAGTTATGGTGGAGCTTATATCGCTCTTAGTGGATTAGGTCTTGGATATGATTATGTTTTTGCTTTTCCTACGGCTGAAATTGCAGTCATGGGACCAGATGGAGCATCCAATATCATTTTCCGTAGAGAGATAGAGAAATCTGACAACCCTGAGAAAACTAGACAAGAAAAAATTGAGAATTACAAAGACCGTTTTGCTAAACCTTATACTGCAGCAAAACAAGGTTTTGTAGATGCCATAATTGAACCACGAAATACGAGGAGAGAACTTTTCAATTGTCTTGAATTATTATCTTCAAAAAAAGAAAATCGCCCAAATAAAAAACACGGAAATATACCTCTTTAATTTTAAGGACTCAATACAGTGGATCCAGTCTTAGCTACAGGAATAAAATTAACGATTATTGGGACAGTGTTTGTTTTTTTATCACTTTTTTTTCTATATTTGATGATCAAAGTACTTAATTTCTTTCTAAATGCAAGAGAAAAAGAAGAAGTCCCAAAAAACGATCCAGATATCTCTCTCATCATTTCAGCATCAGTCGCATATTTTCTACAACAGACAGATGAAGAAATATTTATACCAAAAGTTTTCAGAGAAGAATCAAATTGGAAGTTAAATTCTAGAATACATCCTATTATTTCAGGCGAATAAATTGAAAAAGTTCACATTAAGAATTAATAACAAAGAATATAAAATTCAAGCTGAGAAACTTGAAGATGCAGAAAAAATTAAAGTTAATATAGATGGTGTTGACCATATCGTCGAAATTCAAGAAGAAAGAAGCCAATTTAATAAAAATGAATTTTCATCACATATTCCTAAGAACATAGAAGCACCACTTCCCGGAGAGGTACTTTCTATCGAAGTGACCGTAGGCCAAATAGTATCTTCAGGAACAAAATTATTAGTATTAGAAGCAATGAAAATGGAAAATATTATAACTGCTGAAACAGATGGAAAAATTACAAGTATTTTAGTAAGTAAAGGCGATAAAGTAGAAGCTGGACAGGAGTTAATTAAAATAGAATGAAAGAACTAGTCAGTTCTACAAACGATTTTTTCTTAGTATCTGGAATCTACAACATGAACTTCGGTAGTTTCCTGATGATAACTATTGCGTGTGTTTTACTTTTTTTAGCTATATCCAAAGGATTCGAACCTCTTTTACTTATCCCAATTGGATTTGGAATGTTGTTATCAAATTTACCAAATTCTAGTATCTTCTCAGAAGGTGGATTAATAAATTTCTTTTATTACGGAGTGAAATTAGGAATATTTCCTCCTTTGATTTTTATGGGAATTGGAGCACTAACAGATTTCAGTCCTTTAATATCGAATCCAAAAACTATACTTCTTGGTGCAGCTGCACAATTTGGTATTTTCACAACGTTAATTGGGAGTATTTTCCTCGGATTCAATCTATCTCAATCTGCAGCAATAGGAATAATAGGAGGAGCTGATGGACCTACCGCTATTTACACGGCTTCCAAGTTAGCTCCAGAACTTCTTGGACCAATTGCTGTAGCAGCATATAGTTATATGGCTCTTGTCCCAGTAATACAGCCACCTATAATAAAAGCTTTGACAACAAAAGAAGAACGATCTAGGGAAATGGAGCCTCCACCTCCTACTAATCAAAAGATCTTAATTCTGTTTCCGATTATTACAACTATATTCACTGGATTATTTCTTCCCTCTGCAATACCTCTGATTGGAATGCTAATGCTAGGAAATCTTTTTCGAGAATCGCGCATAGTTGAAAGACTTGTTAAAACAACCGAAAATTCACTTCTTAACATTGTTACTATTTTTTTAGGCGTCTCTGTAGGTGCATCTATGACTTCTGAAAGCTTCCTCAAATGGGAAACAATAGGAATATTACTTTTAGGATTATTTGCATTCGCGATAGGGACTGCGACTGGTGTTATTTTTGGCAAACTAATGTCTTTCTTTAGCAAAACTCCAATTAATCCTATGATAGGTGCAGCAGGGGTGAGTGCTGTTCCAATGTCAGCTAGAGTTGTACAGAAAATAGGATTAGAAGAAAATCCTAAGAATTTTTTACTTATGCATGCTATGGGTCCGAATGTTGCCGGAGTAATTGGCTCTGCAATTGCGGCTGGATTATTAATTTCTCTGATACAAAATTAAGGAATTTAACTGATGAATGGTCCACTTAAAGATATTAAAGTTTTAGATCTTACCAGAATTTTAGCTGGTCCATATTGCACAATGATGCTCGGTGATATGGGGGCAGAAGTTATAAAAGTAGAGAATCCAAAGAATGGGGATGACACTCGGGGGTGGGGACCACCATTCTTAAATGGAGTAAGTACATATTTTATTTCAGTTAACAGAAATAAAAAAAGTATAACTCTAAATCTAAAAGAAAAGAAAGGAAAAGAGATACTCAGAAAACTTATCAAAAATTGTGATGTAATGGTAGAAAATTTCAGACCTGGCACTTTAGATAATCTCGGATTTCCATGGACAGAAATACAAAAAATTAATGAAAAAATTATTTTTGCATCAGTCTCAGGATTCGGACAGACAGGCCCTAGAAAAAATGAGCCCGGGTTTGACGTAGTAATCCAAGGAGAGGGAGGCATTATGAGTATAACTGGTGAACCTGATGGACCTCCAACAAAAGTAGGTGCATCAATAGGAGACATAACAGCAGGAATGTTAGCAGCACAAGGAATACTCTTAGGTCTTTACTCAAGAGAAAAAACAGGTAAAGGACAAATGATTGATATAAGTATGTTAGATGGACAAATTTCACTGCTTACCTATCACGCCAATGCGTTTTTTGCTACTGGAAAAGTTCCTGGCAGAAGAGGTAATAGACATCCTTCAATTACTCCATATGAAACATACAAATGTAAAGATGGCTTCCTTAATTTAGGCGTAGGAAATGATTCACTTTGGGTAAAATTCTGTGATGCGGTAGGCCTAGATAAAATCAAGAATGACAGTCGATTTCAAATAAACGCTGAAAGGGTAAAGAATAGAACCGAATTAGAAAAAATACTTGTTCCCTTTTTTATAAATCATGAGTTAAAAAAAATGATAGAAATTCTCAGAAATGCTGGAATTCCTTGTGGTGCAATTAATAATCTAGAAGATGCACTTAATAACGAACAAGTTATTCAAAGGGAAATGGTACAAGAAATTCATATACCTGAAGTTGGGAAAACTAAAATAACTGGCATACCTATAAAAATGTCTGATACTCCCGGAAACATCAGAATTCCTCCTCCGAGTTTAGGAGAACATACTAATCAAATTCTCGAGGACTTTCTTGATTTTACTAGCTCAGAAATTCAAGATCTTAGCGAGAAGAATATAATATAAAGGAAAATAGTTTTTGTTTAATCCTACAAGAATAAATAAACCTAAATCCTTAAGTAAAATTGTCGTCGAAAAGATCAAAGAATCTATTATGAACGGCAGCCTTAAACCCGGATCAAAATTAATTGAGACACAATTAACTAATTCTTTGGGTGTAAGCAGAACTCCACTCAGAGAAGCTTTCCGTGAACTCGCCGTGGAGGGATATATCACTATTTATCCGCATAAAGGTGCATTCGTAACAAAAATAACTAAAAAAGAAATAAAAGACCTTTATATGATTACAAGCGTGTTAGAAGGACTGGCTACAAGATTAGCTACGCCACTTTTATCTCTTGGGAAAAATAGAAAACATCTAGAAAAGTTTTTAGAAGAACTAAGAACTTATGAACAATCTGGCAAGATAAGTAAGTACTGGGAAACTAACCAACAATTTCATCAATTTATAACTAATTCTTGCAAGAATGAAAAATTAAAAGTTGTTATTACGAATCTCAGAAGACAAATACTAAAAACCAGAATTATAACTTTACGAGTACCCGGACGTCTAAAATCATCTATGGAAGAACATGAGGAAATTCTAAGATACATACTTAGCAATGAGGCTAGAAAAGCGGAAAAAATGGTTATAAGACACCTTGAATTGCAAGGAAAAATACTTTACGACATATCTAATGAATCTAAATAAGAAAATAATTTAGTCAAATTATTTTTTTACAAAAGTACTCTTCACTTCTGCAATCAATTTTTCGTCTTTAATGGCAAATCCCAGTCCCCTTAAAAAAACAAACGAATTCTTGGATTTTTCTACAAAACCTTCAAATCTTAGAGGAGTAAAAATTTCTACTGGACATCTATAACGAATTTCACTTCTTGCAGAGTAACATTTAATACCATTCAGAAACAAACAATTTGCCATAACATCATCTAAGATTGAAAAGAGAACACCTCCATGAAGTATATTATCATACCCTTGGTGTCTTTCATCAGGAGTAAATTCAGTTCTACAAATCTTACCATCTAATCTGAACTTAATCCTTAACCCAAATGTATTTTCAGAACCACAAACAAAACAATTGTCTGCAATTCCTCTTATATGATTAGAGTTCATATTTTTAACCAAAAAAAAGGGAGAAACATTTATTGTCTCTCCCATGATCTATTTCAAAAACTATGATTCTGGTTTATCTTCTTCTTTCTTTTGACGTGTTTCTCTTCTAGCATCTTCTTTGCTCGTATCTCTATCAACGAGTTCCAAAATAGCCATATCCGCAGAATCACCGGGTCTAGGAGGCAATTTCAAAATTCTGGTATAACCACCAGGTCTATCAATGTATCTAGGACCTATAACTTCCATGATCTTCTTAACAGATGAAGGAGTTCTTAAAATCCCTGCAACTCTCCTTCGAGCATGTAAAGTATTATTCTTACTTGTAGTTATAAGTTTCTCAAAGTGACGACGAACTTCCTTTGCTT
Source organism: uncultured Nitrospinaceae bacterium (assembly GCA_964558115.1). GTDB lineage: Bacteria > UBA8248 > UBA8248 > UBA8248 > UBA8248 > UBA3496. The sequence continues at coordinate 14,167 of CAZLCI010000021.1, read as the reverse complement.
TTGGCAGAGTTGTCCTAATTCGCTCTTCCTCAACTAAGGATGTCATCATATTTCTGGTCATGGCTATCCTGTGTTCTGTTGTTCTACTAAGCCTTCGACCTGCTCTTCTATGACGCATCTTTCTTCTCCCTAAGAATCTTCTTTATTTTTTTTCAATATCTTCTTCTACTAAATCGAGATCACTAATATTCATTCCAAAAGATAAACCCATTGAAGATAAAATATGACGAATTTCAGTTAAACTTTTTCTTCCAAAGTTTCTTGTTTTTAGCATCTCACTTTCTGTCTTTGAAACAAGTTCACCTAAAGTTTTAATTCTAGCAGCTTTCAGACAATTATAACTTCTGACTGTCAATTCTAATTCTTCGATACTACCATTTAGAGTTGCTATTAAATCGTTATGAGGCTCTTCGACTAGAATCACCTCTTCTTCTTCCTCTTCTTCTTCAAAATTAATAAAAATAGACAAATTATCTTTCAATATCTTCGCCGAATGGGCAAGAGCGTCATCAGGCGAAACAGAACCATCCGTTTCAACATCTAATACTAAGCTATCATAATCCGTACTTTCTTCTACTCGAGTTTTATCTACCTTATAGGAACAACGTCTAATTGGAGAAAAAATAGAGTCTATTGGTATAAACATAGGACCATACTCATCAACTAATTTTCTTTCAGCAGGGACATAGCCTTTACCTGCATCAACAATTAATTCTATATCTAAAGCTGCATCATCATTTAAAGTAGCAATTTTATGTTCTGGATTTAAGATAGAAACCCCTTGTATAGTCTGTATATCCCCCGCCTTAAAATCTCCACTAGAGCCATCACTCTTATAAGAAAGACGTAAAGGAAAATCTGTACTTTCAGCTTTAATAACGACTCCCTTTAAATTCAAGATTATATTTGTGACGTCTTCCACAACTCCTGGAACAGTCGAAAACTCATGATACACGCCTTCAATTCTAACTGCAGTTATAGCAGCACCTTTAATTGATGAAAGCATAATTCTTCTTATTGCATTTCCAAGAGTCAGACCAAATCCTCGTTCCAAAGGCTCTGCTGTAAAACGACCGTACTCACTTGTCAAAGAATCTCTGTCAAAATTAAGAGAATCCGGCTTAACTAAATTCGCAAGAAAATTCATTTAGTACCTCCGTCCGTCTATTGAATTCAATAGAATAAAAAAACTTTATAAAATCATACTCTTCTGCATTTTCTAGGACGACATCCATTATGCGGAATGGGTGTGACATCACTAATCATACTAACCTCTAAACCAGTAGCTACCAAAGATCTTATGGCTGCCTCTCTACCTGCACCAGGACCACTAACATACACCTCTACTGATGTTACTCCAAGATCAAGTGCTTTTTTTGCAACTTCAGCTGCAGCCATTTGAGCAGCAAAAGGTGTACTTTTTCTAGAACCTTTAAAACCTTGGCCACCAGCAGTAGACCAGCACACAACATTACCAGCATTATCGGAAATTGAAATTATAGTATTGTTAAAACTAGCATTAATATGCGCTTGACCTGCACCAACAGATCTTCTTTCTCTTCTCCTTCTTCCAAATCTTTTTCCCTTAGGACCTTGTGCCAAAAGAATTCTCCTTACCAGTTTTAAAGTCTAAAATCACACTACTCTTTTGTCTTCGCTCCAACAGTCTTTCTAGGACCTTTTCTAGTTCGAGCGTTAGTGTGCGTTCTTTGCCCTCTCACAGGTAAACCTCGTCTATGACGAAGACCTCTGTATGTTCCTAAATCCATTAATCTTTTTATATTTGAAGAAATAGTTGTTCTTAATTCACCCTCAACTACAAATTCCCTTTCGATAATATCTCTAAGGTCTTGCAACTGATCCTCTGTTAGATCTTTAACTTTTGAAAGAGATTCTATTTTAACAGCCTTCACAATTTTATCCGCAGTACTTCTTCCAATCCCAAAAATACTTGTTAAAGCAATATTTACATTTTTTTCATTTGGTATATCGACTCCAGCTACACGTGCCATAAAATTTAATCTCCTTATTAGAAATCTTTATCCCTGTCTCTGCTTATGCTTAGGCTGAACACAAATTACACGAACAACACCTTTTCTTCTAATAATTTTGCACTTATCACACATCCTTTTAACGGAACTTCTTACTTTCATAACATTCCCTTTTATCTACTTATACCTACTCGTTATACGACCCCTTGTAAGATCATATGGAGAAAGTTCTACTAATACTTTGTCCCCAGGAAGAATCCTAATAAAATGCATTCTCATCTTCCCAGAAATATGTGCCAAAACCTTATGATCATTTTCTAACTCAACTCTGAACATTGCATTTGGCAATGGTTCAAGGACAACACCTGAAACTTCAATTACATCTTCTTTAGGTTTACGTTCTTGTACCTCGTCATCTTCTCTTTTCTTCTTTTTCTTTCTTCTTCCTGATTGTCTAGGCATTTAAAATACTCAAAATGTCAGGTCCCTCCTCGGTAATTGCTATTGAATGTTCAAAATGTGAAGACAGTTTTAAATCTTCTGTAACAACCGTCCACTTATCTCCTAGTATTTTCACATTCTCAGTACCCTGATTCAGCATAGGTTCAATTGCCAGAACCATTCCGACCTTAAGTTCAACACCCGTGCCAGCCATTCCGAAATTAGGGACTTGCGGCTCTTCATGCAACTGAGTGCCCACTCCATGCCCAACAAAATTTCTTACTACTCCATATCCGTTTTTTTCTGCATTTACCTGTATAGCACTAGAAATATCATGTAATTTTTTGCCAGGGATCGCTTCCTTTATACCCAACATTAACGATTCATGACAACAACTTAAAAGTTTCTTTGCACTGCTTTCAACTAGACCAACTTCAAAAGTTATTGCGTGATCACCATAATAACCATTCAAATTAGCACCAATATCAATACTTACTATATCACCTTCGAGAAGTTTTCTCTCAGAAGGAACACCATGAACGACTTGCTCATTTATTGAAGCACAAATCGTATGTTCATATCCTCTATATCCCTTAAAAGCTGGCAAAGCACCATTCTCTAATAATATAGTCTCTACTAAAGTATCAAGTTCTAAAGTCGATACTCCTGGAGATATATTCCTACTAACTTCATCCATTGCCAAAAGAACAATTCTGTTGCTATCTCTTATTTTTTCAATCTCATCAGAAGAACGAAGTACAATCGCCATTAAATGCGAACTTCATTTAATGCTTCAAATACTCTCTTAGAAATTTCTTCAGATTCCCCAATCCCATGAACCTTAACAAGTTTTCCCATACCCTCATAAAAACCAATCAAAGGGGATGTGCTTTCTTCGTAAACTTCTAAGCGTTTTAAAACCGTCTTTTCCATATCATCTTCTCTTATATATAAATTTTCGCTTTTACATTTACTACATATAGATATTTCAACAGTGTTTGGAAAAACTGCACCACAATCTTTACAAGTTAATCGTCCTGAAAGCCGCCTAACTACCTCTTCTTTAGGAACGTCTAAGAATAAAGCAATATCAACGCTGCCAGAAATCTGTCTATCTAAAGACTGTCCCTGAGGAAGATTCCTAGGAAAACCATCTAAAATATAACCGTTCTCACAATCATCCTCAGTTAATCTTTCTTGCATTAGTTCAATAATTAAGTCATCAGAAACTAATTTACCTTCATTCATAACTTTTTCTACTCTCATACCTAGTGATGATTGTTCTTTTACAGATTCTCTTAACATATCACCTGTGGAAATACGGGGAATTTTTTTCTTTTCACTAATTATGGCACCTTGAGTTCCTTTACCAGAACCAGGGGCTCCTAAAAGGATGATTTTCAAGATCTATCTCCCACGAATCCTTCCACGTTTAAGAAACCCTTCATAATTTCTCATTACAAGATGGCTCTCAATTTGTCTTTGTGTATCAACTGCAACACCTACAACAATAAGCAGTGCAGTACCACCAAAATAAAAAGGTACATTAAACCACTGAACAAGATAAGTCGGCAAAATAACTATTGCGCTTAAATAAATAGCACCAAGAAATGTTAGCCTACTCAAGGTCCTATCTATAAAATCGGCTGTTGGTTTCCCAGGTCTACGCCCTGGCACAAAACCACCATATTTCCTCAAATTTTCAGCAACATCCATAGGATTGAAAATAATGGCAGTATAAAAATATGCAAAGAAAAAAATTAAAATTATTGTTAGTAGAACATAGAAAGGATTTGGTGGAGTCAACATTGCACTAAGATCTTTCAACCACCCAACACTTGAAAATTGAGCTATAGTCGCTGGAAATAGAATCATTGAACTAGCAAAAATGGGAGGAATAACTCCAGATGTATTAACCTTAAGGGGCAAATGAGAGTCTTGACCTCCAGCCATTTTTCTTCCAACAACTCTCTTAGGATACTGTATTCTTATTCGCCGCTGCCCGGCTTCAAACCATACCACCAGAGCAACTACTGCAATCATTAGTATTGTAATGATTATCATTACAAAAGGCTGTATTTCCCCAGTGCTTAGAAGACGGAAAGTATTCATAATAGCTCCAGGCAATCCAACAACTATCCCAGCAAAAATAACAAGGGATATTCCATTGCCTATACCTCGCTCAGTTATCTGTTCTCCTAACCACATAATAAATGAAGTGCCAGCAACTAAAGTTAGAACTGTCATCAACCTAAAACTCCATCCAGGTTCTGGAACAATTGCCGCACCAGTAGGTGAGGTCATCTGTTCTATCCCTACAGCTATACCAAAACCTTGAATTGTTGAAAGAAATACAGTTCCATATCTTGTGTATTGACTGATTTTTTTTCTTCCTGATTCTCCTTCTTTCTTTAAACGTTCTAAATGTGGCACTACCACAGTCAATAATTCTAAAATAATAGAGGCACTTATATATGGCATTATACCGAGAGCAAATATTGTAAGTTGACTTAAAGCTCCACCGGTAAAAAGATCAAAGAACTGCATAATTGTACCGCCACTTCTTGTGAGTTCGGCAAAAAAAGCGGAAAGGGCAACAGTATCAATTCCTGGAGTGGGTATATGCGCACCTATTCTGAAAACCGCCAATAAACCCAATGTAAACAAAATCCTACTTTTAAGTTCAGGAATTTGAAGGATACTTGGAACTCTAGACTCTCTCATTAATTAGAATCCTCCAAAGTTACATTTACACCTACAATTTCTATAGTTCCACCTGCATCTTCTATTTTCTGTCTAGCTGATTTACTACATTTCTGTATTTTTAAATGGAACTTTTTCTTGATATCCCCAAAACCCAAAAGTTTTATTCCGTCTTTTGATTTTTTAGATGCAAGACCCATTTTCAAAAAGTTTTGAAAATCTAAAGTAATCCCATCTTCTAAATTATCAAGGGTTCCAACATTTATTTCAGAATAATTTTTTCTAAATCGATTATTAAAACCTCTTTTAGGTAGACGCCTCTGAAGTGGCATCTGCCCACCTTCAAAACCAACTTTTCTACTATACCCCGAACGTGACTGTTGTCCTTTCATTCCTCTACCGGATGTCTTCCCTGTTCCTGAACCTGCGCCTCTACCTACTCTTTTCCTTTTTGAAGTTGACCCAAACTTACCCTTCAAAGTATTTAGAGAAACAGCTTCATTTTCTTGCAATTTTTCTTTTGTTGATTTTGACAATTTACTCACCTAAAAAGACTTTCAAGCCTTTCCCTTTACTCTAATCATATGTTTTACTTTAAAAGTCATTCCTCGCAATTCTGGAGTGTCGGTTAGTGTAATAGACTGATTGATTTTCTTTAGTCCTAGTCCACGTAATACCAACTTTTGTTTAAAATTTGCAGAAGAAACACTTCTAAGGAGAGTTAACTCAACCTCAGGATTTTTTGCCTTAGGCTTTTTTGGAGCCTTCTTTTCTTCTATCTTTTCTTCTTCTGACATCAGTATTTAACCCTCACAATCCAAAATTATGAAGATGCCTCCTCTAAGCCTCTTAAGGCAATTACTTCAGCACGAGTCCTTAATGACATAAGTCCGTTTATAGTCGCCTTAGCTGAATTATGGGGATTATTAGTACCAATACACTTGGTAAGTATATCTCTTACCCCTGCAACATCAAGAACAGCCCTGACAGGACCACCAGCTATTACTCCAGTTCCTCTTCCTGCTGGTTTAAGAAAAACTCTACCAGCACCATATTTTCCCATTGCCTCATGCGGAATTGTTTCCCCTTCTAGAGAAACACGAACCATAGACTTTCTCGCTTTTTCAAGAGCCTTTTGTATCGCTTCTGGGACTTCATTAGCTTTTCCCATACCAATTCCTACTTGACCTTTCCTATCACCAACAGTTACTAAAGCACTAAAACTAAAACGACGCCCACCCTTAACAACCTTTGCTACTCGGTTTATATGTATGACTCTATCGATAAATTCTTTATCATTAATATCTTCTTTCTTTGCGGCATTTCTATCCATACGAGCCATTAGAATTTTACCCCCATTTTTCTTATACCATCAGCAAGAGCACGTACTCTGCCATGATAACTATACCCATTTCTATCATATACAATTGATTCTATTCCTTTTTCTTGCGCCCTAGAGCCTAAAATTTCTCCAACTAACTCAGCTCCCTTAATATTGCTTGGCTTTATTTTTGAATCCTTTATTCCCTCACTTTTTTCTGCAAATATATTTTCAGAAGATGAAGCAGACAAAACAGTCTTATTTTCGTTATCATCTATTAGTTGACAATAAATATGCTTAGAACTCCTAAAAACCGTTAATCTCGGTCTGTCAGTTTTTCCAAAAACCTTCTTACGAATTCTATCTTTTCTTCTTATCCAAGATTTATATCTATTGCTAGCACCCAATTTTATAATCCTCAAAGATTTTTAAACTGCTGTTTTTCCAACTTTTCTTCTGACATATTCATCTGCATATCTAATTCCTTTGCCTTTATAAGGCTCAGGTGGTTTAACACGTCGGATTTCTGAAGCCACCCAACCAACTATTTCTTTATCAATTCCCTTAACTTTAATAGTACTTTTTTCCCGATCACTTTCTACTTCAAAATCTATTCCATCTATAGGATCAATATTTACCGGATGAGAAAATCCAATATTCATAACTAAATTTTTTCCTTTCAACTCAACTCTGTAACCAAGACCTATAACCTCTAAGGTTTTCTCAAAACCGTTTGATACACCCTCTACCATATTAAAGATTAACGAACGAGTGAGTCCGTGAAGGGACTTGTCAGTCTGAGAATCGGATGTCCTGCTAACATTTATAACGTTTTCATTAAGTTCAACCTTAGGTCTTTCATGAAGTTCTCTTGTCAACACACCTTTCGGACCCTTAACAGTTATAAGTTTGCCCTCTAAAGTGACCTCAACATTATCTGGAACATTAATTGGTTTCAAGCCTATACGTGACAACAGAATCTCCTTTTACCAAACTTCACATAAAACTTCGCCGCCCACACCTAGATTTCTGGCTTCATCATCAGTAACGACGCCTCGTGAAGTCGACAAAATTGCAATACCCATTCCATTTAATACCTTAGGAATTGTTCCCTTATTAACATAAACCCTTCTTCCAGGTTTACTAACTCGCTTAAGATCATTAAGGACAAGTTTTCCCTCAATCTTTTCTAGTAACTGGATTGAAATTTCAGTTTGTCCGGTACTACCGTCTTTTATCTCATAACTAGCTATATACCCTTGTGCTCGTAGAATACCAACAATATTCGATTTAGTTCGGCTTCCAGGAACAACCAAACTCAGATGGCCTGCCCTAACAGCATTTCGAATTCTTGTTAATAAATCTGCAATAGGATCTGTCATACTCATTAAAAAAAATCTCCTTTACCAACTTGATTTTGTGACTCCAGGAATTTGTCCAGCCAAAGCCATTTCTCGGAAACAAATTCTGCACAACTTAAATTTTCTATAATAACCTCTTGGTCTGCCACACTTTTGACATCTATTGTATGAACGCACTCCAAATTTTGGAGTCTTCATTTGTTTTGCAATTAAACTTTGTTTTGCCACAAGACACCTCTTTATCTTTTTCTAAAAGGAAAACCCATCGACTCTAAAAGTGCCTTGCCTTCTTCGTCACTCTTAGCAGTTGTTTCTATAACTACACCTAGGCCTCTTGCTTTATCTACACTATCAAAACTTATTTCGGGAAAAATAACCTGCTCTCTAATACCTAAGCTATAGTTTCCCTTTCCATCAAAAGACCTTTCATTTAAACCACGAAAATCTCTAACACGAGGTAGTGCGATACTTAAAAGCCGATCAAAAAAATACCACATATTTTTTCGTCTAAGTGTAACCATTACCCCTATGGGAGTTCCTTCTCGCAACTTAAAATTAGCTACAGATTTTTTAGCTTTTGTAACTACGGGTTTTTGCCCTGAAATAGCAGTCAATTCTTCAATTCCCTTATCAAGAACACTAGCATTCTGGGATGCCTCTCCTAACCCCATATTCAAAGTGATTTTTGAAAGAGTAGGTACCTGCATTATATTTTTATATCCAAATTTACTCTTCAAATCACTAACTATCTGGTCTCTATACCTATCAAGCAAACGAGGTGTATCACTCACTTTACAAAATACCTCTCAAAAATAATTAAATAGTATCTAAAATCTCACCACTTTTCTTCGTAACCCTTACAGAACTTCCATCCTCCAGTTTTTTCCTACTTACTCGGGAGGGTTTACTTGTTTTTGGATCAACAGGCAATACATTACTTATATGTATTTTTCCTTCACGCTCAAGGATACCTCCCTGTTGATTTACCTGACTTGGCTTTGTATGCCTCTTAATCATATTTAGTTTTTCAACAAGGACTTTTTTTTCCTCCGTTAATACCTGCAGTACCTTGCCACGTTTCCCTCTCTCTTTACCGGATATTACTTCAACAATATCCCCTTTTTTTACATGATTCTTTCTCATACTCTCCCTCACAGAACCTCTGGAGCTAAAGAAACTATTCTCATAAAACGCTTTCTTCTTAATTCTCTAGCAACGGGACCAAAAATACGTGTCCCAACAGGTTCTCTAACCTCATTAATAATCACAACAGCATTATCATCAAATTTTATGCAAGTACCATCATCTCTTCCAATTTCTTTGGCAGTCCTTACGACTACTGCTCTCCTTACTTCTCCCTTCTTAACATTACTGTTAGGAACGGCTTCTTTAATCGCAACAACTATAACATCACCTATACTTGCGTACTTTCTCTTTGAACCACCAAGAACTTTAATACACTGCGCACGCTTAGCACCTGAATTGTCTGCTACACCGCAAATTGTTTGAACCTGAATCATTTTTATATTCCTAAAACTATTTTGATTTCTCTATAATTTCTAATAAACGCCAATTCTTATTTCTACTGATTGGTCTTGTCTCTATTATTTTTACGCGATCCCCTACATTTAATTCATTTTGATCGTCGTGAATTAAATAATTTTTACTTCTTCTAATAACTCTTTTAAAGGTTTTATGCATATATGTGCGAGCTACCTGAACGCTAGCAGTTTTGTCCATACTTGAACTTACTACTCTGCCTTCTCTAACTTTTCTTCTTCCACCTTTCAACATTCCGAAAACTCCTATGCGCTAAACAGATTGTTCCTGCGTATTTTTAATTTGATTTCTGTAAGTTAGAATTCTCGCAAGATCTTTTTTTAAAATTGATATCCGAGAAGTATTGTCTAACTGACCAGAGGATTTTCTAAACTTAAGATTAAATAGTTCCAAACGGATCTCATTTTGTTTAGTTTCTAACTCATCTTCTGTTAAGTCTTTTATTTCTTTAAATTTCAATTAAAACTCCACTAAACGGAAACTATTCTAGTTTTGCATGGCAACTTTCTAGCAGCTAAACGAAGTGCCTCTCTAGCAACCGAATCTGGCACACCATCCATTTCGTAAAGAATCCTTCCTGCTCGAATTGCAGCATGCCACGCCTCAGGAGCGCCCTTACCTTTACCCATTCTAACTTCAGCAGGTTTCCTAGTAATAGGCTTGTCAGGAAAAAGTCGTATCCAAATTCTTCCACCCCTTTTTATATGACGCGTCATTGCAATTCTTGCTGCCTCAATTTGACGAGCTGTTAAATAAACTGATTCTACTGACTGTAAACCATAGGACCCAAAATTTAGCCTAGCCCCTTTATCAGTCTTTTTCCCAAGACGACCTTTTTGCATTTTCCTAAACTTCGTTTTCTTTGGTTGTAGCATTAAATTTTTTACTCCGGTCTAATTTTCCTTGACTGTTTCTGAAAAATCTTTTTGGGTTTTTCTTATAATCTCACCTCGAAAAATCCAAGTTTTAACCCCAATAACACCGTATGTTGTGTGCGATTCTGCAAATCCATAATCTATATCTGCTCTTAAGGTCTGTAAAGGAACTCTTCCTTCTCGATACCACTCAGTCCTCGCAATCTCAGCACCACCCAAACGACCTGCACATTGTATTTTTATTCCCTTAGCGCCAAATCTAAGTGCCGATGTCACAGCCTTCTTCATAGCTCTCCTGAAAGCAATTCTTCTCTCAAGTTGCAATGCAATATTTTCAGAAACTAATTGAGCGTCTATTTCTGCTCTTCTGATTTCCTTGATATTCACATGAATTTGTTGCCCGGTTATCTTCTCTAAGTCTGATTTAAGTCTATCTACTTCAGAACCTCTTTTCCCAATAATGATTCCTGGTCTTGCAGACCAAATATTAATCCTGCAATTTTGACTTGCTCTCTCAATATTCACCCTACTAACACCTGCATTTTGCAAACGACTCTTCACAAATTTTCTGATTTTTATATCGTCATGAATAAAGTTAGGATAATTTTTACCAGCAAACCATGTAGATTCCCAATCTCTGGTCACACCAACTCTAAAACCAACTGGATTTACTTTTTGTCCCATTATATTCTCCTATTTCTATTCGCCTAAAACAATTTTAACGTGACACAACTTATGTATTACTCTTCCCATACGTCCTCTGGCTCTAGCTCGATGCCTCTTAAGCACTGGGCCTTGATCAACCATTGCACTTTCAACAAAAAGAGAATTTGGATCATCATTCTCTCCTTTATCAGTAGCGTTAGAAAGAGCAGATAAGACAACTTTCTCAAGTACTTTTGCAGACGCTCTTGGTGAAAGCCTTAAAAAAGATAAAGCTTCAGAAACCCTCTTTCCAGCAATAGCCTTAGCCAATTGTCTAGTTTTTAGAGGTTTAGCCCTATAATATTTCAATTTTGCTTCTGACATCTAATTCTCCATTCAAGAAACTATTTCAAAGTTACTGTTCTTTTTGTAACACCAGAATGAGAACGAAAAGTCCTTGTTGGTGAAAAATCGCCTAATTTAAAACCAACCATATTCTCATGAACATAAACAGGAATAAATTTCTTTCCATTATGTACTGAAAAAGTAAATCCAATAAATTCAGGTACTATTGTTGAACGTCTAGACCATGTTTGAATCATCTTCTTTTCACCACTTTCTTCCATTGCTCTTACTTTTTTCATAAGATGATCATCAACAAAAGGTCCTTTATGTAAAGATCTAGGCATTTTAGTCTATTTCCTTTTATTTAACTTTTCTTCTTCTAACAATAAATTTAGATGAACTTTTATTAACATTCCTTGTTTTATAGCCCTTGGTTGGTTTTCCCCATGGAGTAACAGGATGACGTCCACCTGAACTTTTACCTTCTCCACCACCTAGAGGATGATCGACAGGATTCATCGCAACTCCTCTAACATGAGGTTTTTTTCCCAACCATCTATTCCTACCTGCTTTTCCTAAACTGATATTAGAATGCTCAGAATTACCAACTTCTCCAATAGTCGCTGAACAAGACAAACTAACCATTCTTATCTCACCTGAAGATAATCTGAACTGAGCATAGCCATCTTCCTTAGCCATTAACTGAGCACTCGCACCAGCACTTCTTGCTATCTTTCCACCACCTCCTGGTTTCATTTCAATATTATGACATAGAGTTCCCATAGGAATCTTTGATATTGGAAGAGCATTTCCAACTCGAATTCCAGAATCAGGGCCAGATACCAAAATCTCGCCAACTTTCAATCCATCCGGCGCAATTATATATCTCTTTTCTCCATCTTTATATACTAACAATGCAAGACGTGCAGAACGATTTGGATCATATTCTATTGAACTAACTTTTGCCGGAATTCCTATTTTTTCTCTTTTAAAATCTACAACTCTATAGCGGCGTTTGTGTCCACCACCTCTATGATATGCTGTTATTCTACCTAGATTATTCCTCCCCCCACTTTTTGACAAACCTTTAGTTAGAGTCTTTTCTGGAGGATTCTTCGAAAGATCATCCCTAGTTAAAATACTTTGAAAACGTCTACCTGGAGACGTTGGCTTATATCTTTTAACTGGCATCGGTTTCCCTTTTCAATTACGTTGTTTCAAAGAATTCAACATTATCGCCTTCTTTAAGCGTAACAATTGCTTTTTTCCATGAAGACTTTACACCAAGGTGTCTGCCCATTCGAACCTTTTTCTCTGGCATTTTTATTGTATTAACATTTAGAACAGTCACATTAAACAATTCTTCAACCGCGTTCTTAATTTGAATCTTGTTAGCAGTATTTTTAACTTCTAAAACAATTTTATTTGATTCCTCACTTATGGATATACTTTTCTCCGTAACACAAGGTCTTACTATAATCGAAGTAGAATCCATAATTTATCCCGCCAACCGTTGCTCTAATTTATTCAGAGCAACTTTATCTATTACTAAGAAGTCATGTTTTATAACATCATAAGGATTAATACCTTTCACAGAAATCTTATTTACTTTTTTTAAATTCCTTAAAGAAAGTCCAAAATTTTCATTATGCTCTTCGTAAACAAACAATATTTTCCCCGAAATATCCATTTTATTTAGAATATTCAAAAAATCAGAAGTTTTTGAAGTTTCTAAATTTAATTCATCAACCAACCTAAGTTTCTTTTCAGAAAATTTTAAATTCAACACACTCTTTAAGGCTTTCAAAGCAACTTTTTTATTAATTTTCTGTGTATATTTTCTAGGTTTTGGACCAAAAGTTGTTCCACCATGACGCCAAATCGGAGACTTGACATCACCTGCACGTGCTCTACCACCACCTTTTTGATTCCAAGGCTTCGCACTAGTTCCATGAACTTCACTCCTAGTCAGCGTAGAATGTGTGCCTAATCTTCTATTAGAAAGTTGAGATTTAATAACCTGATGAACAAGATGTAATCTCACTTCCCCATCAAACAGGGAATCTGAAAACTCTATTTCATCTTTAGATAAATCTTTTATATTTAACATTTCAATTTTTGCCATAAAAACCTCAACCACCTCTAGCCATACGTTTAGAAGCCTTTAATGGATTTAGGCTTCTTGTATTTTCTTGTTTTACACCCTCATCTTTTTTCTTGCCTTTTAAAGAATCTCTTACTACCAACAACGAATTAGTTCCACCTGGGATAGAACCACGAACAATCAATACATTTTTTTCTGGTATAACATCTACAACTAATAGTCCCTCTATCGTACTTTTCTTATTTCCCATTTGGCCAGGCATTTTCTTTCCCTTGAAAATTTTTGATGGCCATGCTGCCTGACCTACAGAACCTAATCCACGGTCAAACATACCGCCATGTGTAGCTGGACCACCACCAAAACCATGTCTTTTCATTCCTCCAGCAAAACCTTTTCCTTTAGAAATTCCACTCACATCTACATAACTACCTCTATCAAATACTGTAACATCAAGAATCTTTCCTTCAGACAAATCATCTTTATCTGAGGGAGAGGGAACTTCTTTTAAATAACGAAATGGTTGCAATCCTTTACTTGAGAAATGAGAAATTTCTGCTTTTGTGAAACCTTTCTCTTTTTTGGGAACAAACCCTAATTGCAAAGAATCATAACCTTCCTTATCGACCGTCTTTTTTTGGATAATCGTACATGGTCCGGCCCTAAGAACTGTTACTGGTATAGTTCCACCATCTGGTGAAAAGATTTGAGTCATCCCAACTTTGTATGCAAGTAAATAATTATTTGTTGCATTTCTTTTTTCTTCTATCTGCTCTTCAGCCACTTCCTCAGCAGGAGCACTTGCTTCTTCTACCTGCTCTTCA
>CAZLCI010000020.1:0-31717 GCA_964558115.1 uncultured Nitrospinaceae bacterium | reverse complement strand
TTTTGCATACCCAGGAGCTTTTTGATTTAAAAGATCATTTCTAACTTGAGAACGAACTTCTTCCATATTTTTCAAACGCTCTTTCTTTCTGTCTTTCAAAAACAATAAATGAAATCCAAAAGAGGACTTAATCGGTAGGCTCAGTCCTCCTTTTTTCATATTTGCTAAAGACTTACGAATTTCAGGAAGCATATCAACTTCACTGACTATTCCAAGAACGCCTCCTTTTTTTGCAGTTGGACCTTGCGAATACTCTTTTGCCATAGCCGCAAAACTCTCACCTTTTATTATTCGTTTTCTGATTGCAATAAGAGAACTCTTTAACTTTTCTAATTCTTTCTTCTTAACTCCTGGAGGCGTCTTGAGAAAAATCTGACTCAATTCTGCCTTTCCTTTCACTTTATAACGTTGTCTTGTCTGAGAATATCTAGCCTTTATTTCTGATTCTGTGATCTTAATTTTAGATTTAACCGCATCATATGCAAGATACCACCATCTCACGTTTCTCTTTGCATCTTCTCGAAACTTTTCTTTATTTTTTTCATAAAATTCTTTTATTTTTAAATTCGTTGTAGAAATTTTTTTCTCAAAAAGATCAAAACCAAGATCAATATACTGAATTGTGATTTTGTCATTATCGTACCTGTAAGACTCCAGAATATCTTCTTCAGTAACAGAGACTCCAAGGCCAACATAATTCTTAAGACGCTTGAGAGTAAGCTGATTTTCAATATCTTCTTCAAACATCTTAGGAGTAACACGATTTGAATCTAATAATCTGAAATATAAGCTAGAATCAAATTTTCCTGATCTATTAAAATGAGGCATTCCTTCTATTATTGCTCGTACTTCATCTTTGGATATTGATATGCCTAATCTTTTTGATTCATTGATCTGCAACAATTCAATAATCATATTACTGAAAATACTATTTCTTAAGCCCATTTTCTTAACTAATTCTTCATTAAAAAGAGGCCCTAACTGTTTTTTCATTGCCTCTAATTTGATCGAATAACGTGCCTCAAAATCTTTAATTGAAATAGCGGAATCATCAACCTGAACAGCAATTCTTGCAGCAGAATTTGGACCATCAGAAAGTGAGAAACCACCCCAGGTAACAAAAGTTAATGCTACAAAAGCTAATAAACATTTTAGAATCAGCGAATTTCCTTTATTTCTTAAATACGTAAGCATCTTATTTTCTTCCTTCCAGCTATATTTATGTTATCCTGTGGTGAAATAAGCTATCTCAGTGAAGAAAAAGTTGCAAGATAGCAAAGCAAATAATGTTTTAAATATAAAAATATCTAATTTATTCCTCCTAATTTAGCTTTATTCATTTCAACTACTTGCTTTTTGAAATTGTTCATGTTACAGCACTTATAGATGTTATTAAGTTAAATAAATTCAAAACTTTAGAGTATTTAATATAAAGTTAGGTGTAAAATGGTTGTGAATTCATTATTAGGTATGTTTTCTACGGATTTAGCCATAGACTTAGGCACTGCAAACACTCTGGTTTATGTTAAGGGTAAAGGTGTAGTTTTAAGAGAACCCTCTGTAGTAACTATCCAAAAAGATACAAATAAAGTACTTGCCGTAGGAGGAGATGCAAAATCTATGGTTGGAAGAACACCAGGAAATATTGTTGCAATAAGACCAATGAAAGATGGAGTAATAGCTAATTTCGACGTAACTGAAGCGATGCTTCGATACTTTACACATAAAGTACATAACCGAAAAAGCCTCGTAAGACCTAGGATGGTAATTTGTGTTCCATCAGGTATTACTCAGGTAGAAAGAAGAGCTGTGCGTGACAGTGCAGAGAATGCAGGAGCTAGAGAAGTCTATCTGATAGAAGAACCTATGGCTGCTGCTATAGGAGTTGGTCTTCCAATTCAAGAACCTGGAGGAAATATGATAGTAGATATAGGTGGCGGAACTACTGAAGTCGCCGTTATTTCTCTTGCAGGTATTGTATATTCTGAATCAGTAAGAGTTGGTGGAGATGAAATGGACGATGCAATTATAGACTTCATCAAAAGAAATTATAACCTCCTAATAGGAGAAAGAACTGCTGAAGAAATTAAGATTGAGCTAGGTTCTGCTGATACAGTTGAGGGAATTGATGATAAAAAGAGAGAAATAAAAGGAAGAGATTTACTTGCAGCAATTCCAAAAACTATAAACATTAACGGTGAAGAAGTAAGACAAGCCTTATCAGGACCAGTGTCGTCTATTATAGACGCAGTCAAAAATGCTCTTGAAAGTACTCCTCCAGAACTTGCTGCAGATATTGTAGATCGTGGAATTTTCATGACTGGAGGTGGCAGTTTGCTAAAAGGGCTTGATACTCGTTTAAGAAAAGAAACAGGTCTTCCTGTAACAGTAAGCGAAGATCCACTTTCTGCTATAGTTTTAGGAACTGGGAAAGTACTTGAAGAAATTGATCTCCTCGGGAAAATAACAGACTGATTTTCAATTCAAATCAGCAACATCTATAGAATATCCGCCTTGTTCGTTCCAGAGATTCACATGAATAATTTTCTATACGAAAAAAAACATATTTTTGTTTTAATTTTACTCCTATCTCTTTCTTTCACTCTCATTACTTTAAGTCTCAGATCACGGAACAATTTGGCAGAAATTGAGAAAACAATTCTTCTCTTTGTGGGCCCAATTCTCAGAGTTAGCGATGTGCCAAAAGAATGGACCAACAATATTTGGAAGAATTATTTAGATTTACAAAACTACAGGAAAGAAAATATCAAAATCAAAAAAGAGTTACTTGAATTACAAAACACCGTGAAGAAATTACCAGAGCTCAAATTTGAGATTGCAGATCTGTATGAAAAACTACGGATTAAAGAGGAAAAAAAATCTGAATCTCATTATGCTAAAGTTATAGGGAAAGAAAAAAATATATTTTCAAAAACTATTCTTATCGACAAAGGAAGCACACAAAATATCAAAGCAAATATGATTGTAGTTAACTCTCATGGTTTAGTTGGTCGTATTGACCAAACTCATCCTTTCACTAGCCGCGTTTTACTTATCACAGATCCCAGAAGCCCAGTACATGTAAAAGTCCAAAGAACAAGAACACAAGGGGTTTTTTCAATGATAAATGCAACAAAAGGAATTGTTGAATTTGTTTCAAAAGACTCTGATATTTTACCAGGAGACCTCCTTATCACGTCTGGACTTGGCGAAATTTTTCCTAAAGGAATTCATGTCGGCTACGTCGTGGAATCTAAAAATCATTCCTCATTCAAAAAATTAGTTGTTGAACCTGCTGTTAATTTCAACAAACTCGAAATATTAGAAATCAGGGAAGAAATCAAGAGAGATTAAAATGACTATAACGTTCACCTTAATTACAATAATTTCATCAATCGTCTTTCACAATACTGCAGTTGACTTTCTTGCGTTCTTATTTATAGGGAAGCTAGACACTTTTCTCATAGTTGCTATTTTCTTTGCTTTAAGTGACGAGAAATATACAGCTTTAATTACAGGATTCATATTAGGAACACTCAAAGATGTTTTGGCAGGAGGAATACTCGGAATCAATGCACTAACTAAGACCATTTCTGTTTTTGCAATTGGAAGAATTCAAAGCGACTATGCAAAAAAAGATTTCTTGTCCATTTTTATCTTGTGTTCTATTTTCTCAATTTTAGACAAATTAACAACTACCCTCTTTTTCTATTTCGTGATGCCTTCAGATTCAATTACAAGCGTTTTTTTCCTAGAAACAATTTCGGGCACTGTTCAAAATGTATTTCTAGGACCAGTACTTATCTCTTTTCTTTTCAAATGTCAGACAAAATTCGTTCAATCTAGAAAAGAAACCAATTATCCAATAAGGTAAATTATGTTCAGCGAAAACAGAACTGATTCAGGCGAAAGGAGGATTAAAATATGCCAATTTATCTTCATAATAATTATGATTATCTTCTCATTCAGACTTTTTTATCTCCAAATCATCAAAGGTGATGAACTAAAAAAACAATCAGAAAACAATCGAATATCAGAACAAAGAGTAAAAAGTCCAAGGGGTCTAATTTTTGATACCGAGGGTCAAGAACTTGCTATAAATCGTGGATCGATAAATGTATATATAACTATAGAGAAAACTAAGAATTTAAGATCTACTTTGAGCAATCTTTCATCTATCACAAAAATTGATATCAATTTTTTCATAAAAAAACTAAAAAAGAAGAACCGATATAGACCCATACTTTTATTGAGGGATATTAATCAGAAAACCTTAGCGAAGATTGCAGAACATAAGTTAACACTCCCCGGCGTAACTATAGATTCTGATTTAATCAGAGAATATCCTAGCGGTCATTTTTATGCGCATCTCATAGGATATCTTAGAGAAATCGATAACAGAACTCTTCGAAAAATCAAAGGAAACAAAAAGAAGCTCAAAAAATACAGGAAAAGTGATTATATTGGCAGAAAAGGAATAGAGAAATCACATGAAAAATTCTTAAGAGGCGACATAGGCATTGAAAGAGTTGAAGTTGATGCACATGGAAGAAAAAAAAGAATAATAACTCCTTTTGAGAAAAAACCAGGTAATAATGTACACTTAACCATTAACCTAAGGCTCCAAAAAAAAGTTTCAGAACTTTTCAGCAAATACGAAGGAAGTGTTATCGCTTTAGATCCAATGAATGGTGCAGTCTTATCTATCATCTCTCATCCAAATTACGATCCGAATATCTTTAGGGGCCGAGTTATTCAGAAGGATTGGAATATGGTTAATGATAATCCCTTGAAACCTTTATTAAATAGGTCTCTAAAAAGCGTGTATCCTCCAGGTTCCATTTTCAAGAGTATTATGGCTTTTGCTTTTCTATCACATCCAGATTTTGAGAAAGAAAATGAATTCTCTTGCAATGGGAAATATTTCCTAGGGAAAGGGAAGCAAAAAAGAGAATGGAGATGTTGGAAAAAAGGAGGACATGGAAAAATGGGACTAAAAGATGCTATTGCACAAAGCTGCGATGTATACTTTTACAAAGCTGGGAGAATAATGGGCATAGATCACATCTCAAAATATGCAGCCCAATTTGGAGTTGGTCAAAAAACTGGATTCTCAAAAAAAGAAAAATCTGGAGATTTACCTTCAAAAAAATGGAAAAAGATAAACAAAAATGAGAGATGGTATCTTGGGGACACCACTAATATATCCATTGGACAAGGACTCAACTCAATGACACCAATTCAAGTCGCGAGTTTAACCTCTTCTATTGCAAACGGCGGAAAGGTTTATCGACCCTATATAGTCGAAAAAATAACAAGCCCAACTGGCGAACAAATCTTTAAGCAAAAACCACTCCTTAGAAAGAGAATCCTCGATAAATATCAATACTTAGAAAAAGTAAGACTATTTCTAAAAGAAACCGTAAATGGCGAAAAAGGTACTGGCAAAAAAGCTAGATCTAATCTTTTCACTATTTCTGGCAAAACTGGAACAGCCCAAGCGGCTAAATTAGTTAAATCATCAACAAATACTGTTTCCGAAGAAAGGGAAAGAGATAATAGAGACCATAGTTGGTTTATTGCATTTGCTCCCTACAAGAAACCTGAAATTGCACTGGTAATTTTAGCAGAACATACAGATCTGCCGGGTTCTCATTTTGCACCTATGGCAAAAGAAATTATTGAATTTTACATTCAGGGGAAAAAAGGAATCCGAATTGATAAATAGAACACCCCAGACACAAAATACTTCGATCACAACTTCGACAATTTCTCGAATTGATTTGCCACTTGTAGTTACTATGATTTGTCTTTGCATGATTAGCGTTTTCATGATTTACAGTGCAACTTTTCTTGACCAAAATGCTCTTATAAAAGGGTTATGGAAAAAACAATTCCTATTCTTTCTTGTTGGTCTTTTACTTCTACTAATTGTACTCTCAATAAATTATAGACATTTCGTAAATTTCTCTCTCCTTTTTTACATAATAGTTTTAACACTTTTACTTATAGTATATTTTTCTGGAGATACAGTTTACGGATCAAAACGTTGGCTTTCATTCGGGTCATTTAGAATACAACCTTCAGAAATTGCAAAAATATCAATAATTTTAATTTATGCTTTCTTTCTTGGCACATTAGAAAGATCTCACATCTTATCTTGGAATATTATTCTATACCCTACACTTTTCTTAATACCTCTAGTTATTCTTGTTTACAAACAACCCGACTTAGGAACATCAATTGTAATCTTACTTATAGCAACAATTATTTTGCTTTCAATTGGAGTAACAAGAAGATTGTTTTTGACCTTTTTACTTTCGGGATTAGGAAGCATTCCCCTTTCATGGTACTTCCTACTTAAGCCATATCAAAAACAAAGGATATTGACCTTACTTTACCCTGAATCTGGTACTCACGCGACACAATGGCAAAGTAAGCAAAGTATGATTGCAATTGGAAGTGGTCAATTCTGGGGAAAAGGAACTCTTGAGGGCACACAAAGTAGTCTGCAATTCCTTCCTGAAAAACATTCAGATTTCATTTTTTCCGTAATATGTGAAGAACATGGATTTGTAGGTGCAATTATCGTTCTATTACTACTCTCAATTTTGGTACAAAGATGTTTTATCATATCTAGAAAAGCATCGGATGAACACGGAAAAATCCTTGCTCTAGGTATTGCAATTTTATTTTCACTGCAAATAGTATTTAATATAGGAATGACTATTGGCATCTTCCCAATAGTTGGAATAACTCTTCCATTAATTAGTTATGGGGGTAGTTCCTTGATAACTTCAATTATAGCAATAGGTTTGGTTATGAATGTAGATTTAAGAAGAAGAAACTTTTAAAAGAAAAAGAGAATTGGAAAATTTTTTATGGAATCAAAAATTATAGTTAATGCAGAAAAATTTGAAACAAGAGTAGCCATTATGGAAAATGGTGTTCTAGCCGAATTTTTTATCGAAAGAAAAACTGAAAAAAGTATCGTCGGGAACATTTACAAAGGTGTCATCAAAAAGGTGTTGCCCGGAATGCAGGCTGCATTCGTAGATATTGGAATAAATAAAGCTGGTTTTCTGCACGTCAATGACATCTGCCCTATTAATGAGTTTGAAGATGACAATAGAGAAGAATCAGAAAATTTAGATGAAAATGATTTATTAGATCTCTATGGCAATGAAGATGAGTTTGATAGTTATACTGGAAAGAAAACAGACCCAAAGTTCAGGAAAAAAAGAAAAAAACAAAATTCTAAAATTGAACATCTCATTAAAGAAGGACAGGAGATTCTAGTTCAAGTAAGCAGAGAACCTTTTGGAACAAAAGGACCAAGACTGACCAACTATATATCCCTTCCAGGCTACTATCTTGTTTTCATGCCTACAGTTAATCAAGTTGGAATAAGCAGAAGAATAGAAAATATGCCAGAACGTCAAAGGCTAAGAAAACTGATAAAAGAAAATAAGAAAAAAGGTTCTGGGTATATCTTACGAACTGCGAGTGAAAATGTTTTAGAAGAAGACTTGAAAGCTAATATACAATTTCTAAATACTTTATGGGACAATGTTTTATCAGAAAGCAAAAAAGTTTCAGCACCAGGAGTAGTCCACGAAAATCTTTCTATTCTTCAACGCACAATTAGAGATTTTTTCAATTCTCAAATAGACAGTATGATTATAGATAGTGATTCGGGCTATGAATCATGTAAAGGGTTTCTTGCTAAATATTACGAACATTTATCGTCTAAATTAATAAAATATCAAGACGGAAAACCAATCTTTGATTTTTACGGCATAGAACATCAAATTGACAGAATGTTGGACCAAAGAGTTTGGTTAAAAAGTGGAGGATTTCTGGTAATAGATCAAACTGAAGCCTTAACAACTATTGATGTCAATACAGGCAGATTTGTAGGGAAACGAAACCCAGAAGAAACTATTATACAAACTAATTTAGAAGCAGTCCATGAAGTTGTCGCTCAACTCCGCCTTAGGAATATAGGCGGCATCATCATTGTTGACTTTATAGACATGGAAAAAGAGAAAAACAAAAACAAAGTATTCAATGCCTTCAATGAAGAACTAAAAAAAGATCGTTCTAGAACAAGCATCTTAAAAATAAGCGATATTGGGCTAGTTGAGATGACTAGAAAAAGAGTGCGAGACAACATACAAAAGACTCTTTGTGAGGGGTGTCCTTATTGTGAAGGCAGAGGTCATGTAAAATCCACAACCACTATTTGTTACGAAATTTTAAGAGATATAAAAAGAATCAATTATGGGAATACAAATATTAAGACTGTAAAATTGACGACACATCCAGATGTAGCTGGTCGATTGTTAGAAGAAGACAAAGAACACTTAGATGACATAGAGAACAAACTTCAATTAGAACTTGTAATTAAGACTGACGATGAGTTACATTTGGAGGCTTATGAAATTGAAGCTTTATAATTTTTCAAAATCAAACTGAGAATATTGATAAAAATACAAAGAACATATGACTGAAATTAAAAAAGAAAAGACGAAACTTCTTATTGTCGAATCTCCCACAAAAGTGAGGACGCTCGAAAAGTTCTTGTCAAAAGAATACAAAGTTCTTGCCTCTAGAGGTCACCTAAGAGACCTTCTAAAAACAGGCGAGAGAAATATGGGTATCGACATTAAAAACGGATTTAAAGCGCATTACGGACCAATAGATTCCAAGAAAAAGACCATATCAGAACTAAAAAAAGCTGCCGCAACAGCCGATGAAATTTTTCTGGCGACTGATCCTGATCGTGAAGGAGAAGCAATAGCTTGGCATATCAGTCAATTAATAGAAAAGAAAAAAGAACAAAGACCTATTTACAGAATCTCTTTTAATGAAATAACAAAAAACGCCGTTCTCAATTCATTATCTACGCCAGGAGAAATTGACAAGAAAAAAGTGGACGCACAAGAAACAAGAAGAAAGCTTGATAGAATAGTCGGATTTAAATTGTCAGGTGAAATACTCTGGTCATTAGTTGCTTTTGGTCTAAGTGCTGGAAGAGTTCAATCGGTTGCTTTAAAACTCATTTGTGAACGTGAGAAAGAACGGAACGAATTCCAATCTTTAGAATATTGGGAAATAATTACACTCTTAGAAAAATTAGACCAATCAATCCCATTCAAAGCGAAACTGCATAAAATTTCAGGAGAATTAGTAGAACAAAAGAAAAAAAATAAATTCTTGATAACCAGCAAAGAAGAATCTAATAAATTGAAAGAAATAATAGAAAATGCCGATTTGAAAATAGAAAAAGTAGAAAAAAAAGAGAGGAGATCACAACCCTCCCCTCCATTCATCACAAGTACCTTGCAAAGAGAAATCTCTACAAAACTTAGATTTTCTGCAAAACGTACTATGTCTGTCGCACAAAAACTATACGAAGGAATAAATCTTGGAAAAGAATTTGGAACTGTGGGTTTAATTACTTACATGAGAACAGACTCAGTAAGAATTGCACCTGAAGCAATAACTTCCGCAAGATCTTTTATTCAAAATGAGTTTGGCAGTGAATTTTTGCCTGAAAATCCTAATGTCTACAAGACAAAACAATCAGCACAAGATGCTCACGAATCGATAAGACCTACAAATATCGATTTAACACCTTTAAAACTAGAGACTCTCATGAAGAAAGATGAATTCGCAGTTTATGAACTTATTTGGAAACGTTTTCTTGCTTCGCAGATGACAAAAGCCATCTACGATCAAACAGTTGTAGATATAACAGCTGACGATTTAACTCTTAGAGCAAGTGGTTCAGTTATGAAATTTGCAGGGTTCATGAAATTATATGAAAATGAAAAACGTGACCAAGAAGAAAATTCAAAAGACGAAAAAGATCGCTTACTTCCAGAACTCTCAGAGGGGGAAATAATATCGCTTTTAGATACTGAAGAAAATTCAGAACCTATAGAACAAAAACAACACTTCACTCAACCTCCTGCTAGATATTCTGACGCTTCTTTAGTTAAAAAACTTGAAGATGAAGGTATTGGAAGACCCAGCACATACGCATCTTTTTTTGACAAATTGGAATCTAGAAAATACGTATCTGTTCCAAAAGGAAAACGTCAGTTTGAACCAACAGTTTTAGGTATGGAAGTAAACAAATTACTTCTTGAAGGATTTCCAAAACTGATAGATGTCAAATTCACCGGCAAACTTGAAACAGATTTAGATAATATTGAAACTGGAACTCAAGACTGGCTTTCAATTCTACAAAACTTTTACAAAGATTTTGATAACGATGTTCAGGAAGCAAAAACAAATCTTCCTAATCTTAAAAAAATATCTAAATCCACAGGAAGAACATGTCCAGAGTGTAACGAAAATGAACTTGTTGAAAAATTTGGTAGAAATGGTTGGTTTATTGCTTGTTCTTCTTACCCTAAATGTAAACATAGCGAAGACTTAAATGTAACTGAAGATTCTGAAGAAACGAAACAATTCATTGCAGAATTAGAAGAAAAGGCACCTCCTTGTTCGATCTGCGGTTCGCCGATGAAGTGCAACAAAGGCAGATTTGGATTTTATCTTTCTTGTTCCGATAATCCTAAAGAACATCCAAAATTGAGTGTCAAAGAAAATGGCGATATTTCTACACCGCCTGTTACTTTAGGAATTTCCTGTGGGATTAAAGGTTGTGATGGAGAACTAGTTGAGAGAAAAAACAATAGACGAGGAAACCTTTTTTACGGATGCTCTAAATTCCCAAAATGCCGATATATTTTACCAACACCACCCGTCAAACTTTCTTGCCCTAAATGTGATTTCCCACATTTAACGAAGATAAAAGATAAAGACGAAAAGGAAATCCTTAGTTGCCCATCGCAAGAATGTGATTACTCGTCTACCGAGATAGAGGATACACTTTTAGATACTGCCCAAACTGCTAAAAATTGAGGTGTCTAAAATCCCTCAAACTTTTCATACTTCAAAAGTTCTAAATGTTATAGGTGCTGGTTTGGCTGGAACTGAAGCTGCCTGGCAAGCATCTAATCTTGGCATAGAAGTCAATCTTTATGAAATGAGACCAAAAAAATCAACTGCAGCACATCAAACCTCTAATCTTGCGGAGTTGGTTTGTTCTAATTCATTTCGTTCAAACTCAATTAAAAATGCAGTAGGATTGTTAAAAGAAGAAATGAGAAAACTCGACTCTTTAATTATCAATTGCGCTGAAGAGTCTAAAATCCCTGCTGGAACTGCACTTGCAGTAGATAGAGAAAAATTCAGCAAAAAAGTTACCAAGGAAATAGAAAATAACCCTAAGATAAACCTGATAAGGGAAGAGATAAAAAGTCTAGAACCCTTTAAGGATAAAATCACAATTATTGCCACTGGTCCTTTAACTAGCGACTCTCTTTCTGAAGAAATTAAGAAATTAACAAACGAAAAATATCTTTACTTTTACGATGCAATCTCACCGATCGTTCACGGAGACAGTATAGATATGTCTACGGCTTTTTTTGGTTCAAGGTACGGAAAAAATTCTTCTAATGAGGAAGGAGATTATATAAATATAGGATTAAGCAAAGTCGAGTATACTAACTTTATTGAAGAATTAACTAAAGGAGAAAAGATTCCACTTAGGGATTTCGAAAAAGCAATATTTTTTGAAGGTTGTCTTCCTATCGAAGTAATGGCATCTAGAGGTGTGGACACTCTTGCATATGGAGCCATGAAACCTATTGGAATTGAAAATCCTAAAACAAAAGAAAGATTCTATGCAGTGATCCAGCTAAGAAAAGAAAACTTAACTGGAGAATTCTATTCTCTTGTCGGATTTCAAACTAGATTAAGGTATCCAGAGCAAAAACGAATTTTCTCTATGCTTCCAGCGTTGTCAAAAGTCAAATTCTTAAGATTTGGAAGTCTTCATCGAAATACTTACATTCACTCGCCTAGATTATTAAATCTGAGCTTACAACTGAAGAAAAAAAGCAACCTATTCTTTGCAGGTCAATTAACTGGTGTAGAAGGTTATATTGAATCTTGTGCTATTGGTCTATTAGCTGGTTTATATGCAGCATCGAATTTGAAAAACGAAGACCCATTAATTCCACCGCCAACAACTGCGATAGGTGCACTAAACCGATATGTCGCTGAATCTCAAAGCGAAGATTTTCAGCCTATGAATGTCAACTTTGGTATTTTCCCATCATTAGAAAGTCATATAAGAAAAAAAGAAGACCGAAGAAATGCTATGATTACTAGGGCAAATAATGATCTTGAAAAATGGAGAGAGGAAATATCACTGTGCAAGATATAGATAAACACTTTCAAGAGTTTAGAAAAAAATTATCTAAGGAAATGGGATATTCCTCCCATACCATTAGAGCTTATTCAAATGATCTCAACAGTTTTTCAAACTTTCTGTCGAAATACACAAACAAAGAAAAACCCGATTTTCTGTTAGCCGATAAGTTAGCCATAAGAAATTATTTGATACAATTACATAAACGTAAAATAAGCACTACAACTTCTAATCGCCACATTTCCAGTCTAAGAAGTTTCTACAAATACTTACAAAAGGAAGGACTAATTAAATCAAATCCTGCAGAACATATTGAACTTCCTAAAAAAAAGAAAAAATTACCATCTTTTCTTCCAGTTGACGATGCTGTTCAACTCATGGATATGGTAGATACGACTTCCGAAATTGGCCTAAGAGATAGTATAATTCTCGAAATACTATATGGAACGGGTTTGAGGGTAAGTGAATTAACACAATTAAACTCAGATGATATAGACATAGAAAGTAGAATGATTCATGTGAAAGGAAAAGGAAAAAAAGAAAGGATAGTACCAATAACTCGGAGAGCTAAGGAATCTATAATTAAATACTTAGAACATAAGAATAAAGCAAAACATAGCGCATCAAAATCTCCTTTATTACTTAATACTAGAGGGAATAGATTATCCCCTGCAAGTGTTAGACAAATCTTAAAAAAATATAGAATTAAAGGTAATTTTGGATATACATTTACTCCACATTCCCTTCGACATAGCGCTGCTACACACTTGATGGAAAATAATACTGACTTAAGAGCTATACAAAAACTTTTAGGTCATTCAAGTCTTTCAACTACACAAACTTATACACAAGTTAATTTTCAACAATTACAAAAAGTATATGACCGTTCCCACCCAAGGGCAAAAACAAGAAAAAACAGAAACTTATCAAAAGGAATTTAAATGGAAAACAAAAGAAAATTCATACGTTCCACTACCATCTTAGCACTAAGGTATAATGGACAAACTGTAATTGGCGGAGATGGACAAGTAACTATGGGAGACTCTGTAGTTAAACATTCAGCAAAAAAAATAAGAAGACTTTCTACAGGTAAAATACTCGCAGGTTTTGCAGGTTCTGCTTCTGATGCTATAACACTTTTTGAGAAATTTGAAGCGAAATTAGAGGAATACGATGGTCAATTATCACGTGCGGCAGTGGAATTAGGAAAAGACTGGAGAACAGATAGAATTTTAAGGAGATTAGAAGCACTTTTGGCTGTTATCGACAATGAAAAGAGTCTAATCTTATCGGGTAACGGAGACATTATTGAACCCGATGACGGTATTATTGGCATAGGAAGTGGAGGAACAATCGCAATGTCGGCAGCAAGAGGTATAATGAGTTTAAAACCTGAAGTTTCTGCAGAAGAAATAGTAAAACGTTCTCTGCAAATTACTTCTGAGATTTGCATTTATACGAATAATAACATTTCAGTGGAAACTCTTTAATGGAAAACTTAACACCATCACAAATAGTGAAAGAATTAGATAAATACGTTATCGGCCAAAGTGAAGCTAAAAGAGCTGTTTCCATAGCCCTAAGAAATCGTTGGAGAAGGCAACAACTTTCCTCCGACATACGAGATGATGTTGCCCCAAAAAATATTATCATGATCGGTCCCACAGGTGTCGGGAAAACTGAGATCGCTAGAAGACTTGCACGATTAACTAAAAGTCCGTTTATTAAAATAGAAGCCAGTAAATTTACCGAGGTTGGGTACGTTGGAAGAGACGTTGAAAGCTTAATAAGGGATCTCACAGAATTATCGAGAAATATAGTATTAGAAGAACAAAGAGAACTTAATAAGACAAACGCACAGCAAAAAGCTGAAGAGAGACTTTTAGATCTCCTGCTACCGAAACCTTCGGGATTTGGCGATGTTGACGAAAGAGGACAAACTAAAGATCCATTGGGAGAAGAGTCTTATAAAAGAACAAGAGAAAAATTCCACAAACTTCTCTTAGATGGGAAACTAGATGATAGAGAAGTGGAGTTCGAAGTTTCTGAAAAAACTCCCGAAATTCATTTTATGGCAGGAAATGATCTAGAACAAATGGGAATGAATATTAAAGATATAATGGGTGGCCTGATGCCATCTCAACCAAAAAAGCGTCGTTTAAAAGTTCCAGAAGCTTTTGAAATTTTAGCACAAGAAGAAGCTGATAAATTAATAGACCCAGAGAATGTAAATCAAGAAGCGATAAATAGAACAGAACAAGCAGGCATTGTTTTTCTAGATGAAATCGACAAAGTTGCTTCAGGCGGAAATAGCAATCAAAGCCCGGACGTTTCCAGAGAAGGTGTTCAAAGAGATTTACTTCCGATAGTTGAGGGTTCTACTGTACAAACAAAATATGGACCTGTTAAAACTGATCACATTCTTTTCATCGCGGCTGGAGCATTTCATATTTCGAAACCGTCCGATCTTCTCCCAGAACTTCAAGGAAGATTTCCAATTCGTGTAGAATTGAGTTCTTTGGAGAAAGAAGATTTTATTCGTATTCTTAAAGAACCACGTAATGCCTTAATTAGACAATACATCGCCCTACTAGAAACAGAAGGAATTACACTTTCATTTTCAGACGACTCAATTGACGGAATAGCTGACTTTGCTTGCAAAATTAACGAACAAAATGAAAATATAGGTGCAAGAAGGCTACATACAATTATGGAAAGACTTATAGAGGATATTTCCTTTAATGCCCCTGAATTAGAAAATAAAACTATAACCATAGATAGACCCTATGTAGAAAAAGCTATATCCGAAATTGCTGAAAACATTGACTTAACAAGATATATACTATAAAACATTCCACTTTCTGTTTTCTTAGTAACTTTAGTTTTACTTTTTTATTTGTTTAAAGGGGTTTTTATGACAAAAAAAGAGTATGCATCTACCTTAATTGAAGCATTACCCTACATAAAGAAATTTTCTGGCAAAACAATTGTCATTAAATATGGAGGTTCTGCACAAACAGATACAGAATTAAACAAACTTTTTGCTGAGGATATTGTATTACTCAAATACATTGGAATTAATGTAGTAATAGTTCACGGGGGAGGCCCTCAGATTGCAGAAACTTTGAAAAAAATAGGGAAAAAAAGTGAATTTATTGAGGGACTTCGAGTAACAGACGAGGAAACTCTAGATATAGTAGAAATGGTTCTATCTGGATCAACAAATAAAAGTATAGTCAGACTTATTAATCAACAGGGGGGAAAAGCTGTTGGTTTATCAGGTTCAGATGCCGGACTCACAAAAGCTATGAAAATAACACTTATAAAAGAGAGTGACGGAAAAAAAGAAGAAATAGACATAGGAAGAGTAGGAAAAGTTAATAAAATTAATCCTCAGATCATTCACTATCTTACCAAAGGAGATTATATTCCAGTCATTGCGCCTTTAGGTGTAGATGATGATGGAAATGTTTTTAATATTAATGCAGACGAAGCCGCTGGAGCAATAGCGGGTTCTTTAGAAGCTGAAAAGTTTATTTTACTTACAGACGTTCAGGGAATATTAGATAAAAGCGGAATTTTAATAGGTTCCATAAACAAGGAAGAGGTTCAAAAATTACAGGAAGAAGACGTTATTGCTGGTGGCATGATTCCAAAAACTAGGGCATGTCTTGAAGCTTTATCAGGTGGTGTAAAAAAAACGCATATAATCGATGGAAGAACTCCACATGCTCTTTTGCTAGAAGTGTTCACTGATCAAGGAGTAGGCACCGAGATCATTAACTAATATTAAAAAGGGCCACAAATGAATAATGATAATATAATCTCTATTGCAAAAGATTACGTAGCTCCCACTTATGGAAGATATGAGTTAGCTTTAACAAATGGCAAAGGATGCTATGTATGGGATTCCGATGGGAAAAAATATTTGGACTTTGTTTCCGGCTTAGCTGTCTGTAATCTTGGACATTGTCATCCTAAAGTAGTTGAAGCACTACAAAATCAAGCAGAAAAGCTGCTTCACGTATCGAATTTATATCATATAGAACCACAAGTGCAGTTAGCAGAAAAACTTTGCAAAAATTCTTTCGGAGATAAGGTCTTCTTCTGTAACAGCGGAACTGAAGCTGTTGAATCAGCTATCAAATTGGCAAGAAAATTCTCTTTCAAAAATTTCGGAGGAGATCGTCATGAAATTATTTCATTTAAAATGAGCTTTCATGGCCGAACAATGGCGTCTCTTGCTGCAACAGGACAGGATAAATATCACAAAGGATTCTCCCCTCTTCTTGACGGGTTTAAATATGCAGAGTTTGGAAATATCGCAGAAGTAGAAAAGTTAATTTCAAAAAAAACATGCGCAATATTAGTAGAGCCTATCCAAGGAGAAGGAGGAGTCAATGTCCCTCCAGAAAATTTTCTAAAAGATTTAAGGCGACTCTGCGATGAAAACGAATTACTTCTTCTTTTCGATGAAGTGCAGGTAGGAATGGGAAGAACTGGAAAACTTTGGGCTTACGAAAACTACGATGTTCATCCAGATATTATGAGTATCGCTAAAGGATTAGCAGGTGGAACAGCAATTGGAGCTTTAATTGCATCTGATCATGCTATGGCTTTTGAACCTGGAGATCATGCATCTACTTTTGGAGGAAATCCACTAGCCTCTGCTGCTGGATGTGCTGCATTAGACGTAATAACTTCTGAAGGATTCCTAGATCATGTTACTGCAATGGGAAAATATGCATCAGAAAAACTACAAACTATAGCTTCAAAATACTCTGCAGTTAAAGAAATCCGCGGAAAAGGGCTTATTATCGGATGTGAAATAGAGCAAGATGTAAGTTCAATTGTTATTAAAGCCATTGAAAATGGCATTCTACTAAACGTTGCGCTTGGTAATATTGTACGCCTATTACCACCTTTGATTGTGGAAAAAGAAATGATTGATACTTTTTTAGAATTTTTAGAATCTAGTCTTAAGGAATTATAGTGTGAAGAATTGTGATTATCTAATAGGAGACGAATTAAAACCTCAAGAATTGGAAGATTTAATTGATTCTTCGATTCAAGAAAAAGAACTTTTCAAACAGGGAGCGTCTGATAAAACCCTACAAGAAAAAACAATTGGACTTCTTTTTGAGAAACAATCTACGAGAACTCGTGTTTCTTTTGAAAGCGGAATCTACCAGCTTGGTGGAAACACGGTTTTTCTTACACAAAATATGACACAGTTATCTAGAGGAGAATCAATCGAAGATACTGCTAGAGTACTTAGTTTATATTTAGATGCACTTGTGGTAAGAACTTTCAAACAAGAAACGGTAGAACAATTAGGATTATATTCTACAATTCCTATTATAAACGGCTTGACCGACCTTCATCACCCCTGCCAAGCACTCGCTGACTACATGACATTAAAAGAAAAATATAAAAATTTTAGAGATATTAAGATCAGCTACTTAGGAGATGGAAACAATGTTTTACATTCACTTCTGGTTCTGGGCGCTATGCTTGGGGTTAATATCCATTCAGCATGCCCTACAGAATTATTTCCTAATGAGGATATTGTAAAATATGCAAAAGAAATAGCGAAATCTACTGGCGCTGAAATTACAATTTCAAACGACATTGAATCTGCCTGTTCAGAAACAATGGCAATATATACAGATGTTTGGGTCTCTATGGGAGATGAAGAAGAAAAAGATTTTCGAACTAAATTACTCACTCCATTCCAGGTCAACGAGAAATTATTTAAACTTACAGATAAGAATGCTGTTTTCATGCACTGCTTACCTGCTCACAGAGGAGAAGAAGTTACTGATGACATATTGGACGGGAAAAGAAGTATTGTGTATAAACAAGCAGAAAATAGAATGCATTGTCAAAAGACACTACTTAAATTTTTGCTTAGGAATAGTAAATGAATTCTAAACCCAAAAAAGTTGTTCTAGCCTATTCTGGAGGCCTTGACACATCCGTAATGCTCAAGTGGATAAAAGAAACATATAATTGTCCAGTTGTTGCATATGCAGCAAATGTAGGACAAGGAGACGAAGAATTAGAAGGACTAGAAGAAAAAGCTTTACAAACTGGTGCTGAAGAATGTCATATTCTTGATTTACAAAAAGAATTTGCAGAGGAATTTATTTTCCCCATGTTAAGAGCTGGAGCAATTTACGAAAACACTTATCTTCTCGGAACTTCCATTGCTCGACCAATAATTGCCAAAGGTCAAGTTGAGATTGCAAAAAGAACAGGAGCAGATACGGTCGCACACGGAGCAACAGGCAAAGGCAACGATCAAATCAGATTTGAACTAACGTATGCTGCTTTTAATCCATCGCTTAAAGTTCTTTCTCCTTGGAGAGAATGGGAATTTGGTGGTAGAACCGAACTAATTGATTTTGCGAGACAACATAATATTCCTATTCCCGTAAGTAATGAAAAACCTTTCTCTACTGACAGGAATCTTTTCCATATTAGCTTCGAAGGTGGAATATTAGAAAACCCTTGGACTGAGCCTCCAGAAGATATGTACAAGCTAAGTAAATCTCCAGAAGAGACTCCCGATACTCCAACCTATGTTGAAATAACTTATAAAGACGGAAATCCTATTGAATTAAACGGAACAAGGATGTCTCCATTAGATCTTATAACAAATCTAAACATCTTAGCTGGGGAAAATGGAATAGGAAGGGTTGATATAGTAGAAAATAGATTTATAGGCATGAAAAGCAGAGGGGTATATGAAACCCCTGGAGGAACTGTTCTTCATGAGGCGAGAAAAGCTGTAGAATCTTTAACTTTAGATAAAGAAGTAATACATTTAAAAAATTCATTGATGCCAGAATATTCTAAATTAGTTTATAACGGTTTTTGGTATTCTCCCGAAAGAGAGTTTCTTCAAGCATCTATAGATAGTTCAATGCTTTCTGTATGCGGAACGGCGAGAGTGAAACTTTTCAAAGGATCATGCAGGGCTGTCGGCAGAAAAGCCCCACCTGACTACAATCTCTACAGAGAAGACTTAGCTACTTTTGAAAAAGATTCAGTATATTCTCAAAAAGATGCTGAAGGATTTATTAACTTAAATGCTCTGAGAATCAAGACTAATAGCGAATTAAGAAATAAAAGTACTGACTAGAAATCCTTATTTCTTTTTATTAGTTTCGTTACTTCCATAAGAAAAAAGAAGGAAAGAGCTTGCAACGTAAACAGATGAGTACGTACCTGCTATTATTCCAACTACCAATGTAAATGCCACATCTGAGATTATTTCACCACCAAGAAACAAAAAAGCAAGAACTGCTACTAGTGTCGTTCCAGAAGTAAGAATAGTTCTAGAAAGCGTCTGATTAATTGACATATTTACAATTTCAAAGAAACCCTGCCTTCTGCTCTTTAAATTATTCTCTCTAATTCTGTCAAAAACAACAATTGTATCATTAAGAGAATAACCAATAATTGTAAGAACAGCCGCTACAATCGGAAGGCTAAATTCCTTTCCGGAAAAAGCAAAAACCGCTACTGTTATTAAAACATCATGAACAAGAGCTATTACAGAAGCTAGCGCCTGACGAAATCTAAATCTAAAACTAACATAAATGAGAATCCCGATAAGAGCAAAAAACATACTACTCAAAGCCTTATTCCGTAGATCTGCTCCTACTTTTGGGCCTACCATCTCAGTTCTTCTTACCTTAAAAGATCCTTTCCCAAAATTATCCTCAATAGCTATTTTAATATTATTTTCTAAACCCTTTGTAGAACGTGAACTTTTTTGAACCCTAATCAAGAACTCTTTCTCCGAACCAAAATTCTGTATTACAGTATCTCCTAAAGGAAGGGGCTTTAAAGATGCTCTAAGTTTTGAAATATTTATCTGTTTTTTGAATTGCACTTGTACAAGAGTGCCCCCTGTAAAATCAATACCGTAATTCATTCCTTTTGAAAAAAGGACGAGAATAGAAAGTATTACCAAAGATAAAGAAACAACTAAAAAGAGTTTTCTTTTCCCTACAAAGTCTAAGTTAATATCCGGCCTTATTAATTCCATTAAATACTTAAACTCCTAATATCCTTCGAGGAAAGAATAGAATCATAAACAAATCGTGTACAGAAAATAGCAGTAAACATACTAGCAACAATTCCTATACTTAAGGTTACTGCGAAACCTTTTATAGGTCCTGTCCCAAATTGAAGAAGAACAAGTGCAGCAATTAAAGTAGTTACATTAGCATCCAAAATAGTTAAAAATGCTTTTCCAAAACCAGAATCAACGGCAGAGCGAACTGTTTTTCCCAGTCTTAGTTCTTCTCGTATTCTCTCGAAAATAAGCACATTTGCGTCTACAGCCATACCAACTGTCAAAACAATCCCCGCAATACCTGGAAGGGTTAAAGTAGCTCCAAATAGTCCCAAGGCACCAGAAAGAATTACTAGATTCATCAGTAAGGCTAGAACAGCAATCATTCCACTGAGTTTATAGTAAATAACCATAAAAATTAGAACTAGGACAAATCCTGTTATAATACTAATTATCCCACTTCGTATTGAATCACTTCCAAGAGAGGGACCTACATTTCTTTCCTCCAGAACGTCTACCGGTGCAGGCAAAGCACCAGCTCGAAGTGTGATAGCAAGATCGCTTGCTTCTTCTAATGTAAATGAACCTGTTATCTGAGCTTGTCCCTGACTTATTCTTTCTTGTATTGTAGGTGCGCTGTGAATTACACCATCAAGAACTATAGCAAGTCTTCTACCGACATTATTTGATGTTATGCGATCAAAGGCATCTGAACCAGCACCATCAAAAGTTATGCTGACATAAGGCTCATTAAATCTATCTCCAATTGTTGCTCTTGCATCAGTAAGACTGTTACCAGTAAGACTAGACTCTTTCCTTACAAGATATGGTCTTCCTTTCATAGTTCTCCCTGTACGCCGATCTCGCCTAATATCGTAGAGCAATTGAAATCCTTCTGGTATTTCACCAGATTCGACAACTTGAGTAACATTCTGAGTTTCATCTACCATTTTAAATTCTAAAAGTGCTGTCTTCCCTATCAGTGCTTTAGCACGAGCAGGGTCATCCACTCCAGGCAATTGAATTATAATTCGTCTTTCTCCTTGCCTTTGAAGTGTAGGCTCTCTAACACCAAACTGGTCAATTCTATTTCTAATTGTCTCTAACGCCTGTTCTACTGCTTGCTCTTTTATTTTCTCTACATTTTTGTCAGAAATTTTAAAAACGAATAAAGGAGGGGTTCCGGATACTTTAGTTGAAATAAAATCAGGATACTCTTTCATCAACTCTATAAATCTAGTCCTATCATTATCTCTATGAATCTGAATACTAAGGGTTCTAGCCTTAGAGGAAATCTTTCTAATTCTAATGTCTTTTGTTTTTAATGTACTTTTTAACTCGTTATAGTATCTTTCCACTTTAGATTCTACTGCTTTTTCAGACTGAACTTCTAAAACGAGATGAATGCCTCCTTGCAAATCAAGACCTAAGTTAATACGTTCATCAGGAGGATATATATAATACCCTGCACCAAGTATAACGCACAAAATAACTCCTAATCTCCAGCGTAAGCCACCCATTAAAATCCTCAATAAATACTAATTAGTAAATTACAATCCAACTACTTCTTTTCCTTCACAGGCTCTAATTCTCCATCTTTCCTTATAACTTCACTTACAAAATTTAAACCTACTCGAATATTAACTTTTGGCTCATCGGAAACCTTAACAGTCAAAATATTATCCTTAACTTTAATTACTTCACCAAAAATTCCACTAGCAACTATATTATCTCCTGGCTTTATTGATGAAAGTAGATTCTGATGTTCTTTTTGTTTTTTTTGTTGCGGCCGAATCATAATGAAATAAACAATTGCAAAAACAGCAGCAAAAGGAGCCATTTGCAAAAGAAAATTTCCTTGACCTTCACCACCACCTTGAGCCATAGCATAAACAACGTAATTATCTAGAAAGAAAGCATGTACTAAATCCAACATAAAAACCTCCAATATCACTGTAAATTAGCGCATCAGGATTGGTAACAAAGCACTTCCCGCTTGTCAAGTAAAGTAAGAAAGGAAGGTTTAAAATTTAAAAACCTATGCATAGGAAATATTAATTCTCCATCATAAATATTTCTTCTTTTAAATTTTCTTGCAACCATGTTTGAAAATTTCCCTCTTGAATCTTTCCTCTTATTTTCTTCATAAGTTCTTGATAAAAAAAGAGATTGTGGATAGACATTAATCTTTGCCCAAGAGGTTCTTTCGACTGAAATAAATGTCTTAAATAAGACCTACTATAAGAACGTTTGCATGTCTCACAACCACAATCCAAATCTATAGGTTGATTATCATGAATATACTCAGATCTTTTAATGGACATTCTCCCTTTCCATGTAAAAAGATTTCCTCTTCTTGCATGTCGGGTAGGAATGACACAGTCGAACATAT
Organism: uncultured Nitrospinaceae bacterium; assembly: GCA_964558115.1. Lineage (GTDB taxonomy): Bacteria > UBA8248 > UBA8248 > UBA8248 > UBA8248 > UBA3496. Next base: position 8,944 of record CAZLCI010000020.1, on the reverse strand, counting down.
CGACACCAAGAGAAACACATCTAATGATATCTCCAGGAGTACCCATCCCCATTACATATCTTGGTTTGTCCTTAGGAAGAATTTCTGTTACTGAGTCTATTATTTCAAGAGTTTTAGCTTTTGGTTCTCCAAGGCTTAGTCCGCCTAATGCGTATCCATCGAAAGATAACTTAACTAATTCTTCTGCAGCCTCACAACGCAAATCAAGGAAAGAACCTCCTTGCACAATACAGAAAAGAAGTTGCTGAGAGACATTCTTATGTTCTTCTAAAGAAATTTCTGCCCATCTTAATGTTCTAGAAAGAGCAATCTCTGCATTCTTTCTTGTATGTGGAAAACTTAATGGCTCGTCTATCACCATAGCAATATCTGGAGCAAGAAATTTCTGTATTTCAATAACCTTCTGTGGAGTCAAAAAAATTTCATCACCATCAAGATGATTTCTAAATTTAATGCCATCATCAAAAACTTTAGCTAAGGATGAAAGACTAAATAGTTGATACCCTCCACTATCCGTTAAAATCGGACCATCCCATTTCATAAACTGATGGAGTCCCCCTTGTTCGTGAATAAGTTTCTCTCCTGGTCGAACAGATAGATGGTAGGCATTTGCTAAAATAATAACGCAGCCCGATTCCTTAATATCTCTTGCATCCAGGGTCTTAACCGTTGCCTGCGTACCCACAGCCATAAAAGCAGGTGTTGGCACTATACCTGAAGAGGTTTCTAGACAACCTGCTCTAGCTTTAGATAAAGGATCATCAGAAATAATTTTAAAATGCAATCTTTTACTCAAACTACTTTCAAAGGTCCAGTTGAACTACCTTCAATAAACTGTTGAACTAAAGGATTTTCAACCAATTTAATTTCGTCAGGGGTGCAATGTGTTAAAATTTCGCCACCGTGTAACATAGCAATTGAATGAGCAAACTCAAGAGTATTAACGACATCATGAGTAATAACTAAACTGGTTATATTCAATTTCTCTTGTAAAGAAATAATAAGTTTATGTATAGAGTCTGCGAGTATTGGATCTAATCCTGTAGTAGGCTCGTCATAAAGTATAACTTCTGGCTCACGAATAATTGCCCTTGCTAAACCAACACGTTTCTTCATACCTCCTGAAAGTTGTGAAGGCATTCTGTCCTCTATTCCTTCCAATTCAACTAACTTCAAAGAATCCTTAACCTTAAGATCAATTTCATCTGAGGACATTTCCGAATGTTCTAAAAGTGGGAAAGCAATATTTTCTCCGACAGTCATTGAATCAAAAAGAGCTGCACCTTGAAAAAGAACCCCAAATTTAGCTCTTACTTTATTGAGATCTTTTCCGTTCAAATCTGATATTTTAAGATCATCAATATAAACATCTCCAGAATCAGGATTCATTAAGCCAATAATATGCTTAAACAAAACACTTTTTCCTTCACCACTTCGTCCTATAATTGCAGTTATTTTTCCAGAAGGAATCTTAAGATTCAATGAACGCAAAACTTTGTTATTTGAAAAAGATTTTGAGAGTTCACGGACTTCAATTTTAATTTTATCAACCATGGACATTCCTTTACTAAATATATTGTCCAATAATTCTTTTTTTCTGGATTTTTTCTTCTGATACAAAAACTCTTGGAACTCTATAACTGATTCCACAAAAGATTTCATAAGATATTGTTTCGCATCTATCAGCTAATTCTTTTACAGAAACAAATTCTTTAGAATCTCCTCCAAGCAGAATAACTTCTTCACCAAAACTTATATCATCACGAAATTCAGAAACATCAATAATAGTTAAGTCCATCGAAATCCTACCCACAATTGGAACTCTTTTGCCTCTGAAAACCACATACCCCCGACTAGATAAAAGTCTTGGAAACCCATCACCATATCCTACACTCACTATTGCTAACTTTCCATCCTTTTCCATCGTATAAGTACCATCATAACCAACCCTCGAACCAGACACTACATTTTTAACCTGTACTATTTTAGACTTCCAGGTAATAGACTCACTCAAATTAATTCCTTCAAATTCTATTCCACCATATAATCCAATACCCGCCCTAACAATAGAACCAATCGATTTTGGAAAATTAATTCCACCTGCAGTATTTAAAGAATGAACTAAAGGAGGAAGCAAACCTCTTTCTCTTAATTCAACTACTAAAGACTCCATAGAAGAGAGTTGACCTGTGGTAAAGTTAATTTCTAAAGGATCTTCTGCCGAAGACAAATGTGTCATAATCCCATCGACAGCAACTCCTTCAAATTGACTTAGAGAAGAAAGAAAATCAGGAACTTCATGAGGGTATATTCCTAAACGATTCATACCAGTATCAACTTTTAGATGAACACGGATCTTTAAACCTTCTGATTTAGCATAATCGGAAATAGCAGAAAGCTGGTGGTGAGTCCAGACAACAGGATCTAATCTTAAAGAAACTATTTTTTGCGCATTTTCTTTTGTTGCATCACTCATCAAAAGAATTCTAGGACTTTCTTCTTTCTCCTCAATTTTAAGAGATGTATCTCTAAGCATTTCTGCCTCAGAAATACTAGCAACTCCAAACCATCTAGCACCTGCTTTTCTAAAAACTTGACTTGCTTCTATAGAACCATGGCCATATGCTTCACTTTTGACAGCACAAAGTATTTCTTTCCCTTTAAAGGATTCGGCTAAGATATTGTAATTTTTCTGAAGTATATCTAAGTCTACAAATGCAACAGTTCTTTCATCACACATAGAATTAGAGAGAAAATCTGAACTACAAATAAGCAACTCCGCAATTAATCAGAATTCATCAGAATGAAAATCTTCACTAGTTGACCGAACAACAGAGGTTGAATCCTGACGATGAAAATTGTCAAGGTTAGAGAAACGAGCATACTCATCAAAGAATTTAATTTCCAAGTCCCCAGTAGGACCATTTCTTTGTTTTGCAAGAATAACTGTTGCAACCCCTTTGTTTTCAGGAGTTGGCTCATAATATTCTTCTCGGTATAAGAGAGCTACAACATCTGCATCTTGCTCAATAGAACCCGACTCACGTAAATCAGAAAGGTTAGGTTTCTTCCCTTCCCTTGACTCTACAGCTCTAGAAAGCTGACTTAGAGCAACTACTGGAACATCTAGTTCTTTTGCTAATCCTTTAAGTCCTCTAGAAATCTCACTGATTTCTCTTTGTCGGTTTTCTACATTAGAACCTCTATGAGTCAATAATTGCAAATAATCAACAATCACCAAACCTAAGCCCGATTCATGCTTTAATCTTCTGCATTTAGCTCTTATGTCGAAAACTGACAGATCTGTTGCATCATCAATAAAAATTGGGGACTCTTTAAATTCTCCCGCAGACTGTATAAGAACGGGCCACTTATTTGATGGCATAAAACCGCTCTGCAGACTTCTCGCATTAACCATAGATCGAGCACATAACATTCTAATAGCTAAAGACCTCGCACTCATCTCCAAACTAAATATAGCAGTAGGCACTTTCGTTTCTAGTGCTGCATGTTCGGCCAAGTTCAAAGCAAAAGCAGTCTTCCCCATACTGGGTCTTCCCGCAATTACAATAAGTTCAGAAGGTTGCAACCCTGATGTGAGTCTATCAAATTCACTAAATCCACTAGGAATCCCAGTTATATGTTTTTTCTTATCGTAAAGGTCTTCGAGATACGGAAAAGTTACCTTAATAACTTCTTCCATTGAACTGATACTTTTTTGGAACCTTCCAGAAGAAACTTCCAACATCGCTCTCTCTGCATCATCTATCAGTTTATCAGTGTCTTCTTCACCAAGATAAGCTCTTTCAGCAATTTCGTTTGATGTTGTAACTAAATTTCTAAGCAAGTAAGTTGTTCTAACTAGTTTTGCATGGGTTACTGCTCTTCTGGGACTAGAAACATCATCTGACAATCGCGATATGTATTCTAAACCACCAGCGTTTTCTAGAGTTCCGTTCTTCTTGAGAGTATCCGCTAAAGTAATTAGATCTATTGGCTCCTGTTTTTCAAAAAGAGATACAATAGCATCAAAAATAGCTCTGTGACTTACCCTATAAAAATGATTGGGGCGAACTACCTCCAGAATTGAAGAAACAATTCCATTGTCAAGCAACATAGCCCCAAGCACACTCTGTTCAGCTTCTATATTTTGCGGTGGTAGGTAATCAGAATTTGATTTTTTGTCTTCTTTGGGAGGTGTTCTCAAAAAAAACCTCCATTTTCATAAAACCAAAAAAAAGAATAGTAAATACTTATATCATCAATCCGTTTTATTTCTCAGATTAAATATCAGAAAAGATTATTCAGTTTCGGTATCTACCTTTGCTGAATCTACAGACCCCTCTTCTGAATCCGCAGTCTCTTCTGAATCAACAGAAGGTTCTTCCTGATCAGAATCTTCAACTTCATTCAATTCCTCTACTTCTTCCTGAAGAACATTTACAATTACAATAGGTCTAACGTCTTCGTGCAATCGAATAGGTATTTCAAAAACACCTACTTTTCTAATTGGTTCTTCTAATATAATTTTTTTTCTATCTATTTGAATACCTAATTTAGAAAGCTCTTCTTCAATCATTCTATTTGTCAAAGAACCAAACAAACGTCCATCAGGACCAGCTTTAAGATGAAATTCAAGCTTAATATCACTGAACTTAGAGGCGCTATCTTCCGCGTCTCTTTTGGCTGCCTGCACTTGCGCTTCCCTAAGTAGTTTTTCATGCTGACTAGTTTTCACATTCCCAGTGGATGCATGCAATGCTAAATTCTTAGGCAACAAATAATTCATTCCATAACCGTCAGAAACGTCTACCACATCACCTGCTTCACCTAATTGATCAATGTCTTTTTTTAAAATCAAACGCAAAATGTTATCCCCTTTTACTTAAGAACGATCAATTGTATATGGCATCAAGGCCATATATCGCGCTCTCTTTACAGCTGTAGTTAATTGTCTCTGATAAAATGCAGTAGTTCCTGTCACCCTTCTTGGAATAATTTTTCCTCTTTCACTAACCATGTTCTTCAATGTTTTAACATCTTTATAATCTATATAAAAAATCCCTTCCGTAGTAAAACGGCATATTTTTTGTCTTTGAAAACGCTTCCTTTTTTTCCTTCTGTTATCTGAATATCCTCTAGGAACTATCGGCATAAAAAACTCCTAATTAAGAAACATTTAAAAAGGGATATCATCGTCTTTAATAGTTGAACTGTCATAGGTATCTTCAGTCAAACTAGCAGCTTGAGAACCTGTCTGTCCACCAAAAGAAGCGTCACGAGGTTTAATAAAGTGTACGTTATAAGCAACTACTTCATGCTTACTTCTTCTCTCGCCTTCTTTCGTTTCCCAGGAATTAAAAGCAAGTCTCCCTTCTACTAACACAGGACTTCCTTTCCCCAACTGTTCCTCAGACCATTCTCCCTGTTTGCCAAAAACCACAATATCCACAAAACAAGTTTCCTCTTTCCACTCGTCTCCACTTCTATACCTTCTATTAACTGCCAAACCAAAGTTTACAACTGCAGTGCCCGATGGCAGAAAACGCTTTTCTGGGTCACGAGTTAAATTACCTCTTAAATAAACACTATTTAAAGACATAAGAAATCTCCATAAAAACTATCCTCTAAAGGCAGAAGTTAACCTTCATCCTTAACTTCTTGAGCCGCCTGATGATCAACTGTCTTTTTAATTTTCCTCAAGACAGATTCTTCTATACGAATAGTCATATACCTAAAAGTTTCCTCGTCTAATCTCATACTTTGTTCCATCTCGGAGATAACCCCTTTTTCTGCCTTATAAGTAACTACAAAATAAGTGCCATGCCTTTGCTTATTAATAGGATAAGCTAAACGTTTTTTCCCGAGACGATCCACGGAAATAATTTCAGAATCATTTTCCTTTAAATGATTCTCAACTCCCTGAATCTTTTTTTCTACCGCATCCTCATCCAATTCAGGAGACAGAAGTACCATAGTTTCATATTGACGCATTTACGAAATCTCCATAAAAACAAAAACGAAAAAAGAAAAACTAATACTACATTATTCAAAACTTAAAACAAAGGTGCCAGAACAAGAGAAACGATAGACATCAACTTAATGAGAATATTCATTGAAGGCCCAGAAGTATCTTTCATTGGGTCACCAACTGTATCACCGACAACAGCTGCCTTATGTGCCTCAGAACCCTTTCCTCCAAGTTTGCCGTCTTCTATTTCTTTCTTTGCGTTATCCCAAGCACCACCAGCATTAGCCATAAGTAATGCTAAAAGCACACCTGACAATAAAGCTCCTGCCAACATACCACCAAGAGCTTCTTTGCCCATAGAAAAACCAACTATAATAGGAACTACTACGGCAGTCACGCCAGGAATAACCATTTCTTTTAACGCGGCTTGAGTACTAATATCAATACATCTACTACTATCAGGCTCCGAAGTACCTTCCATAATTCCTTTATCTTCTTGGAATTGTCTTCTGATCTCTTGAATCATTATAAATGCAGCTTTACCTACAGAATTCATAGTTAGTGAAGCAATTATAAAAGGAACAGCTCCCCCTATCAATAAACCTGCTACTACATTCGCATCTTGCAAATCTATAGATTTAACTCCAGCGGCTTTTGTATATGCAGCAAAGAAAGCCAACGCGGTTAATGCAGCAGAACCGATTGCAAATCCTTTTCCAATAGCAGCAGTCGTATTTCCTAAAGCATCTAGCCCATCAGTTATTTCTCTAGTTTCTGGACCTAATTGACTCATTTCTGTAATACCACCTGCATTATCAGCAATTGGACCGTAGGCATCTACTGACATTGTGATACCAATAGTTGCAAGCATACCAACAGCAGCAACAGAAATACCGTACAAATCTGCTAATTGATTTGAAATTAAAGTTATAATTGCCAAAACAACTATAGGAGCACATACACTTTCTAAACCAACAGCAAATCCGCTAATAATATTAGTTGCAACACCTGTTTCTGAAGCATCTACTATCTGACCAACGGGTTTCCCACCAGTTCCAGTATAATATTCTGTTAATAAACCAATAACTATTCCACCCAATGTCCCAATTAAAATAGATGCGAATATAGATATTGGCAAACCCATAGTATTAGTAACAAAATAAGCAAGTATTACAAATACCAATGCAGCCAAGAAGGTAGAACCTCTCAACGCGGTCGCAGGATTAGCACCTGAAAGTAATTTCATAGATCCTATCCCAATTACTGAAGATATAAGACCCATCATAGCGAGCAATAATGGAAGTGCCATGGCAGCAGAAGTATTAATACCCATCCCTATCATCGAACCTATAAAGATAGTAGAAATAATAGCTCCAACATATGATTCAAAAAGGTCGGCACCCATTCCAGCAACATCTCCTACACAATCTCCAACATTATCCGCTATAACTGCAGGATTTCTAGGATCATCCTCAGGAATATTTTCCTCTACTTTTCCGACCAAGTCCGCTCCTACATCAGCAGTTTTAGTATAAATACCTCCGCCAACACGAGCAAAAAGGGCTATCGAACTAGCACCCATAGAAAAACCATTAATAATGCTAGCATTACTTTGGGCATTCAAAACATCGAAATACCAAAAGAGGAACCCAACACCCAATAGGCCAAGACTAGCAACAGAAAGACCCATAACCGTTCCACCGTAAAATGCCATAGAAAGAGCACCAGATTGTCCACCTTCAGAATTAGCAGCAGCAGCGGTTCTCACATTTGCTTTTGTGGCTGCATTCATACCAAAAAAACCGGCTAAAACGGAACAAATAGCACCAGTAATAAAAGACAATCCCGTATCAAACGAAATTGCATAACTTAAAGTTAAGAAAACAACCAAAACAAAAATAGCTAAAATCTTGTATTCTCTTTTCAAAAATACCATTGCGCCATCACGAATCTGACCTGCTAGTTTGATCATCAGTTCATTCCCTGGAGATTGTTTACCAATCCACATATAAATAATCCCAGCAAGCAACAAACCAGCAATTCCAAAAAAAGCTGCTAAATTAGAAAAAGCAATCATCGACTATTCTGACCCTCCAGGTTTAAAAAAACCGACAAAAAAACAAAAAATTGGGCAATTAAATTTATAAAACTATGAAACAAAATCAAAGGCCTTAAAGGCCACTTCTTCTAAAATCTCATCAATTATTTCCAACTCTTTAGGAGGAAACCGTTTAAGTACCCAATCAGAAACTTCCAAATCTGTATCTGGTCTCCCTATCCCAATTCTAATTCGAGAAAAATCTGAAGTTCCTAATTTCTCGATAATATCACGTAACCCTCTATGTCCTGCATCGCCGCCTCCAACTTTTTTCCTGAGCGAACCTAACTTCACATCTATATCATCATGCAGAACCAGAAGATTAAAAGGCTCTATATTTCTATACTGCGTAAAACTTTTAACACAGGAACCACTTAAATTCATATAAGTTTTTGGTTTTATAACAAAAACTTCTTTTTCATTAAACGAAGCAACACCATAATCAACATTCTTATCAGACAGGTCAATTTTAATGTCGTATTTCCCACAAAAATAATCTAAAGCCCTAAACCCGACATTATGACGAGTCCTATCATAATCCTTCTCAGGATTACCTAAACCTACAATCACTTTTGTGGAGTGCATACATCAACCTTGAGAAAATCAATCTTCGTTTTCTTTCTTCTCTGGATCGTCAGATTCTGTTTCACTTTTAGCTTCTTCTTGACCTTCAGAAGATACTTCAGAATCAGTTTCTTCATCTCCTTCGATGTCTTCTTCGACTTCTTCCTCTTCTTCAGCAGGTACTGAAATAGAAAGAACCGGATCATCAAGTTCGTTTAATAGGCTCACATTCTCAGGCACTGCAACCTCCCTGACATGCAAAACCCCACCAATATCTACATCAGTAATATCCAGTAAAATTTGTTCTGGAA